>DATECH010000133.1:0-2636 GCA_035287005.1 Actinomycetota bacterium | reverse complement strand
TGGGCGGACCTGGACACGCACCTGATGGAAGAGGTCGTGCCGTGGGTCCCGTACCTCTTCGACAACGGCGTGACGATCACGTGCGATCGCGTGGTGGGCTGGAGCTTCGACCAGTTCGCGGGCCTGCCCGCGATCGACCGCCTGGCGCTCGCGCGGTAGGGGGACGCCTCGCGCGTCGGCACCGCTCGCCGGTCCCTGCCCGCACCTTGCGGGTACCTGCCGTCTACGATGCGACACGTGACGGACCGGGTCCGGGAGCGCTGGGCGGACGGCGTGGCCGCGCTGAACGCGTGGCTGACGTTCGAGGGTTCCGCGTCTGCGGCGGTCGTCGCGGAGGCCGGGTTCGACGCCGTCACCCTGGACCTTCAGCACGGCACGGCCGGCCTCGAGGACGTCGGCGCGATCGCGGCGGTCATCGAGGCGGCCGGCGCGGTGCCGTTCGTGCGCCTGCGGTGGAACGACCCCGGGCTCGTCATGCGCGCGCTCGACCTCGGCGCCCGGGGCGTGATCTGCCCGATGGTCGACTCGCGAGAACAGGCCGAGGCGTTCGTTCGAGCCTGCCGCTACCCACCGCTAGGCTCGCGCTCGTACGGTCCGATCCATGGCGCGTTCGGGGCGGGGCGCGAACAGACGGAGCGCGCGAACGAGCAGGTCCTGGCTTTCGCGCAGATCGAGACCGTCGAGGGGCTCGCCGCCGTAGCCCAGATCGCCGCCACGCGAGGCCTGGACGGCCTCTACGTCGGCCCCGCCGACCTCAGCCTCACCACGGGGCTCGAGTCCTTCGCCGACCTGACCGACCCCGCGATGCTCCACGCCCTGGACGCCGTCGTAGCCACCGCACAGGCGGCCGGGATCGTTCCCGGGATCCACGCGCCCGGCGCCGACCGCGCGAGCGCGATGATCGAGCGCGGGTTCCGCTTCGTAGGGGCCGCGGGGGATGCCGAGCTCCTCGCGGCGTCCGCGGCCGAGGCGCTCGAGCGCGTCCGGCACGGGCCCATCGGTCCCTGACCGGCCACCAGGCACGGCCCCGAGGTTCCCCGAAGGTCAACCCTGGATTCAAGTTCCTCCCCCGTTCGGCCGATTCTCCGACGAAGGGCGACCACCAGGACCGGAGAGGACCGATGCGGCTGCGCGCGCTGCACGAGGAGGAGAGCGGCTTCACGATCATCGAGCTGGTGACCGTGATCGTCACGATCGGGGTCCTGCTCGCCATGGCCATCCCGACGTTCCTCTCGGCGAAGGAGCGCGCGATGGACCGCCTGGCGATGACCGATCTCCAGGTGGCGCTCTCCACCGCCAAGGCCGTCTACACGGACAACGTGACCTACACCGGCATCACCCTGGCCTCGATGCGCAACGCAGAGCCCGGCATCGATTGGGTCGCGGCCGACCAGGCATCGTCGCTCGCCAACAGCTACGCGGTCTCGTTCCGCGTGTGGAACTACGGCGAAATCAACGTCGCCCGACTGTCGGAGTCGGGGGTGTGCTTCTACCTGCGGACGATCGATGCGCAGGGAGTGGCTCCCACCGACACGGTCAATGTCTACAAGGGCCGAGGTGTCGGGACCTGCTCCGGGAACACGGTCGCCGGGCTGCCGACCGTAGCGCTGTTCTGGGGGGGTTGGGAACCACCGTAGGCCCGGCGCGACTCCGGAGGTGGGCACACCCCAAGCAGATCGTGCGCAACTGCACGAGGCCGACGGGTTACAGGGGAGGTTGGCGACAAGCCTCGACACCTCCACGAGCTGATCAGAACGGCGTGAACGTGGCGAGCAGGCCATCCCCGCCACCATCTCACCCCCAGAGCAGCCTGGAGAACTCGACCGACTCGAGGTTCAGGCGCTCGCCGCTCATCCAGCGACCAGGCCAGGACTTGGGCAGCCTTGTCTTGGTCCGTCCAGGGGTGGGCATCCAGTCTCACACGGCCATGGCTGGGCACCGCCGGTGCGTACCCTCCTGCCGAACCGGTGTCGATCCGGTCACGGTCGGCCCCGGACCTTGTCGGCCGCCTCGGTCAGGCGATGCCCGTACGGGTGGCCGCAGACGTTCGTTACCCGAGCCTTGCGCACTGTGTGAGCTTGGTGGTACTGCACATCCCTGGGCGCAAGCCCAGGTGTCGCCCGGTGATCGTGTCGCTGGCCCGCAGCCCCTCGACGGTGCCCTCGAACACCACCTCGCCACCTTCGGTGCCGGCGCCCGGGCCGAGGTCGACGACGTGCTCGGCGATGTCGATCACCTCCGGCTTGTGCTCCACGACCAGCACGGTGTTGCCCTTGTCGCGAAGCTGCTGCAGCAGGTCGTTCATCCGCTTGATGTCGTGCGGGTGCAGCCCGATCGTCGGCTCGGCGAAGACGTAGGTGACGTCGGTGAGCGAGGACCCGAGGTGAAGATGCGGCCGTACCAGCCGTCCATGCTGTAGCCGGGGATCGTGAGCGCACCCTCGTTGAGCGACAGGCTGTCGTCGTACAGCTTAGATAGGTCGAAGTCGGTCACGCTGCCCATGCCCTCGCAGCGCGGACACATCCGCCGGTCACGGTCTAGCTCTTCCTCACGGTCTTGCGATCACCGCGCTCGACGGTGATCGCCCCGGCCGCGCGCACGGAGGGACGTTGAAGGCGAACGCCTGGGGCGATCCG
>DATECH010000132.1:0-6857 GCA_035287005.1 Actinomycetota bacterium | reverse complement strand
CGTGAAGGGCCCCTGGAAGCCGAGCGCGACCAGCAGCGACCAGACCAGGAGCATGGTCACGGGGATCGCAACGATGAGCCACGGGATCGCCAGCGCGGTGGTCGCGCCGCGCGCGAGCGTGGAACGCAGGCGCGGCATCGGCGACGCGCCAGGCGTCCGCGGCGCGAGGATCCCGTCGAGCAGGCCGCGCCGCTGGGGGCCGGTGCTCGCGGCCGGCGTCCGATACGACGAGGTGGTGCCCGCGGGCCGCTTCCGCTTCTTCTTGTTGCTCACGCTTGATCCTCCGGATCCGATTCCCACGGGTCGACGATGTCGTCGACGTCGGCGCCCCCGAGATCGGCCGGACCCATCCTGCGGTACAGCGATCTTCCGAGCAGCACCGCAAGGGCGACGATCGGCACCGATGCCGCCAGCCACGCGAGCAACAGCCCGGCCGGATCGCTCGTGGTCGGGCTCGTGACGTCCTCGGTCAGGCCCGCCGGATCGGTGCGCAATCCCACCAGGCCCGGCGACGTGCCGGTGCGTGACGCGACCACTACCTCGCTCGACGCCGCGAGGCCGATCACCAGGCTGTCCGACACCGACCCGTGCCAGACCTGATGGCCCGAGGCGATGTCGACGGCAACGATCGTGCCGTCGCTGGTCGGCTGGAGCAGTGCCGTCGACGTGACGATCGGACCGCTGACCGCGAAGCGGTTGCTGGCGTAGCGCCACCGCTCGGCGCCGCTCGCCGGATCGAAGTTGTAGATCGTGCCCGACTGGTCGGTCACGAAGACGCCCTGACCGCTGACGGCGGGCGGCGATCCGGCCGACGGCGAGTACAGCGGCGAGGCCCAGCGCTCGGCGCCATCGCCAAGCCCGACCGCACGCACCGTGGAGTCGGAGGCAACGAGGTACACGGCGTCGCCTGCAACACTGGGGGCGCCGAGGTCGAGCACGGTTCCCGACGGACCGTAGCGCCACGCCTCGGAACCATCGGCGGCGCGCAGCGCGACAAGGCTCGGAGCCTCACGCGTCTCGGGGCGGACGCTGGCCAGGACGAGGCCGTCGCTCGCCGCGATCGGCGCCGTCACATGGTCGCCGACGTCGACGCTCCAACGCTCGCTCCCGTTCGTGGCGTTCACGGCGGTGATCGTGCCGTCGTCGGCACCGACGAACGCCGTTCCCCCCTCGAGCAGCACGCCGGTGTGACTCACCTCGGACAGGGCGACGGTCCACGCGCGCTCACGCGTTCGGAGGTCGATCGCAACGACGCTCGAGACCGTGGCGGCGGGCGCCGGGGTTGCGGAGGCCGTCGCCGTCCTCGAGGCATCCGGAGCGCCGCTCACGACGCTGGGAGTCGCGCTCGCGGACGACGAGGCCGAGGGAGTGCCGGAGGCGGACGCCGACTCGTCGCCGCCCCCCTCGAGGAACAGGAGGAGTTCGCCCGCGACCGCCGGGGGGGACGACGGGCCGAGCGCGCGTGGCGCGGTCCACGCGACCGTGCCGGCGGCGATGTCGACGGCGGCGACCTCCTCACGACCGACGACGATGGCGAGCGTGCCGGCGATGATCGGGATCGGCAACCCGCTCACCTGGGTCGCGTCGCCGATCCCGGTGGACGCCTCCCAGGCGACCTCATAGGGCGACGCGGGGGCGTGCTCGGCGAACCCCGCGCGACCCGCATCGCCCTGGAACTGCGGCCAGGGGTCAGCCGACGTCGCGGCGTGCGCGGGGGCCGCAGCCAACGCGAGCGCGGCGATCGCGAGCAGCATGAAGAGGCGTCGGGTAGGCAAGGCTCGACATCCTACCCGTGGCGAGCGGCGGGGGTGCCGGGGTCGGGGCTTACAGCGGGGCCAGCCGGATCAGATCGGTGATCGGAGGTGGGCCGAGGTAGTCGAGCGGGTCGACGTACTCCCCGTCGAGACGCACGCCGAGGTGCAGGTGCGGCACCGCGAGGTCGGGATGCCCCCATCCGGTCGTGGCGATCGGCTGGCCCATCACGACCTGATCGCCTTTCCGAACGAGCAGCGAGGTCAACCACGAGCCGGTACTCACCACGCCCCCACCGTGATCGATCGTGACGAACAGCCGTCCGCCGACGGGACCCGCGAAGGTCACGACCCCCGCTGCCGGGGACACGACGACGGTGCCGGGCGGGGCGGCAATGTCGATCCCTCGATGGCCGGCGCCGTACGGCGCGTCGGGTGGGTCATAGCCCCGCACGATCGCCCCATGCACCGGCCACGCCCATGTTCCCGCCGCCCGAAGCGGCGCCGGGGCCATCAGCAGCAGCATGATGACGGCGGACGCGAGCAGGCGACGAACCATGCGTTGACGCTACGAGAGGCAGCTGAGCTGCCGTGTGACCGAAGTCACACTCGCGGCGCGCTTCAGTCGAATTCGGTCATCTGGCCGCGCAGCACGCCGACGGCCTTGGTGTGGATCTGACACACGCGCGACTCCGTCACGCCGAGGATCTCGCCGATCTCGGCGAGCGTGAGCCCTTCGAAGTAGTAGAGGGTGACCACGATCTTCTCGCGCTCGGACAGGTCGTTGATGGCCGCCGCGAGCATCCCGCGGGTCTCTTGGGACTCGACGCCCGTGCTCGGATCGAACCCCTTGTCGGCGAGCGTGTCGACGAGCGATACCTTCTCACCGCGATCGGCGCCGACCGACACCGTCTCGTCCAGGGCGAGCACCGACACGAACGAGATCTGCGTGATCACCTGGTGCAGCTCGCCCATCGACATGCCGAGGCGCTCGGCGAGCTCCTTCTCCGTGGGCTGACGCTTCAACATCGCCTCGAGATCCGTGAGGGCCTTCTCGATCTCGCGTTGCTTGAAGCGCACCGACCTCGGCACCCAGTCCATCGCGCGCAGCTCGTCGATGATCGCGCCGCGGATGCGCGGGATCGCGTACGTCTCGAACTTGTTGCCGCGACCCGGCTCGAACTTCTGCAGCGCGTCGATGACCCCGAACATGCCGTAGGACACCAGATCGGCCTGGTCGACCGACGCGGGCAGACCGGTCGCGACCCGCGAGGCGACGTACTTCACCAGCGGCGCGTAATGAAGGATGAGCCGCTCGCGAGCCTCGATATCGCCCGTGGACTTGAAGGCGTGCCAGATCGCGCCGAGCGCGTCGTCGACCTGCGGGGGCACGGTGGCCGAGACCGCCCGCGGGTCCTGCAGCTGCTCCGCCGCCTTCGTCGCCTTGACCTTGGTTGCCGTCTTGGTCCCAGCCTTCGTGGCCGCCCGGGCGACACGGGTCTTCGGCGCCGGCTTCGTGGCGGGCTCCGCGGCCTGCTTCTTCGACGGACTCACCGATCAGGCCCTCGGATGGGAACGCTCGTGGGCCTCGAACAGCCGCGCGCGCGACACGTGCGTGTAGCGCTGCGTGGTCGCAACGCTGCTATGTCCCAACAGTTCTTGGACCGCGCGGATATCGGCCCCTCCTTCCAACAGGTGTGTCGCGAACGAGTGCCGCAGCGTGTGCGGTCCAACTCTCCTGCCCGGCAACAGGTCCCCAGCATAGCTTTCCAACATGGCTCGCACGTCCCTTGGGCTCATCTGTTTGTGCTTGCGGTTCACGAACAGCGCCGGTGTCGGGACGGTCGCGAGCACGGGGCGGACCTCGAGCCAGGCGCGGAGCGCGGTGACGGCGAAATCGGACAGAGGCAGCCGGCGCTCCTTGGATCCCTTGCCCATCACGTTCACCCGGGCGCCGTCGAGATCCAGCTGCAGAGCGGTCAGCGAGGTGACCTCGCTCACCCGCAACCCGGAGCCGTACAGCAGCTCCAGGATCGCCGCGTCGCGCAGCGCGATCGCGCGCTCCAGCGGTTCGGCGTTACCCGCGGCGTCGGGGCCCGGCGCCTCCATCAACGTGACGGCCTCGCCGGCGCGCAGAACCGTCGGCAGCCGGTTGGCGACCTTGGGCCGCCCGAGCAGCAGCGACGGGTCCCGCTCGATCCGCCCGTCGCCGTTCGCCCACCGATAGAAGGAATGGATCGCGCCCACGCGCCGGGCAATGGAGGCGCGCGCGTAGCCGAGCGCGTGCTGCTGCGCCAGGAACCGGCGAAGCGTGAGCTGCTCCGCGGTCTCGAGCGACGAGCCACCGCGATGCAGGAACGTCGCGAGGTGAAGGAGATCGGTGCGATAGGCCGCGATCGTGTTGGCCGACAGATGCCGCTCCCACCGCAGATGCGCCAGGAACGCTTCGATCAGCTCACGTTGGGATGCCGCGAGCCCATCGTTGCCGTCGGTGGGTGTGGGTGACACGGGGTCCTCTCCAGGCGCGCCGGCGGATCCGGTCGCGACCAGGGCGTATCGTCCCAGCGACCCCGGGGTGACGCAATCACCCGGATGGGCGTCGGCCGCTACGCGTCCGGAACCTCGGCATCTGCCGCGTGCTGTGCCGCAACCTCTTTCGGACCACCCTGCTGCGAGGCACGCCGGAAGCGACCCCCGCTGCCGTTGACGAGCCCAACGAGCTCGAGGCGGACCAACGCGGCGATCGTGTCGGGGACGGACAGCCGTGCGGCGCTGGCGACCGCGTCGGGCAGCATCGGTTCGATCAGCGCGGTGAACACGGCGTGCTGGTCGGATGGCAGTCCGTCGGGCGTCACCGACGATGCCCGGCGGCTCGCGTCGATGCCCAGGTCGTCGAGCAAGTCGTCGGATCCGCGGATCAGCCGGGCGCCGTCGCGGATCAGCTCGTGCGGCGCGTCGGTCAGCGGACTCGCGACGGGTCCGGGCACCGCGAACAGATCCAGGCCGAGCTGCAGGGCGAAGTCCGCGGTGCTGCGCGTGCCGCTGCGAGCGACGCCCTCCACGATCACCACGGCGATCGACAGGGCGGCGATCAGCCGGTTGCGCGCCGGGAACCGGAACGGCTCGGCCGGAACGCCGGGCGGGTACTCCCCGAGGAGGGTGCCGTGCTGCACGATCGCACGGAGCAGGTCGCGGTTCGTCGCGGGGTACTCGACATCGATCCCCGAGCCGAGGACGCCCACCGTCACGCCGCCGACGTCGAGTGCTCCCTCGTGAGCCCGCGCGTCGATGCCGAGCGCCCCGCCGCTGACCACGACCAGTCCCACCGATGCCAGATCGCGCCCGAGCCCCCGGGCGACCTCCTTGCCCGCCGAGGAGGGCCGACGCGACCCCACGACCGCGACGCGCTCGCGCCCCAGGAGCAGCGGTCGCCCCCGGAGGAACACCCCGACGGGTGGGTCGTCCAGCCGCAAGAACGCGGGCCAGTACTCGGGATCGCCGGGCGGCGCGAAGCGCGCGCCGGCGGCACCGATGCGCGAGTGGATCCGAGCCGGGTCGGCGTTTCGCAGGAACGCGCGATCGTTGTCTGAGCCCGCCACGCCCCCCCGGATCGCCTCCACCGCGGCCGAGGCGGACCCCTCGCGCCACAGCAGCTCGTGGCGCACCCGTGGAGTGATGCCGAGCAGGCACGCGAGCAGCATGACGGCGTCGGCCTCGCCGGGACCCTCGCCGAATCCGCTCGGGAAGCCTTCGGGTCGTGGCCGCTCGGCGGCCGGGTCGTCGGACTCAGCTTGCACGTGCCGCCCGCTTCTCCGGCTCGAACGCCTCGCGGTACGACAACGCCTCGGCGACGTGCACCACGTCGACGCGAGTCACGCCCGCAAGGTCTGCGATGGTGCGCGCCACCTTGATCACCCGGTCGAACCCTCGCCCGGACAGCGCCGAGCCCTCGACGGCGTCGGCGAGCAGCCGTTCCCCGGCTTCGGTCAAGGACGCCTCGCGGCGCGCGAGCGGCCCGGGCAGGTTCGCGTTCGCCGTCCATGCGGTGTCGCCGTACCGCGCGAGCTGACGCTCCCGCGCCTCGAGCACCCGGGCACGCACCACCGATGATGCCTCGCCTCCGGTCGCGCCGAGGAGCTCGTGCTTCGTCAGCCGCGGCACGCTCAGGCGCAGGTCGATCCGATCGAGCAGCGGGCCGGACAGCTTGGCGCGGTAGCGCGCCAGCTGGTCGTCGCGGCACTCGCACGGCCGCACCGGATCGGCGCGAAAGCCGCAGGGGCAGGGGTTGGCCGCGGCGATCAGGGTGAACCGCGCGGGGAACGATACCGACCCGCTGGCCCTCGTCACGATGACCTGCCCGTCCTCCAACGGTTGGCGGAGCGCTTCGATCGCGTCGCGACGGAACTCGGTCAGCTCGTCCAGGAAGAGCACCCCGCGATGCGCGAGGCTTGCCTCACCGGGCCGCAGCTGGGTCGAGCCGCCGCCGAGCAAGCCGGCGGTGCTGATCGAGTGATGGGGCGACCGGAACGGGCGCTGCCGCAGCAGCCCGCGCCCGGCGAGCAGCCCCGCAACCGAATGCAGCTGCGTGGCCTCCAACGCCTCGTCACGGGTGAGCTCGGGCAGGATCGTGGGGAGCCGGCGCGCGAGCATCGTCTTGCCGGCCCCGGGTGAGCCGGCGAGCAACAAGTTGTGCCCCCCTGCGGCGGCGACCTCGAGCGCCCGGCGCGCCTGGTCCTGCCCGCGCACCTCGGCGAGGTCGACACCTGCCGACTGCCAGGCGTGCTCCGCTCCAGCCGCCACCTCGGGCGGCTGCCACGTGCCACGCAGGAACCCGACGACCTGCTCGAGGGTCGACACGGCGATCACCTGCACGCCGTCGACTTCCGCCGCCTCGACCGCGTTCCCCACGGGGACCACCACGCCGGCGAGGCCGGCCTGGGCTGCGGCGATCGCGACCGACAGGACGCCGGGTGACGGCAGCACCTCGCCGCGCAGCGAGAGCTCGCCGAAGAACACGAGACCGGCGAGCGAAGCCGCCGGCACCTGGGCCGTCGCGGCGAGCACGCTGGCTGCGATCGGCAGGTCGAGCCCGGATCCTTCCTTGCG
>DATECH010000131.1:0-6819 GCA_035287005.1 Actinomycetota bacterium | reverse complement strand
GTCGCCGGTCGCTGATCGAGGCCACCGACACGAGCGACAGCGCGAGGGAGTCGAGCGCCACCGCGACCGGCATGCCGTGGAAGTTGCCGCCGCTTCGAACCTCATCGTCGTCCTCCGTGGCCCCCACGAGCACGATGGGATTGTCGGACACCGCGTTGACCTCGATCCCCAGCACCTCGGCGACGTGACGAGCGGTGTCCCGCGACGCCCCGTGCACCTGGGGTGTGCACCGAAGGGAATACGCGTCCTGCACGAGGTGCGTCGATCCGCGATGTGATTCGCGAAGCGGCGAGTTCGCCAGCAGACGTCGAAGGTTCGCCGCCGACGCCGACTGACCCGGGTGCGGCCGCAGTCGCTGGAGCCGGTCGTCGAACGGCGCATCGGTGCCGAGCGAAGCCTCGATCGTCATCGCGGCGATCACGTCGGCGGTGCGCAGCAGCCGCTCGGCCCGCGCCAGGGCGAGCACGCCGATCGCGAGCATCCCCTGTGTTCCGTTGACTAGGGCGAGACCCTCCTTCGCCTCGAGCTCCATCGGTGCCAGACCCGCCCGACCCAGGGCGTCCGCGGCGGGTTCGCTTCCCGCGTCGGTAAGGATGCGTCCGCGCCCGACCAGCGGCAGGGCCAGGCACGCGAGCGGCGCGAGGTCGCCGGAGGCCCCCAGCGATCCCTGCTCGGGCACCGCCGGGATCAGGTCGGCGTTGAGCATCTGCGCCATCCGCTCGACGAGCTCGACCCGCACACCCGAGTGCCCGAGCGCCAGCACGTGGGCCCGAAGCAACAGCATCGCCCTGGCCTCGGGGCGCAACAGGTCGGGACCGACGGCGGTGGCGTGAGAGGTCACGATGCCGAGCTGCAGGGCCGAGGCCTGCGACGGGTCGATGCGGGTATCCGCGAGGGCACCGAACCCGGTGGTCACGCCGTACATCGTCGTGCCCGCGGCGACCGCTCGCTCGATCACGTCCCGCGCGGCCTGGATCCGGGCACGAGCGCCGTCGCCGAGCGTCACGGGCGCGCCGTGGGCGACGCGCTCCACGTCGAGCAGGGAGATCGGCTCCCCGAGCTGCACCGGCTGGGTCATCGCTGCGCAGGCTACCGCTCCGCCGCTCGCATCGGCCCGTTCCTCGCCGCGACGCGAGCGCACCGCGCGTCGAGCGGCTCCGGGTGCTACTCCGAACCCGATCCGGGTGGTAGCGTCGGTCGCCGTGAGCATGCCCCTTCCCCAGGTAGGCACCGGCCCGCAGGTACGCGTGCTGGTGGCCGACGACGAGCCTGCCCTGCGCGACGCCCTCTCCGAGCTCCTCGCACAGGAATCCGGACTCGCCCTCGTCGGGTCCGCGGCCGATGCCGACGAGGCCGTCGCGATTGCGGCGCGTGAGCAACCCGACGTGGCGCTCGTCGATGTGAGCATGCCCGCCGGCGGCGGACCGCGCGCCGCTCGTGAGATCTCCCGGCTGTCGCCCCGGACGCGTGTGATCGCCCTGTCGGCCTTCGAAGACCGCGGCACCGTCATGGAGATGTTGCGCGCCGGCGCCGTCGGGTACCTGGTGAAGGGCTCGGGCGGCGAGGAGATCGTCGGTTCGATCCACCGGGTCGCCAACGGGCGCGCGAGCATGTCTGCCGACGTCGTCGACGGCATCGTGCTGGAGCTGACCTCGCAGCTTCGCCGCGAGGAGATCGAGCTCGAGCGATTCCAGGCGCGCACGGCCGAGATCCACCGGTTCGCGACCGGCGAGGGCGTGGCGATCCACGTGCAGCCGATCGTCGACCTCGCGACCCGGCACGCCGTCGGGTTCGAAGCGCTCGCACGGTTCCGCTCCCTGCCGCCCCGGCCACCCGACGAATGGTTCGCCGAAGCGGCCGCGCTCGATCTGGGGGTCCATCTCGAGCTCGCGACGATCGAACACGCGCTGTCGCACCTGCCCGCCCTTCCCGCCGACTCGTACCTGTCCCTGAACTGCTCGCACCGCACCGTGCGCAGCCCCGACCTGCGCGCCCTGCTCGCGCCCGACGCTCCCCGCCTGGTCGTCGAGCTCACCGAACACGAGCCGGTCGACGACTACGAGGAGCTCGCGCGTTCGCTGCAGCCGTTGCGCGACCTCGGCGTGCGGATCGCGATCGACGACGCCGGGGCCGGCTACGCCAGCTTGCGGCACACCCTGGCGCTGAACCCCGACATCGTGAAGGTAGACATCTCGCTCACCCGCGCGATCGATACCGACCGCGCCCGGCGGGCCCTCGCCTCGGCGCTGATCTCCTTCGGTGACGAGATGAACATGACGATCATCGCCGAGGGCATCGAGACGGAAGCGGAGCTGCGCACGCTTGCCGACCTCGGGGTTCGCTACGGCCAGGGCTTCCACCTGGCGGAACCGGCGCCGCCGGCGATGTAGGCGGGCCTACGTGGTGCGGCGGTCGATCGCCCAGGAGGACCCCGGCGTGGTCTTCGTGAAGTTCTTCATCTCGGTGGCGATCGCCATCACCTCGGCGAAATGGGCGAACACGCGTCGCTGCGTGCTCGCGACGCCGATCGACACCGTGATCGGCTCGTAGCGCTGGGGTTCGCCACGGCGATTCAGCACCTCGATCCACCCGCGCTGGAGGTCCTCGTCGTCGTAGTAGGCCGGTGTCGCCTCATCGAAGCGCTGCACGATCGTGTCGGCCACCAGCGCCGCCGCCGCCGACCCCACCACGACGACGAAGTCATCGCCCCCGAGGTGCCCGACGAACCCCTCGCCGCCGACCAACTCCGACAGCACGCTCTGCATCAACAGCGCGACGTCCTGGATCACCTGGTCACCCCGCGGGAACCCGTAGTGGTCGTTGAACGGCTTGAAGCGATCGATGTCGACCAGCAGCATCGCGAAGTCCTCACCCGCGGTGACCTTTGACTCGACCTCCTCTTGGACCCGGTTGTTGCCGGGCAGCCCCGTCAGCGGCGATTCATCCTTCATCTCCCGCTTGCGCCGCAGCACCCCCCGCACGCGCGCGAGCAGCTCGGGTGTGTCGAAGGGCTTGACGATGTAGTCGTCGGCGCCGATCGCGAAGCCTTCGAGCTTGTCGGCGGATAGACCGCGGGCGGTCAGGATGATCACGGAGATCGTGGCGGTGCGCGCGTCTTGTCGCAGCGAGCGCGTCAGCTCGAACCCGTCCACGTGCGGCATCATCACATCGGTGATGACGAGATCCGGCGGGTCCTCGGCCACCGCCTCGATCGCCTGCTGCCCGTCGTTGGCGACGCGGACCTGGTAGCCGGCGGCGGCCAGCTCGATCTCCAGCAGCCGGGCGATGAACGGGTCGTCGTCGACGACCAGCAGCTTCTCCCCGCTCGTGTCCGTTCCCTGTTCGACGTCGCTCACCGCGCTTCGATCCTCCGTTGGGTTCCCGGCCGGTGCTGGGCCGGACTGTTCGGCAGCTTACCGTCCACAACGAGCCCATCGTCGCAAGCTCGGCGCGAACGTCTCCACCCGTGGCACGATGGGGGCCGGACCGCGCGAGCGAAGGGGCCCAGACGATGCAGGTGTTGGACACGTTCCTTGACGCCATGGGAAACACGCCGCTGGTGCGGCTCCACGGCGTGACCCGAGGGCTGGCCCCCGCGGTCCTCGCCAAGCTCGAGATGCTCAATCCCGGAGGATCGGTCAAGGACCGGATCGGCATCCGGATGATCGAGGACGCGGAACGGCGCGGTCTCCTCGCGCCGGGCGGCACGATCGTCGAGCCCACGTCGGGCAATACCGGGCACGGACTGGCGATCGCCGCTGCCGTGCGCGGCTACCGCTGCATCTTCGTCATGCCCGACAAGATGAGCTCGGAGAAGATCGCCCTGCTGAGGGCCTACGGCGCCGAGGTCGTGATCACGCCCACCGCGGTTCCCAGGCAGTCCCCAGAGTCCTACTACTCGGTCGCCGAGCGGCTCGCTTCGGAGATCCCGGGCGCGTTCCAACCGAACCAGTACTTCAATCAGGTCAACCCCGAGACCCACGAGGCCACGACCGGGCCGGAGATCTGGGAGCAGACGGATGGCGCCGTCGATGCGTTCGTCGCCGGCGTCGGCACGGGCGGCACCATCACCGGCGTCGGGCGCTACCTGAAGCGCATGAAGCCCGGCGTCGCGATCGTCGGCGCCGACACGGAAGGGTCCGTCTACACCGGCGACGATCCGCGCCCCTACCTCACCGAGGGGATCGGCGAGGACTTCTGGCCCGAGACCTTCGACCCCGACATCGTCGATCGCTGGGTGCGCGTTACCGACCGGGACGCCTTCCTGACAGCGCGGGCCGTCACCCGACAGGAAGGGATCTTGGTCGGTGGCTCGGCCGGCTCCGCGGTGTTTGCAGCGCTTGCCGTCGCGAAGGACTACGGCGCCGACGCGACGATCGTCGTGCTGCTGCCCGACACCGGTCGGGGGTACCTGTCCAAGATCTTCAGCGACGGGTGGATGCGTCAATACGGCTTCCTGGAATCCTCCGAGGCGATCACCGTCGATCACGTGCTGGCCGCCAAGGGCGACGACCTCCCGCCGGTGATCATGGTCAAGGCCCATGACAAGGTTCGGCAGGCCGTCGATCTGTTGCAGGCGCACAGCATCTCGCAGGCTCCCGTCGTGCGCGAGGACACCACCGACGTCTCGCAGTTCGTCGGATCGATCCGGGATCGCGAGTTGTTGGAGCGGGTGTTCCGAGATCCGGATGCCCTCCAGGCCGACGTCGCGGAGGTCATGGCGCCCCCGATCCCGACGGTCGAGCGCCAAGCGAGCGTCGACGACGCGTTCGCAGAACTGGAGCGGGCGCCCGCGGTGCTGGTGACCGCCGGTGCGCACGCGGTCGGAGTCCTCACCCGAAGCGATCTCCTGGACTTCCTGGCGCACCGCAGACAGGCTCCGGCGGGCTGACGAGTGCGTGCCCTCGGCATCGACGTCGGTGGTGCCCAGCGCAAGCACCTGGACGTCGTCGTGATGGACGCGGACCGGCAGATCGCCGTCGTCGGCTCGCGCGTGCCGGTTCAACGGCTCCGGGCGCTGATCGCCGATCACCGCCCGGACGTGATCGCCATCGACGCCCCGCCGGCGTGGTCACCGCCGGGACACCGCTCCCGCACGACCGAGCGAGAACTCAAGCTGCTCGGCATCCAGGCCTACTACACGCCGGACAAGACCGAGGGGGAGCGCAACGAGTTCTACGCGTGGATGCGCAACGGGATGGCCGCGTTCCGCGCCGCCGATCGCGCCGGCTTCCCGACCTATCGCGCCGGTGCGATCCGCGGACACGCGATCGAGGTCTTCCCGCACGCGTCCGCAACGGTGCTCGCAGGATGCGTTGCCCCCGTGAAACAGTCGCCCGCGCACAAGCGCGCGTGGCGCGCCGGCGTCCTGCGCGCCAACCACGTGCCGACGGCGCAGCTGCAGACGCTCGATCAGGTCGATGCGGCGCTGGCGGCGCTGACCGGCATCATCGCGCTCGAGCTGCGGGATCCGTTCGCACCGGGCGTTCCCGAGGAGGGTCGCATCGTGGTGCCGGCCCGCGTCGTGCCGGCGGCCGGGTACCGTCGCTGTGCGCCCACTCGCGCGGGTTCCACCGAACCGTTGATCACGTTCTGCGCGTGCGGATGCGGCGCGCAGACGAAGCTCGGCAGCGAGTTCCGGGCCGGGCACGACCGCAGACTCATGGTGCAGTTGCAGCGGGCCGTCGCCGATGGCCAGCGGGCCCGCGCCGAACTCGATCGGAGGGGCTGGGCGTGACGCGCGACCATATCGAGACCAGGGCGATCCACGACGGGCAGGATCCCGACGCCGCCTACGGCGCCGTCTCGGTGCCGATCTACCAGACGTCCACCTACGCTCAGGACGACGTGGCCGATCCCAAGGTCTGGGACTACGGTCGCGGCGGCAACCCCACGCGCGAGGCGTTCCAGCGCGCGCTGGCCTCGCTGGAGGGGGGTGCCGGCGCGTTCGCCTTCGCCAGCGGCATGGGCGCCGAATCCACGCTGCTACTCACCCTGCGCCCCGGTGATCACGTGGTGCTGGCCGACGACGTCTACGGCGGCACGTACCGGCTCTTGACGAAGGTGTTCGCTCCGTGGGGTCTTTCGATCACCACCTGCGACCTGGCCGACCTCGATTCGATGGCGGGCGCGCTGCGCGACGAGACACGTCTCGTGTGGGTCGAAACGCCCTCCAATCCTTTGCTGAAGATCGTCGACATCGAAGCGGTCACGGCGATCGCGCACGCGGCGGGGGCGCAGGTGGTCGTGGACAACACCTTCGCCTCGCCCGCGCTCCAACGGCCACTGGCGTTGGGCGCCGATGTCGTCGTCCACAGCGTCACGAAGTACATCGGCGGCCACTCCGACCTGATCGGCGGCGCGATCGTCGCCAGCGACCTCGAGCTCCTGGAGCGGATCGGCTTCCTCCTCAACGCCGTCGGCGCGGTTCCCGGTCCGATGGATGCGTTCCTGGCGCTGCGTGGCCTCAAGACCCTGCCGCTGCGCATGGAGCGACACTGCGCGAATGCCGCGGCCATCTCGGCGTTCCTCGAAGGGAACGAGAAGGTCAACCAAGTGTACTATCCGGGATCGCGCGACCACCCCGGGCACGACGTCGCGGCGCGTCAGATGAGCGGGTTCGGCGGCATGGTCTCCTTCACGACGGGCGACGCTGAGCTGTCGAGGCGTGTTGCCCGGTCCACACGGCTGTTCGTGCTAGCGGAGTCGCTCGGCGGCGTCGAGTCGTTGATCGAACTTCCCGGGCCGATGACCCATGCGAGCGTGGCGGGCTCGCCCCTGGAGGTCCCGCCGGACCTGGTGCGTCTGTCGGTCGGCCTG
>DATECH010000130.1:0-2135 GCA_035287005.1 Actinomycetota bacterium | reverse complement strand
GCAGCGGGCCCAGGCTTTGGAGCAAGGCATCGATATCGTGCGCTGGACCTTCGACCCCCTGGTGGCCAGGAACGCCTGGCTCAACCTCGGCAAGCTGGGGGTCGTGATCGACCGGTTCGCGCGGAGCTTCTACGGGGACATGCGCGACACGATCAACCAGGGGGAGCGCAGCGATCGTTGCACGGTGGCCTGGCACCTGGGGCGGGAGCCCGGGCCTCGTCGGGTTCCGGGCGATCGGGTCGATCTGCTGACCCGCTCCCCGCACGAGCTGCCGAGGCCTGTACCGTCGGGCCGCCAACCCGCCATGGCAGCCGTGATCGAGGTTCCGGCCGAGTACCACGAGCTGCGATCGGCCGATCCCGTGCTCGGCTCCGTGTGGCGCGACGCCGTGGCGGAAGCCGTGGAACGATGCATCGATGCGGGGATGCTGGGGGTCGCGTTCGACCGCGCGCGATCCGCGTACGTCTTCGCGCGACCCGAGGCGATCGAAGGGGAACCGTGAGCCAGATCCGCGACATCGAGCTGTTTCTGGTGGAGCTGTCGCTCGTGCGGCCGTTCCGCGTGTCGTTCGGGACGTCCACCGGCAAGCAGTGCGTCGTGGCACGCGTGCGCACCGACGACGCCGAGGGCTGGGGCGAGTGCGTCGCCGACGACGGGTACCCCGGGTTCTCGGGGGAGTGGAACGAGGGGGTGTGGACCCTGCTCCGCGATGTCCTGGCGCCGACCCTGCTGCGCGCCGACGACGTGACCAGCGCCACCGTCGAGCAGCAGCTCCGCTTCGTGCGGGGAAACCCGATGGCAAAGGCCACGTTGATCAACGGGGTGGTCGATGCGGAGCTTCGCGCCGACGGGCGATCGCTCCGAGCATTCCTTGGTGGAGCGAGGGATGCGGTCGCCTGCGGCGTGTCGATCGGGATCGCGGACACGACCGACGAGCTCCGGGCCCAGGTGGACGAGCACTTGGAGCAAGGTTACCGGCGGATCAAGTTGAAGATCATGCCGGGGCTCGACGTGGAGCGGGTGGGCGCGATCCGCGCCGATCACCCGGACATCTTGCTGTCCGTCGATGCGAACGCCGCCTACACCCTCGAGGATCTCGACGTGTTCCGCGCTCTGGATGCGTTCGATCTGCTGATGGTCGAGCAACCATTGCATCACGAGGACCTCGTGCTGCACGCGCGGCTGCAAGAGGAGATCGCGACACCGATCTGCCTGGACGAGTCGATCAGATCTGCAGCAGACGCCGCCGCCGCGCTCGAGCTCGGCTCGTGTCGGATCGTGAACATCAAGCAGGGTCGGGTGGGGGGTGTACTCGAGGCGCGCCGCGTGCACGACGTTGCCGCCGCCGCCGCCGTGCCGGTGTGGTGTGGCGGCATGTTGGAAACGGGGCTCGGACGCGCAACGAACCTGGGGCTCGCGTCGATGCCGAACTTCACGCTGCCGGGAGACACGAGCGCGTCCGCTCGGTACTTCGCCGACGATCTCACCGAGCCCTTCGTCCTGGGCGAGGACGGCACGATGGCGGTGCCCGCGGGACCGGGCATCGGTGTGGAGCCGCGACCCGAGCGCCTGGCCGCCTGCACCGTCCGTCGCGAACTCGTGACGAAGTCCGACTGAATACCCGTCACGCGGATCTCCCCGGCTACGCTTGGCGAACCCTTCCCTGCCTGCATAGGAGTCACCCCCGTGAGCGATCAGATACCACCCGCCGTGAACGAACTGCCACCGTCGCCAACGCCCGCCCCCGCGCCGAAGGGCGGCCGGGGTGCGCGGCTGGCGCTCATCATCGGGATCGCGGTCGTGCTGCTGGGAGGCGCCGCAGGCGCGGCCGGGTACCTGTTCCTGCGGGGAGCGCCGGAGGCGGTCCTCGACAAGGTGCCGGCCTCGGCCGACGTCGTGGTGGTGGCCCACCTGGATCCCGCCGCCTCACAGAAGATGAACCTGTTCCGCATGGCCGAGAAGTTCCCGGCGCTCGGTTCGCGGGAGGAGCTGACCCGGCTGTTCAACGATGCCCTGGACGGCGTGCTCAGCGGCTCGGGCCTGTCGCACGAGGATCTGTCGTGGGTCGGCGGCGAAGCAGGCGGGTACGTCGATATCGGCCTTGGCACGCCGACGTACGCGATCATGTTCACGAC
>DATECH010000129.1:0-6835 GCA_035287005.1 Actinomycetota bacterium | reverse complement strand
ACGTGGTGCTCGTCGACCAGCAGTACGCGCCCGCCCTGCGCGACGGCATCCAGCGCAGCGGCGCGCCCGGCGGCGCCTGCCCCGATCACCAGGACATCGACGTGATGGTGCGTGTGGCGTGCGGGCCGAGGGTCGACCGCCGCATCGGGCAGCGCGCCGACGCCCGCCCGAGCGGCGACCATCAGACCGTCAACCAAGTTGACCATCGTCGCCGGGCGGATCGGCTCGAACCACGGCGCAGAGATCTCGACGAAGGCGTTCGGTTCTTCGACGCCAGCGGTGACGACGCCCCGTGGCCGCCCCTGCAGCGGCGAGACGAAGCCGGCGCGCTCACCCGCGGCGAGCAGGGCGCTTGCGACCGTGTCGCCCGCGAAGCCGTCGATCGGGCGGCCGTCGAATGTGAAGCGGATCGGTTGCGATCGATCGATCCACGTGCCGCCCGTCGCGAGCCGGTGGCCGGTCACGCGGGTGGCTCCTCACCGTGGCGGTAGGTCGCGATCATGCGGTGCGTCGCGGTATCGCGCACGGCGTTGAACCATCGGCGGCAGCCCGCCGTGTGTACCCACCGCTCGTTCCAGCGACCCTTCGGGTTGTCCCGCATGAACAGGAACTCGGCCCACTCGGCGTCGCTCAGCGCCTCGGGGTCGAACGGGTAGGCCAGGTGCGCCTGTCCGCCGTAGCGGAACTCGGTCTCGTCGCGGGCGCCACACCAGGGACAGCGGATCAGCAGCATCTACGCCGCCCCCTCGTCGAACGCCGCGACCAGTCGCTTGGGCGCGGTCATGCGCCAGGCCTCGGTGATCAGCTCCTGGACCTCGCCGCGCTCGGCCTTCGCCACGACCACGCCGACCCAGCCCTTCGAGCCGACGTAGGACGGCACGAAGAACGCCTCGGGGTTCATCGCGATCAGCGCCTGCTGCTCGTCGAACACGGACTTGATCCACAGATGCCGCTGCTGCTCGTCGAACATCGTGAAGATCTTTGAGCGCACGCGGAAGGTGGCGTTGCCCCAAGTCTCGCGTTCCTCCGCCTCGGGCAACGACATCGCGAAGGTTCGAACGGTGGCGGCGCGCATCAATGCGCCACCCCGGCCGCGCCGTGCTCATCGATCAGGGCACCGGTCGTGAATCGCTCCAGCGCATACGGCTTGGCCAGGTCGCTCTGTTCGCCGGTTGCGACCGTTTCCGCGAACGCCCATCCGCTGCCCGGGGTGGCCTTGAATCCGCCGGTGCCCCAGCCGCAGTTCAGGTAGAGCCCTCGGATCGGCGTTGCGTCGATGATCGGGGAGGCGTCGGGGCACACGTCGACGACGCCGCCCCACGTCCGCAGCAACGCCGCGTGCTTGAAGATCGGGAACAGCTCGCAGGCGGCCGCCATCTGGTGTTCGATCACGTGGAACGAACCGCGCTGGCCGTAGCCGTTGTAGGCGTCGATGCCCGCGCCCATCACGAACTCGCCCTTGTCGGCCTGCGAGACGTACACGTGCACGGCGTTGGACATCACGACGCAGTCCAGCACCGGCTCGTATAGCGCGCTCACGAGCGCCTGGAGCGGGTACGACTGGACCGGCAGGCGCAACCCGACCATCGAGGCCAGCACGCTCGTGTGACCGGCGGCGACCAGCGCAACCCTGTTCGCGCGGATCTGGCCACGCGTCGTGTCGACGCCGGTAACGGTGCCACCCTCGCCCCGCAGGAACCCCGTGACTTCGCAGTGCTCCACGATGTCGACGCCACGCTCGCTGGCGCGGGTCGCGAGCGCCCATGCGATCCGATCGTGCCGCGCCGTGCCGCCGCGGCGTTGCAGCGCCCCGCCGATCACCGGGTAGCGCACGTCCGGCGAGATGTCGACGATCGGGCAGAACTCCTTCACCTGCTGGGCGTCGAGCATCTCCGCGTCGATACCCTGCAGGTGGTTGGCCTCGACGCGCCGGTTGGAGTTCCGGATCTCCCCGACGTGATGCAGGATGTTGAGCACGCCCTTCTGGTCGAACTGCAGATCCCAGTCGAGGTCGTCCTCGAGGCCCTCCCACAGCTTCAGGGAGTGCTCGTAGATCGCGGCCGACGCGTCCCACAGGTAGTTGGAGCGGATCACGGCGGTGTTGCGGGCGACGTTGCCGCCGCCGAGCCACCCTTTCTCGACGATGCAGACATCCGTGATGCCGTGGTTCTTCGCGAGGTAGTAGGCCGTCGCCAAACCGTGCCCGCCGGCGCCCACGATGACCACGTCGTAGGCGTTCTTCGGCTCGGCGCTGCGCCAGTAGCGTTGCGGCTCGTCGTTCATCTCCAGGGTCCCCCGTCGGTGGGCGCAGTGTGGCTGACGGGCCCGGCGTCAGGCAACGCGGAGATGCGCTGCGCGCAACGGAGGATTCGACCTGTGGGGCACCCCCCGACTACGATGCAGGGGATATCTCCTTGGGGGTTGCTAGGTGCGCGACGAGGCCGGTGGATCGCTGCAGTCCGTGAACAGGGCGCTGACGGCGCTGGAGCTCGTCGCGGATGCCGGCGAACTCGGGGTGAGCGAGCTGGGGCGCCAGCTGGGCGTGCACAAAGCGACCGCTTCCCGCCTGGCGGCGGTGCTCGCCGATCGGGGGTTGCTGGAGCGGGACCCGTCCACCGAGCGCTATCGGATCGGCTTTGGACTCGTGCGCCTGGCCGGTGCGGCGATGAGCGGGCTCGATCTCGTTCGGCTCGCCCGGCCGATCCTCGAATCGCTCGCCGAGCGGGTGCGCGAGGCCACCAACCTCGGCGTGCGCAGCGGCGACGACGTCGTCTACGTCGATCAGATCGCCGGCTCCCGCGCGATCGTGACGGTGAGCTGGGTTGGCAAGCGTACGCCGATGCATTGCACGTCCAACGGCAAGGTGCTGCTCGCCTGGGCAGACGAGGCGGACCGCGAGCGGGTGCTCGCGGGCGAGCTCGAGACCTTCACCGAGCACACGGTCATCGATCCCACGGCGCTGCGTCGGGAGCTGAACGCGATCCGCACGCGCGGCTACGCCCAAGCGCTGGAGGAGCTCGAGGAAGGATTGAACGCCGTGGCCGCACCGGTGCGGCAGGCCGACGGCCGGGTGATCGCCGCGCTCGGCGTGTCCGGCCCGGCGTTTCGGATGCACGCGGTCGACGTGCCGCGATTGGGCTTGCTCACTGCCGAGGCGGCGCAGGCGGTCTCGCGCCAACTCGGGTATCTCGACAGAGGTCGCGTCGCCGGATGAGGGGGGTGCAGAGTCCATGACGATCGAGTGGGAGTCGCGTGCGCGCCCGTCGAACTCGTTGCTGGACGCGATCGGGAACACCCCGCTGGTGCGTCTGCACCGGGTCGCGCCCGACATCGAGCTGTTCGCAAAGGTGGAGTGGTACGGACCGACCGGCTCGGTCAAGGACCGGATCTACGCGCACATGCTCGCCGAGGCCGAGGCCGATGGGCGGCTACGACCCGGCATGACGATCATCGAATGTACGACCGGCAACGCCGGCATCGCGTGTTCGGCGGTGGCCGCGATCAAGGGCTACGCGTGCACGATCGTGATGCCCCAGGGCATGAGCCACGAGCGCAAGCGCATGATCGAGGCCTACGGCGCGCGGCTGGTGCTCACGCCCGGCGCAGGGACCGACATCGACCTCGCGCTGGCCGAGATGCGCCGCATCGTTGCGGAAGACCCCGACGCCTACTTCTTCCCGGGGGAGTTCGAGAACCCGGACAACCCGCAGGCGCAGGAGACCTCGGGCGAGGAGATCTGGGCGCAGCTGGGCGGGCGCGTCGACGCGGTCGTCGCCTCCCAGGGTACGGGCGGATGGATCACCGGCGTGACGCACGTGCTCAAGGAGCGCGACCCGGGGGTCATCGCGTACGCGGTGGAGCCGGCCGAGTGTCCGCTGATCAGCGAGCAGCGGTGGGGGACCCATGGCGTGCCGGGCATCGGCGACGGCATCATCCCCCGGAACCTCGATCTGGCCGCGATGGACGGCATCGTGACGGTGAGCACAGCGGACGCGCTGGAGATGGCTCGGCGTATGGCGCGCGAGGAGGGCCTGCTGTGCGGTCCATCCTCGGGGATGAACGTCGTCGCGGCGATGCGGGTGGCGGCCAAGCATCCGGAGCTGCGCAGGATCGTGACGGTCGTGCCGGACACGGGGCAGCGCTACCTCAGCGGAGAGCTGTTCGGCGAACGGATCGATGTGGAGGAACCCGACCGCGATCACACCCCGGACGCCGACATCCTCGCGCAGATCGCCGCCCACCGCGACCGTCTGGAGTTCATCGGGTGATTCTTTGTCGACTCCGGTAATCTATCGCGCATGAGTGAGCCCTGGGAACTGACGGCGACCGAGGCGCTGGCGCGGATGCGCGCCAAGGAGCTCTCACCGGTGGAACTCCTCGCGTCCGTGCGCGCACGTGCGGACGCGGTCGAGCCGATCGTGAACGCGCTGAGCGAACGGCTCGGCGAACCGGCCGACGCCGCCGCCCACGAGTCGGAGGCGCGGTATCAAAGCGGCGAGGCGATCCGCCCGCTCGAGGGGCTTCCGGTCGCCATCAAAGAGGAGATGCCGGTGGCGGGCTGGCGGATGCGCTACGGCTCGCTCGCCGTCGACGAGATCGCCGAACACACGGCCCCGGTGCCAGAGCGGATCTTCGCGGCAGGGGCGGTCGTGCACGCGCGGACGACCACGCCGGAGTTCAGCTGCGCCGGCTACACGCACAGCACGCTGTGGGGCATCACGAGGAACCCATGGAACCCCGACGTGGCCGTCGGCGGATCCAGCGGCGGCTCCGGAGCGTCGCTCGCGAGCGGGTCGGACATCGGCGGGTCGATCCGGATCCCGGCCTCGATCAACGGGGTCGTCGGGTACAAGGCGCCGCACGGGCGCGTGCCGACCTACCCCCCCTTCAACCTCGATCGCTACTGCCACGACGGCGCGATGGCGCGCACGATCGCCGACACGGCCCTATTCCACAACGTGCTGGCCGGTCCGCACCCGCTCGACATGACGTCGCTGCGGCCGAAGCTCGAGATCCCGGAGCAGCTCGATGGGATCGAGGGCATGCGGATCGCGCTCTCGGTCGACCTCGGGTCGTGGGAGATCGACGACGAGGTGGCCGCGAACACGCGCGCCGCGGCGCAGGCGCTCGAGGTCGCGGGCGCGATCGTCGAGGAGGTCAAGCTGTCCTGGTCGCTCGACCGGATCATGAGCGCGTCGCGGCGGCACTTCGCGGCGATCTTCGGGGCGTACATCGCGGAGATCTGCGACGCCGCGCCCGACCTCGTGACCGACTACGCGATGGCATGGGCCGACGACGTTCGCTCGCTGATCGGCGAGCCCGGCGCGTTCCTGCACGGCCTCGACATGGAGGGGGAGCTGTGGGCTCCACTCGGTGAGTTGTACGAGACCTACGACGCACTGATCTGTCCCACGTGGTCGGTCACCGGCATCCCGGCGGGCGACAGCCTCATCGGGCAGCTGTTCGAAGACGGCGGCCCGAACGACCGGCAGTTCACGTGTTTCATGACGACGCCGTTCAACCTGTTCTCGGCGTGTCCGGTGCTGGCGGTGCCGAGCGGCATCGCGCCGTCCAACGGTGTGCCGACCGGCATCCAGATCGTCGGCCGGACCTACGACGACGTCACCGCGTTCCGGATCGGCGCGGCGCTGGAGCGGGAGCGACCCTGGCCGACCGTCGCCGTGTCGGTCCCGCCCGTCACGATGTGAGCCCTCCTCCTTGACGGGCATGGCGGACTAAGTCCACCATGGGGAGGTGTCCAGACAGGTGAACATCCACGAGGCGAAGACACATTTCTCCAAGCTGATCGAGGAGGTCGAGCGCGGCGAGGAGATCGTGATCGCGCGCGCCGGCAAGCCGGTCGCGAAGCTCGTCCCCGTGGGTGTGGAACCCCCGCGTCGCGTGCTCGGGCAGCTGAAAGGACAGATCTGGATGTCGGATGACTTCGACGATCCCCTGCCGTGGGACGAGTGGCTGAACGATCCGAACGACCCGTTGAACGAAGGAGCGGGGTCGTGAAGCTCCTGTTGGACGCCCATGCGCTGCTGTGGGCGGTCGAAGATCCTGCCCGGCTCTCGCCGAAGGTACGTCGGCGGATCGAGCTGGGAGCGACGCGGGTGCTCGTCAGCATCGCGTCGATCTGGGAGCTCGCGATCAAGGAGTCGATCGGCCGTCTCGGCACGAAGCGGCCGCTGGATGTCGTGCTGGAAGACGCGCTGGCGCTGCACGGGTTCGAGCAGCTCGATATCGACGTCCGTCACGCGCTTCGTGTCGCCAAGCTGCCCGCGCTCCACGGTGATCCGTTCGATCGGATGCTGGTTGCGCAGGCGATCGAGGAGCGATGCACATTGGTGACGCGCGATCGAGCCTTGGATGCGTACCCGGTGGAGACGTTGTGGTGAGGGAGCGTCTCCAGGCGTTGGTCGATGCCGACGTCTCGGCGTGGCCGACGATGCCGGCACGGCTGCTGTACGTGCTCGCGCCGGATGTCGAGGTTGAGGTCGCCGCCGGTGTCGCCGATCTCTCGACCGGCGAACCGCTGCGGCCCGGCGCCCGGTTCCGCATCGCCAGTGCGACCAAGCCGTTCGTGGCCGCGGCAACGTTGCGGCTGGTCGAGGACGGACGGCTCTCGCTGGACGACACGGCCGCGAACCTGCTGGCTGGCCCGTACGACCAGTTGCTGCGCGACGGGGGGTACGACACGGCCGCGATCACACTGCGCCACCTGCTGACGCACACCAGCGGCCTCTACGACTTCGCGAGCGACGCCTACGACCCGTCGATCATTGGCGGGTTCACGGCGGCATGCCACGAGTACCCCGGGCGTCGGTGGACC
>DATECH010000128.1:0-8095 GCA_035287005.1 Actinomycetota bacterium | reverse complement strand
GGTCAACCGCATCGGCACGACGGTCGTGATGGCGACGCACGACCAGGCGATCGTCGACGCGATGCGCAAGCGCGTGATCGAGCTCGACAAGGGCAAGCTCGTGCGCGACCAGTCGCGAGGGGTGTACTCCTAGCGTGCGTCGCGTCGAGTTCTACTTCCGTGAGACGGCGTCGGGGATGCGGCGAAACGGCACCGTCGCCTTCGGGGCCGTCTCGACCGCGTTCATCGCGTTGTTCCTGTTCGGGCTCGCGCTATTGATCCGTCGCGAGATCGCGCTCGTGATCGAGGGGATCACGGGCAACGTGCAGGTCGCGGTCTACCTGAGCGATACCGCCGCCGAGCAACCCGACACGATCACGGGGCTGCAGACCATGCTCGAAGAGCTCCCCGCGGTCGACACGGCCACGTATGAGAACAAAGAGGCGACCTGCGCGCGGGCGAAGGAGGTCTTCGCGGCCAACCCGACGATCATCGAGAACGTGCCGTGCTCCGCGTACCCGACATCGCTGCGTGTGACGCTGACCGATACGAGCCAGTACGAGCAGATCACCGCGGCGCTGGCGTGCGAGCCCGACGATGAGGGCAAGATGGCCTGCGCGGAGCCGGGCGTGCTGGAGGTCCGGGACTTCCGCGATGTCTTGGACCGTCTCTCGGCCATCACGACCGCGCTGTCGTACGGATTGTTCGCGCTGGCGGTCGTGATGCTCGTCAGCGCGGTCGTGCTGGTCGCCAACACCCTTCGCATGGGCATGTTCGCGCGGCGCAAGGAGATCAGCATCATGCGGCTCGTGGGCGCCACGAACTGGCGGATCCGCGTGCCCTTCCTGATCGAGGGCGGCGTCGAAGCGCTGTTCGGTGCGGGGCTCGCGATCGTGGCGCTGTTCCTCGGCAAGGTGTTCCTCGTGGACCAGCTGGCCGGCAAGCTCGTGTGGTTGCCGCTCGTTCGCAACAGTGATGTCTTGGCCGTCATCCCGTGGATCGTGATCGCGGCGGTCGGCGTGGCCGCGATCGCCGGCACGGTGGGAATGCGCCGCTTCCTCGACGTATAGGCGTGTAGCCTCCCTCGATGGGCTCGAGCGGCGTCGAACGATCCGACGACAGGACCGTCGTCACCAACCGCAAGGCACGACACGACTACGAGCTGCTCGAGCACGTGGAGTGCGGGATCCAGCTCACCGGCACCGAGGTGAAGTCGTTGCGGCTGGGCCAGGCCTCGCTGGTTGATTGCTTCGCACGCTTCCGCGGCGGCGAGATGTGGCTGGAGGGCATGCACATCCCGCCGTACGAACAGGGCGACACGCGCACGCACCTGCCGCTGCGGCCTCGCAAGCTCCTGCTGCATCGGCGCCAGATCGACGCGCTGCGCAGCGAGGTCAGCGAGAAGGGACTGTCGCTCGTGCCGCTGCGCGTGTACTTCACGCACGGGATCGCCAAGGTCGAGATCGCGCTCGCACGCGGCAAGCGCCAGCACGAGAAGCGCCAGTCGATCGCGAAGCGCGATGCCCAGCGGGAGGCCGAGCGCGAGCTTGGGCGGCGCCGGTGAGGCGTCAGTACGCGATCAGATCTGCGGCGCCGCCCGACGCCGAGGCCATGCTGGCCCTGTGGCGCGTCGCGGGCGCCGAGGTCACCCTCACCGACGACCTCGCCGGCGTCGAGGCCCTCCTCTCGCACGATCCGGAGGCGGTCTTGCTGGCGGTGGCCGGCGACGAGGTCACCGGTTCGCTCATCGCCGCGTGGGACGGCTGGCGCGGCCAGCTCTACCGGCTCGCGGTGGCGCCCGCGTGGCGCCGTCACGGGGTCGCCACGGCGCTCGTCGGGGCGGGGGAGCAGCGGCTGCGATCGATGGGTGCCCGCCGGATCGCCGCGATCGCCGTCGCCGGGCACGATCACGCTGTCGGGTTCTGGCGGGCGGTGGGGTACGAGCAGATGGACCAGGTCCGGCTCGTTCGCTCCGTGTGAGCTCAAGACGTGTCGGCATGCTCCCGTATACTTGGGTGACAACTACATATGGGGGTGTACAGGCTTCGACTCGGACGTTTGCCGTCTGGAAGAAGCGGGCCGTGATCCCGGATGTCACGTTAAACGCCGGACACACACAAGCGCCAACGACGAGTTCGCGCTCGCTGCCTAGTCTCTAGGTAGCTGCTCGCCCCGTGTGCCTGCGGTCGGGGGCCGAGTATCACCTGAGCAGGCTTACTCCGCCGGTTGCGTCCGGAGGCCGGCGGGGGACATCGCATCCGGGCTGGCCCCGAGGTCCTCTGCCGATGGACGCCGAGGGGCGAGATCCGATCATCGGCTGCGCCCGGAGAAGACCCAGTCGGTCGGCCGAACACGCGGGTTCGATTCCCGCCACCTCCACCAGATCCCGGGCTCGCTAGGCTGCTCACTCGATGATCGAACCGGTGCGGATCTCGCGGCGTCGTGCCAGGCAGCTGGCCGTGATGGGGCAGCTGCTGGACGCCCCTCGGCCCACGTCGATCGACGACGTGATCGCCGGGCTCGGCGAGGTGCAGATCGATCCCACGTCGGTGGTGGCACGCACCGAGCACCTGGTGTTGTTCAGCCGGCTGGGTCCGAGGTTCAAGGTCGCCGAGTTCGAGCGGTTATTGTGGCAGGAGCGCGCGCTGTTCGAGTACTGGGTGCACATCCTTCCGATCGCCGATCTGCCGATGCATCGGATCTCGATGCGCCGCTATCCGCACGGCGAGTGGAAGCGGCACTCCTACGTCCGTGACTGGCTGGCCGCCAACGACGCGTTCGTGAGCTACGTGCTGCGGGAGCTGCGACGTCGGGGACCGCTGCGTGCCCGTGACCTCGAGAACCGCGCCGCGGCGGGATGGCGGACGGGCGGTTGGAACGACGAAGGTCAAAGCGTTCCCATGCTGCTCGACATCCTGTGGTCGCAGGGCAAGGTCATGATCGTCGGGCGCGACGGTCAGCAGCGGATCTGGGACCTTGCGGCCAGGACCCTGCCCAACGTGGCTAGCCGTCCTGGGTCCGTCATGGCCGCCGCGCTGATCGAGCGGCAGGCGCGCGCGCGTGGCGTGGCACGCTTGGATCGGCTGGGATACCTGTTCGACGGTGAGATGCCCGGTCGTGAGCGCGCGATCCGCGACCACGTACGCTCCGGGCTGATCGTGCCGATCGAGGTGGACGGTCTGGCGGGCGGTTGGGTCACGCACCGCGAGTTGCTCGACGCCGACTTCCGCGGCCGAGCCGTGGCCCTGTCGCCGTTCGACGACCTGATCAGCGATCGCGACCGCACCGAGCGGCTGTTCGACATGTACTACCGCATCGAGATCTACGTGCCGAAGGCGAAGCGCCGCTGGGGCTACTTCGTGCTGCCGGTGCTGCGCGGTGACCGGCTGGTCGGCCGGGTCGATCCTGCCTTCGACCGGAAGGAGAACGTGCTGCGGATCAACGCGATCCACATGCAGTCAGACGAACGGCCCGGCGACCGAGACGCAGTGGACAAGGCGATCCATGACCTGGCGACGTGGCTCCGCGTCGACCAGGTGGTGCCGCCATCGGGTTAGCGCCCGCGCCGCATCCGTTCGAATAGTGTGACCCAGTCGAACACGTCCAGCTCAGCTGGGCGCGCATCCGTCGGCACCCCCCGCTCGTGTGCGAACGAGGCCCAGGTTCGAGGTGACACGCTCAGCGTGGAACGCAGCGGTGTGTTCGCGCGAACGAATCCCCGCGCCACGAGGCGTCGATAGGCGGCGCGGTCCGGTTCACTGAGCAACGCTCGAGGCCGTCGCTCGACGACGAGCAGGCCGGCGTCGACCGACGGTGGAGGCACGAACGCGTCGCGATGGATGCGTCGCACGAGCCGGAAGTCCCACCAGGGCGCCCATCGCAGCGTCGCCAGCGTGCTCGGAGCAACCTGTGCCCGCTTCCGGGCCGCCTCGTGCTGCATCAAGATGTCGAGGCGGGTGGGCGCCGTGCGGGGATCATCGAGGAGACGCTGCAGGATCCGTGTTCCCGAGCCGAACGGGAGGTTGCCGACCACGCGGAACGCTTCCCGGGGAAGCGCGGCATGCAGCGCGTTGGCGCAGACCACGGTGAGCCGCGGGTCGCTGCCAAGGTCTCGTTCGAGAAAGGAGGCGCACGCGGCATCGAGCTCGATCGCGATCACGCGTCGAGCGCGCCTCAGAAGCGGCCTGGTGAGGCTCCCCGTTCCGGCGCCGATCTCGACCACGAGGTCACGGTCGGACACACCCATCTGTGCGACGAGCTCGGATGTGAGCGCGTCGCTGCGGAGGAAATGCTGGCCGTCAGATGCGCGGCCGCTCGGCCGAGGCGCGCGCCCTCGCGCGGCCACGGACCATCACCGTGAAGATGCCCATGGCTCGGCAGTGTACCCCTCGATCAGTGCGTGCCGGCGCTGGCGGCGTCGGGCACCATCCGGTCGTTCGCGAAGCGGTCGGGTGCGAACGGCTGCATCAGCTCGGGTGTCGCGCCGGTCGCGATCCGCTCGGCCATCAGCTTCCCGAAGATCGGCGAGCCCTTGAAACCCCACGTCCCCATGCCCGACATCAGGAAGAACCGTGACACCTCGGACTCGCCGAGCAGCGGCGAAGAGTCCGACGACATGTCGCACAGGCCGGTCCACTGCCGCATCGCACGCGCCTTCGCGATCGTCGGGAAGATCTGGATCGTGCGCTTGGCCGCCTCGGCCAGGAACCCGAAGGTCGAGCGGGTGGAGTACGTGTGGTAGGGGAGCACCTCGGCGCCGACCAGCAGCTCGCCCCGAGCCGTCTGCGACACGTACACGTACAGGTCCATCGAGGACACCAGCCCGTCGAGCACGTGCTTGTACGGCTCCGTCACGAACGCCTGCAGGGCCATCGTGACGATCGGTAGCTTCACACCGGCCATGGCCGCGACCTGACTCGACCACCCGGCGGTGGCGTTGACCACGGTCCCCGCCGCGATCGGTCCGCGGTCGGTGAGCACCCCCCGGCACTCACCGTCGACGACATCGATGCCCGTGACGGCGGTGTGCTCGTGGATGTGCACGCCGTGGCGCGTGGCGCTCGAGGCATACCCCCACACCACGCTGTCATGCCGCGCGAACGAGCCGGGCGGATGATAGGAGGCGCCGACCACCGGGAACTCGCCGCCGCCGCTCAGGTCGATCAGCGGGTTCATCCTCGCGATGTCGTCTGACGTGACAACGTCGGTCTGCACGCCGTAGGCGCGGTTCAGCAGGGACTTGTCGCGCTCGACCTCGAGCGAGTCGTGCGTGTGGCACAGGTCGAGCTCGCCCTGCGTCGAGAACAGCAGGTTGAAGTCGAGCTCCTGGCCGAGCGTGCGCCAGATGCCGAGGCTCGCCTTGTACAGCGGCACGGTCTCGGGGGTGTTGTAGTTCGCGCGCACGACCTGCGTGTTGCGACCCGAGCCGCCGCTACCGATGTAGTTCGCGTCGAGCACGGCGACGTCCGTGATGCCGTGGTGCGCCGCGAGGTTGTGCGCGAGCGACAGCCCGTTCACCCCGCCGCCGACGATCACGACGTCGTAGGAGCCCTTGAGATCCTCGCGTCTCAGGAACGTCCGGTGGCGGAACAGCCCGGTCATCCGCGAACCTCGCGTGCCCGCGCGTCGTGTAACGCGCGCTCCCGGACGTACTCGCGCCAGTATGCGGGCACGAGGATCGTGAGGGCGTTGGGCTCGCCGATCACCTTGGCGGCGACGTGCGCGACGTCGCCCTGTGCGAAGGCGCCTTCCCCGGGTGGATCGAGCCGCGACAGGTAGGAGAACGCGTGCGAGACGTCGTCGCCTGCCAGCGACCACGCGACCCATCCGTCGGACACGTCGAGGGTGATCGCGTCGTGGTCCAACGCAGCGATGCGGTCGGCCACCTCCCGCGCGATGTTCGTGGCGACGTCGGGGGCCGCGACGAACATGGCCTCATCCGGCGCGGTCCGCAGCGTTCGCGCCCCGTGACCGGGGGGGACCAGGGCGTCCAGGGACGAAGCGTCGGCGGCGCAGAGCACGACCGCGAGCGAGCGAGCGCGAAGTTCAACCACGCAACCGCTCCCCCTCAGGATCGTAGAAGGGCGTGGGGACGACCGTGGCCGTGAGGTCACCGGCCGCGAGCGTCTGCGGGAACGCGCCGTCGACGGTGCGGATCCATCCGAGTCCGATCGATGCGCGGACGGCGTCCGACACGGCGCACGAGGTGACCCGCCCGACGATCCGGCCTCCGACCGACAGCGGCGCTCCACGTTGCGGCTCGCCGTCGAACCGGAGCCCGACGAGCGTCCGCTCCAACGGGAGCTCGGCCATGCGGTCCAGCGCCTGCTTCCCGACGAACGCGGGCTTGTCCCGGTCCACCGCCCAATCGAGCCCCAGCTTCGCCGGGTGGTCATCGGGCATCGTGTCCTGCGCCAGGAAGAAGTGACCCTTCTCCAGGCGCAGCACGTCGAGCGCGTCGAGGCCGTGCGGGCGGATGTCCCAGGTGCGACCGGCCTCGAGCAGCGCGTCCCACAGCTCCACGCTTCGCCCGCGCGGGTGGTGCAGCTCGTACGAGAGTTCCCCGACGAACCCGACCGCGATCGCCCGGCACGGCACACCGGCGACGGTGATGTTGTCGTGACCCGGGTAGGGGATCGCCTCGCGGCTGAGATCGTCGGCGGACAGCGTCGACAACAGGTCTCGCGCATGTGGCCCGGCGACGTTGATCGCGCCCAGCTGCGCGGTCTGATTCACGAGGTGTACGTGCAGATCCAGCCGATCCGCCCAGTTGCGCAGCGCGGCCTCCATACGGTCGGCGCCGCCCGAGGTCGACGTGAGGTAGTAGGTGCCGCCGGGCAGCGCCGCCAGCAGGCCGTCGTCCATCGCGTAGCCAGCCTCGTCGAGCGCCAGCAGGTACCGAGCCCGTCCGGGCGCGATCTTCCCGACGTCGAGCGGGAAGGTCCAGTCCAGCAGCGCCCGCGCGTCGCGCCCGGCCACGAGGAACTTCCCGAGGGTCGAGACGTCCATGATCGACACGCGTTCGCGCACGGTGCGGATCTCCTCGCGCGCGTCGCCGTAGTGGGCCGGCCGCGTCCAGACGGCGGAGCGATCCATGCGCGCGCCCAACGCCAGGTGCCGATCGTGCAGCGCCGTGCGCCGCTCGATCACCTCGTGGACGCCGCCGATCAGATCCTCCAGGCGAGGCGCGCGCGCAGGGGGCCGAGCCGTCGTGCGGCCCTGCGCCTTCGCGACCGCGCCCTTGCCTTCCGCGAACGCGGCCAGATGTCGCGAGCACAACGCGCCCTGGCAAGGCCCCATGGTCGCGGTCGTGTAGCGCTTGAGGATCTCCGAGCCGGTCCACCCCTCGCCCCACGCGGCCTCGAGGTCGTGGACGCCGACGTCCTCGCACACACACACGTAGCCGGTCTCCTCGAGGATCGGCCAAGGCTCGGCGATCCGCGGCTCGACGGGGTCGCCCGCGGCCGCGGCCCGGCCGCTCGCCTCCGCCTCTTCCCGCGTGCAACCCGGCAGCACCACGTCGCCTGCGCCGCAGACCTCGGGGTCGGAGCTCATCCGCAGCAGGGTGTCGCGCGGCGCCCATCCGAGCGAGAGGACCAGCGCGTCGCAAGAGAACGCCCGGCGGCCCTCGGGGGTGAGAACGGAGACCGAGGAGACCTGTGTTGGCCCCCGAGCCTCCAGCACGCGCCCGCGCACCTCGGTGACCTCGACCCCGGCGTCACGCAACGCCTGCGCGCTGGTCGCGGCGTCGGCGGTGTTGGCGACGACCACGGCCCGCGCACCGGGCGCGACGTGGTGGACCGCGGCGAGCCGCGCCGCGCCGCGCGCGAGCCACACACCCGGGAGGTCGTTACCCGGGAACACCCCGTGCGCCTCGAGGGCGCCGGTCGCCACGATCACGCGCGCCGCCTCGACCTCGACCAGCTCGTCGGGCCCGACGAGCGGCACCGAGGGGCCCTCGTAGATGCCGATCGCGGCGTGGCGCTCGAGGATCTCGACGCCGGCGACGCGCGCCTCGACGGCGAGCCGCTCGATCGCATCGCGCGTCGCCGGGTCCGACACACCCGCGGCGACCCGGCCCTCGTCGGCGAGCAGCACGCGCCCCTTCGCCGCCGCG
>DATECH010000127.1:0-2104 GCA_035287005.1 Actinomycetota bacterium | reverse complement strand
CGCGCGAGTCGGCGGACTTCAGGCGATGATCGCCCATCACGAACAGCTCGCCATCGGTCACGACCCAGCGGCGCTGGTCGAGCGACGCCGTGGTGGGCTCGTTGATGCCGTCGTTGGCGAACGTGTACGGCTCGTCGAGCGCGACGTCGTTGATGTACACGAGCCCGTCGTCCTTGACCTCGACCGTGTCGCCCGGCAGGCCGATGACACGCTTGATGAACGGCGTCGGATCATCCGTCCAGGTGGCCGGCGGGTTGAACACCACGACGTCGCCGCGCCCGTACGTGTCCCAGCGCGGGGTCAGCTTGTCGACCAGCACGTACTGCCCGGGCTCCAGGGTGCGCTCCATCGAGTTCTGCTGCACCTGGTATGGCTGGGCGACGAACGTCTGGATGACGAAGAAGATGACGAGGGTGAGCACGAGCGTCTCGACGACTTCGAAGAGACACCCAAGGCCGGAGCGCTTGTCCATCGAGCGGGGAGTATAGGGACGGGGGGCGGGACCCGCCGGGAGCGCGCGTTCCGGGACCCCGGTCTGCATATTCGGTGGCGCCCACTGGATGGCATCCGGTGCGGCCCGAAAGCTGTTTGACCCGCCCGCCGAGCGAGCCATACACTCTGCCCCGCCGACGCGCGGGCTCCCCTGCGTTCCGAGCCCCGCCGGCAATGGCCTGACCCCGTCGCGCGGGCGCCCATGCCCGTCCTCGACCCGACCGCGCCCCGACGAGGACCACATCACGTCATCGGTGACCCGAAACCCTGCGTAGGAGGCTCTGCAGACCCTGATGGCCGACGCGCTCCAGTGGATCATCCCGATCGCGGGAATCGCCGCGATCCTGTTCGCGCTCTACCTGGCGCGCGACGTGCTCTCCCGGGACACCGGCACCAGGGAGATGGTCGACGTCGCCGGCACGATCTTCGAGGGCGCCGTCGCGTTCATCCGTCGGCAGTACACGACGATTGGCGGTCTCGCGCTCGTCGGGGCGGCTGCGATCTTCCTGATCATCACGGTGTTCGAGACGAAGGAGGTCGCCGACACCGACATCTTCGGCATCGATCTCGGCTGGCGGACCGCCGTCGCGTTCCTGGTCGGGGCCGCGTGCTCGATGGCCTCCGGGATCATCGGCATGTACATCAGCGTCAAGTCGAACGTGCGCACGGCGGCCGCGGCCCGGCGGAGCCTCGTCGAGGCGGTCCAGGTCGCGATGCGCGGCGGGGCTGTCTCCGGGTTCCTGGTCGTCGCCCTGTCGCTGCTGGGCGTGTGGGGCATCTTCGCGGCCTTCGGGGGCCTCGGCGAGGCGACCGTCCAGCAGGCACCGTTCCTGATCGTCGGCTTCGGCTTTGGGGCGAGCTTCGTCGCCCTGTTCGCCCAGCTCGGCGGCGGCATCTACACCAAGGCCGCCGACGTCGGCGCGGACCTGGTGGGCAAGGTCGAGGCGGGCATCCCCGAGGACGACCCCCGCAACGCGGGCGTGGTCGCGGACCTCGTGGGCGACAACGTTGGAGACTGCGCCGGCCGTGGCGCGGACCTGTTCGAGTCCACCGCCGCCGAGAACATCGGCGCCATGATCCTGGGTGTCGGCGTGTACAAGATCGCGCTCGACCTCGGCTGGCCCAACCCGTCGGCGTGGATCTTCTTCCCGCTGATCATCCGCGGGTTCGGCCTCCTGGCCACCATCATCTCCGTCGCGTTCTTCATCCGCGGTCGCGAGGATGAGAACCCGATGAACATCCTCAACCGCGGGTACTGGGTCACCACGATCCTGTCCGTGGTGGCGCTCGGGTTCGTCACCAGCCAGACGATGCAGACGGTCGGCAGCGTCGGCGAGAACGGCATCCCAACCTGGGTCTGGTTCTTCGCGGCCGGCGTCGTGGGCCTGGCGACCAGCGTCGCGTTCGTCTACATCACCCAGTTCTACACCGCGGGCTCGTTCCGCCCGGTGCGCGAGATCGCGGAAGCCTCGAAGACCGGCCCGGCCACGAACATCATCAGCGGCACCGCGGTCGGCTACGAGACGACCTTCGTCACCGCGATCACGATCGGCGTCGCCCTCCTGGCCAGCCACTGGCTCGGTGCGCAGTCCGGGCTCGGCGAGCGGGGTGG
>DATECH010000126.1:0-28011 GCA_035287005.1 Actinomycetota bacterium | reverse complement strand
GGTCACACCCCCGGACATCGCGCCGTGTTGGTGCGAGACCGCGGTGAGGCGCTCCTGCTCACGGGCGACCTGTTGCACCAGCCCACGCACGTGGCCAACCCCATGTGGCCGTCGTCGCACGACGAGGATGCGCTGCTCGGAGTGGCGTCTCGCCGGCTGCTGCTCTGGCGGGCCCAGACGCACGGATGGCGGGTGGGAGTGTCGCACTTTGCGAAGCCCTTCGGCGTCGTCACCGATGATGGGTGGGTGGCGTCGCCGCCGTGAGCGCACGATCCGCCGTCGGGTGGCATCTGCCCGACTGCGGCGGAAGTGGTGCGGCTTCGATGGAGTAGAGTCCGGCTCGAAGAGCGGGGCCGGTGTGCTTCGGGCCCGGGCCTTCCGCGCATCAGATGTCTTCGAGCGGAAAGGATCCGGTTATGCCACGTCGAGTGCTGATCATGGGTGCCGCTGGGCGCGACTTCCACAACTTCAACACCGTGTATCGCGACGATGCCGGCTCGACGGTCGTGGCGTTCACAGCCACACAGATCCCCTTCATCAACGATCGGCGCTACCCCGCCTCCCTCGCCGGCGCGCACTACCCCGACGGGATCCAGATCTACGACGAGTCGGAGCTTGTGCGGTTGATCCGTGAGCTCGACGTCGACGACGTCGTGTTCAGCTATTCCGACGTGCGGCACGAGTACGTGATGCATACCGCGTCGACCGTCATGGCGGCCGGGGCCAACTTCGTGCTGCTGGGTCCGGACGCGACCATGATCAGGGCCACGGTGCCGACCGTCGCGGTCACCGCCGTGCGCACGGGCGTCGGGAAGTCCCAGACGACCCGCGCCGTGGCGGGGGCGTTGAAGGACGCCGGCAAGCGTGTGGTCGCGGTGCGACACCCGATGCCGTATGGCGACCTCGCCGCCCAGGCGGTCCAGCGGTTCGCCGCGTTGTCGGATCTCGACCTGCACAAGTGCACGATCGAGGAGCGCGAGGAGTACGAGCCGCACATCGCCAGCGGCACGGTGATCTACGCGGGCGTCGACTACGGCGCGATCCTGGAACAGGCGCAGGCGGAGTGCGACGTCTTGCTGTGGGACGGGGGCAACAACGACATTCCGTTCTACACGCCGGATGTGTGGATCACTCTCGTGGACCCGCTGCGCGCCGGACACGAGCTGACATACCATCCCGGCGAGACGAACCTGCGTGGTGCCGACGTGGTGCTGATCAACAAGATCGATTCGGCCACGCCCGAGCAGGTGACACAGCTGGAACGCACGATCGCCGAGGTCAATCCGAGCGCCACCATCGCCAAGGCGAACTCGCTCGTGAGCTGCGACGATCCGGATGCGATCGCGGGCAAGCGGGTGCTGGTCGTCGAGGACGGCCCGACCCTGACACACGGGGAGATGAAGATCGGAGCCGGCGTGGTCGCCGCGCAGCGCATGGGCGCGGCCGAGATCGTCGATCCACGACCGTGGGCGGTGGGCACGATCGCCGAGACCTTCGAGAAGTACGACGTCGGGCACGTGCTGCCGGCGATGGGCTACTCGGACGGACAGCTCGCCGAGATGGCGAAGATCATCGACGCGGCGGACGTAGACGTTGTCGTGATCGGCACGCCGATCGACCTGCGTAGCGTGATCGACATCGCCAAACCGGCGGTGCGTGTTCGCTACGACCTCGAGATGCTCCCAGATTCGCCGCAGCTCCCGGATATCTTGGCGCCGGTCCTGTAGGCGGCGGCGCTCCGGCGCCCTCGACGGGAAGGAGCGCGATGCAGCGTGTCGTGATCGCCCTGGGTGGCAACGCGCTGCTGCGACGAGGGGCGCCCGATACCTACGAGGAGATGTACGCGGCGGCCCGCGTCGCAGCGGAGCGGATCGCCGACATCGCCTCGAAGGGCTGGGAGGTCGTCGTGACGCACGGCAACGGCCCGCAGGTCGGTCGGATCTTGATGCAGCAGGAGGCGGCCGCGAAGCAGGTGCACCCGATGCCGCTGGACGTGTGCGGTGCCGAGAGTCAGGGTCAGATCGGGTATCTGCTGCAGGTGACGATCGGTGACGTGTTCTTCGAGCGCGGCATGGAGCGCCCGGTCGTGACGATCCTGACGCTGACCCGCGTGCGCCCACAGGACCCGGCGTTCCGGAGTCCGACGAAATACGTTGGCCCCTACTTCACCGAGGCACAGGCACACCGGCGCGAGGAGCAGCGCGGCTGGGTGATGAAACCGGATCCGCACGGGGGGTGGCGCCGGGTCGTGCCGAGTCCCAAGCCCTACTCGATCGTCGAAACGCCCGTGATCCGCGGGCTCGTCGCCGACGGTGTGATCGTGATCGCCGGTGGTGGGGGCGGGGTGCCGGTCATCGAGAAGGGACCCCGGCTGATCGGTAAGGAGGGCGTGGTCGACAAGGACCTCGCGGCCGCGATCCTTGCTCGCGAGGTGAGCGCGGAGGTGCTCCTGATCCTCACCGACGTGCAGCGGGTGCAGCGGGGTTTCGGCTCGCTGATGCCCGAGGAGATCGAGCGCATGGACGTGGCGGAGGCCAGGTTGCTGCTGAAGCGCGGCGAGTTCGGCAAGGGCTCGATGGGCCCCAAGGTGGAAGCCGCGATCCACTTCGTGTCCGACGGCGGCGCGCGCGCGGTGATCGCGGATCTCGATCAAGCGCTGGCGGCCCTGACGGGCGAGGCCGGCACCGAGATCGTCGCGGACGGACCCTAGCGGCGCTGCGGACGGCCGGGGTTGCGAAACTGCTGGCCGACCACGTAGAGCGCGAAGATCCCGACGATCGCCGTGAGCCCGAGCAGGCCGGCGAGGAAGATCCCCTCGAGGATCCCGATGTGTTCGGGGAGCAACCGGGCGAGCATGAAGTCATCCTACCCGGCGTCCCCCGGGAGCAGGCGGACCCGTCCGGTAGGGTGCCTGCCATGCGCCTGGGAGTCCTGACCGGCGGGGGCGACTGCCCCGGTCTGAACGCCGCCATCCGGTCGGTGGTGCGCCACGGCAACGGCGAGCGAGGGTGCACGCTGGTCGGGTTCCGCGACGGATGGCGCGGCGTTCTCGAGGGGCACGCCGACGAGCTCACCAGCGATGATGTCCGGGGGATCCTGCCGCGGGGCGGCACGATCCTGGGGACCAGCGGCACGCAGCCACATCGCGTCGACGGGGGCGTTGCCAAGGTGCGCGAGGCCCTCGAGGTGCACCGGCTCGAGGGCTTCATCGTGATCGGCGGAGAGGGGACGATCGGCGAGGCCGCCAGGTTGGATGTGCCCGTGATCGGCATCCCCAAGACGATCGACAACGACATCCGGGGCACGGATGCGAGCATCGGTTTCCAAACGGCCGCGCAGATCGCGACGGACCTGATCGATCGCCTGTACAGCACCGCCGAGAGCCACAACCGGGTCATGGTGTGCGAGGTGATGGGCCGTCACGCGGGGTGGATCGGGTACACGGCGGGGGTGGCGACGGGCGCGGACGTGATCGTGGTGCCCGAGCATCCGTTCGACGTCGATCTCGCGTGCCGGCGGATCCGCGAGGTGCACGCGCTGCACAGGCCGTTCTCGATCGTGGTCGTCTCGGAAGGGGCGCTTCCGGTGCCCGGGTCGATGCCGATCCCCGACTACGCGCTGGACGAGAACGGGTACCCGCGCCTGGGAGGCGTCGGCGCCGTCGTGGCGGAGGAGATCGGCCGTCGTACGGGCTTCGAGACGCGCGTGACGGTGCTCGGCCATGTCCAGCGCGGTGGCTCACCCCTCGCGTTCGATCGCGTGCTCGCGACACGGCTCGGTCGCACCGCCGTCGACGAGGCGCTCGCCCGGCGATGGGGCTCCGTGATCGGGATCCACGGCGCGAAGATCGATCCGACGCCGATCGCCGAGGTGCAGGGAACCAAGACGCTGCCCCCCGAGCTGTGGCGGATCCCCGAAGTGCTGTGCGAGTGAGCGTACGGCTCGCCTGGAGCGTCGTAGGCTTCGCGGCATGAAGATCGGGATCTTGACGGGCGGCGGCGACGTTCCCGGCTTGAACGCCTGCATCAAGGCGGTCGTCGGGCGCGCGGCCTCCGAGGGGCACCAGGTCGTGGGGATCAGGCGCGGCTGGGGAGGCTTGCTGGAGATCGACCCCGAGAACCCGTTGTCGGTGCACGTGTGCACCGAGGTGTTGGATCCCACCGCGGTGCGCACGATCGACCGTTCGGGTGGGACGTTCCTCCACACGTCTCGGACGAACCCGGCCAAGGTGAAGGCCGCCGATGAACCGCCGTTCCTCAGTGAGGGCCGGACCGACGACGGCCCGCGAGACCACACCGGGCACGTGCTGCGCGTGATCGAGCGGCTGGGGATCGGCGCCCTCATCCCGATCGGAGGCGACGACACGCTGTCGTTCGCCCTGCGGCTGCACGAGGAGGGCGTGCCGGTGGTGGCCATCCCCAAGACGATGGACAACGACGTGCACGGGACCGACTACTGCATCGGATTCTCCACCGCCATCACTCGCACGGTGAATTTCGTGCATCAACTACGCACGAGCGCCGGCTCCCACGAGCGGTTGGCGGTGGTGGAGGTGTTCGGTCGCTACAGCGGGGAGACATCGCTGGTGTCGGCGTACCTGTCGGGTGTGGACCGGGCCATCATCAGCGAAGTGCCGTTCGATATCGACCGGCTGGCCGAGCTACTGATGGCCGACAAGCGGGCCAACCCGAGCAACTACGCGATGATGACGATCAGCGAGGGTGCCTCGCTCGTCGACGGCGAGATGGTCCTCGACGGCGAGGAGGATGCCTACGGCCACCGGAAGCTGGGTGGCATCGGCCAGGTCACGAGCGAGCTGCTCAAGCAGCGGACGGGCCAGGACATGATCTACCAGCAGATCGGCTATCTGATGCGATCCGGGACCCCCGATTCGCTCGATCTGATGGTGGCGATCAACTACGCGGTCATGGCCACCGATCTGATCGTCGAGGGCGCGTTCGGGAGGCTCGTTGCGCTTCGCAACGGGAACTACGCGAACGTGCCACTGACGGTGGTGGGTCAGGGGGTCAAGCGAGTGGACGCGCAGTCCCTCTACGACGCCGAGGCCTACCGCCCGAAGATCCGGCACGTGGACGGCAAGCCGATGTTCCTGTACTGAGTCCCGGCCGCGACCTCCCCATTAGACTCTCGACCGTGCCCTCACCACGCGTCGATCTACGCTCCGACACCGTCACCGCGCCCTCGGACGCGATGCGCGCCGCCATGGCCGCGGCCGAGGTCGGGGACGCCTGGTACGGCGATGACCCGACCGTGAACCGGCTGCAGGAGCGCGCCGCGGAGCTCACGGGCATGGAGGCCGCCCTCTACGTGGCCACCGGCACGATGGCAAACCAGATCGGCCTGCGGCTGCACATCAGCGGACAGGGGCATCTCGTGGCCGCCGAGGAGGGCGCTCACGTCGCCACCACCGAGGTCATGACGAGCGCCAACCTGGCGGGCATCTCGTTCCGTACGGGCACCGACCATCCGCACGGCTACATGACCGCGGCGCTGGCCGAGCGACTCCTCGAGCCCGACGATTACTTCGACGTGGAGATCCTCGACCTGCTGTCGGTGGAGAACACCGTCGGCTCGTACGGCGGGACGATCCTGCCGGCCGGTGAGCTTCGGCGTGTCCGGGCGATCGCGAACGGCGCCGGCGTGCCCGTCCACATGGACGGCGCTCGCGCCTGGAACGCCGCGGCCGCCACCGGGGAGCCGGTCACGGCGTGGACCTCGCAGGTCGACACGATGATGTTCTGCCTCTCCAAGGGTCTCGGTGCGCCGATCGGCTCGATGATCTGCGGCCCGGCCGAGATGATCCGCGAGGCCCGGCGCATCTGGATCCTGTACGGCGGGGCCTGGCGACAGGCCGGCATCATGGCCGCCGCGGGGCTCGTCGCGCTCGACGCGGGTCGGGAGCGCCTCGTCGAGGACCACGCCCGTGCCCGGCGTCTCGGGGAATCGGTCGAGGAACTCCTGCCCGGCAGTGTCGCGCTGGATCGGGTCGTAACGAACATGGTCTTCGTGGACACGGATGCCGTGGGGCTGCGGTCGGACGAGGTGCTCGACCGGCTCGCGGCCGCCGGCGTGGGGGCCGTTCCCGTCCCTCGGGGCGTCCGCATGGTGACCCACGTCGATGTGGACGACGAGGGTATCGGTACGGCGATCGACGCATGGCGAGCGATCGCGGCCGATGCAGCGAAGGAGGCTTCGTGAGCCTGTTCCAAAAGAGCTATCCGTCCGAGATCGCCGACCGGGTGCCACCCGGCCAGCGCCTGGTCAAGACGTGGCCGGTGCTGCACTACGGGCCGATCCCGAGCTTCGACGGCGCCAACTGGGATCTCGAGGTGTTCGGGCTGGTCCAGGAGCCGTTCACGCTGACCTACGAGCAGCTGCGCGCGATGCCGACCACCTCGGTGCACGCCGACATGCATTGCGTGACGGGCTGGTCCCAGCTCGACAACGACTGGGAGGGCGTGTCGTTCCGCACACTGATGGAGACGGCGCGGCCGACGGCCGACGCGACGTGGGTGATCGCGCACTGCGCCCACGGGTACACGTCGAACCTCTCGCTGGAGGCGATGGACGATGACGACGTCCTGGTCGCCTGGCGCAAGGACGGCGAGGACCTCACGCCCGAACACGGCTGGCCGCTACGCCTGGTCGTGCCCAAGCGCTACGCGTGGAAGAGCGCGAAATGGTTGACGGGCCTGGAGTTCTCGGCGAAGAACGTCCGTGGGTTCTGGGAGGTGCGGGGCTACCACATCCACGCGGAGCCCTTCGCGGAGGAGCGCTACAGCTACCAAGAGGGGCCCGGCGCCGAGCTCGAGAGATAGCCGTCAGGCGACGAACAGCGTGATCGTATCGCCGGCGTGTACCGTGGAGCCTGCGGCGGGACTCTGGCCGATCACGATGGTCCGCGGTGTGTTCGGCACGTTGAAGAATTCGACTTTGAGCCCGTACTCCTTCGCCTTGGACTCAGCGGCTGCCGGGGATAGACCGGTCAGCGTCGGCACCGGGAACGTCTCGGGACCCTGCGACACCACGATCGTCACCGGGCTTGCGTAGGGGGTCATCTCGGCCTCCGGAGGATCCACCGAGATCACGTCGCCCCGGTCGATGTCGTCGGAGAAGGCGAACTGCACGACCGGCACGAAGCCGGCGCCGCGCAGGGCCTTCTCGGCCTTGTCCTGGGTCTTGCCGATCACCGCGGGCACCGGTTCGGGAGCGTGGCCCCGACTGATCCACAGGTCGACCGCAGAGCCCCGGGGAGCCTCGCCGTCGTTGGGTGACTGTCGGATCACGTCGCCCTCATCGATCGTGTCGCTGTAGGCGCGGTGGATGTCGCCGACGGTAAGCCCCGCGTCCTGGAGCGCCCGCGTCGCCTCAGCCTGGGTCGAGCCGCTCACCTCGGGGACCCGGACGGGCGGTGGCCCGAGTGAGGGGAAGAGGGTCACGGACTCGCCTTCGCGCAGCGTGGTGCCCTCCGCGGGGTCGACGCTGAGCACGGTGCCCTTGGGTTGCGACGCGTACGCACCGTCGGCGATCTGCACGGAGAAGCCGAGGTCGTGGAGCAGCGCGCTCGCCTCGTCGACCGGCAGGCCCACGACGCCGGGCACGGGGTGGCTGTGCGGGATCAGATAGGTCCAGATGCCCCACGAGGCCCCGGCGACCGTGACGATCGCGAGCAGCGTGAGCAGCAATCCTTTCCCACGGCGACGCCGGGGACCCTCCGCTTGGGGGATCGTCTGCGTGATCGCCGCCGGCGCGAGGGCGGCGGTCGTCTCGCGCGGGTCGTCGACCACGCGCGGGACGTCGTTCACGAGCGAGGCCAGTGTGCGGGCGCGTTCCAGTGAGGGAGTGATCGTGGCCAGATCGCGGCGCATCGCGGCCGCCGACTCGGGGCGCATCTCGCGATCGGGGTCGGTCGCGCTGGCGATGAACCCGTCGAGAGCGACGGGCAGGCTCGCGTCGACGGACGACGGCGCGGGCACCCTGTCGGACAGGTGTTTGTAGGCGATCGCCATCGGCGTCTCGCCCGTGAAGGGGAGCGCGTCCGTCAGCAGCTCGTAGCCGACGATGCCCAGCGAATACAGGTCCGAGCGCGGGTCCGCGGGCTCGCCTCGGATCTGCTCGGGCGCCAGATACTGCACCGTGCCGGTGACCGCGCCCGCCCGCGTGTTCTTCGCGTCGGCGAAAGCGCGCGCCAGTCCGAGGTCGGTGAGCTTCACGACACCCTCGGCCGTGATCAGGATGTTCTCGGGCTTGAGGTCGCGGTGCACGATGCCCTTGGCGTGCGCATGGTCCAGCGCCGCGAGCGTCTGGTCGAGCACGGACGCAGCCTGTCCGGGCGCGAGCGCGCCGCGTGCGTTCAAGATCTCGCGCACGGAGCGGCCGTGCACGTACTCCATGACCATGTAGTAGACGCCGTCCACCGCGCCCCAGTCGAAGACGGTGACGATGTTGGGGTGGTTCAGGGTCGCCGCCGCGCGGGCCTCGCGCCGGAAGCGGTCGACGAATCCCTGGTCACCGGCGAGCGAGCGATGCAGGACCTTGATCGCGACCTCGCGGGCCAGTACGGCATCGTGGGCACGGTAGACCTCGCCCATGCCGCCGGCCGCGATGCGCTCCGTGACGTGGTAGCGGCCATCGAGGGTTACCAGAGCCGCGCTGCGAGCCTCACTCGCAGCGTTGGCCTGTGTCATGCTCTTGGACATCGACCTCCCGTCGGGGAAGCGCTCGGACCAGGGAGGGAGCGCGTCGAGAGGAATCCTAGCCCCGAGGAGGGCCCGAACCGTGGAGCCGTTACGACCAACTCCGGAGCAAACCTCGATCCGGGACGTCGGCCGGGAGCTGGAGCGCATCGAGGCGGCCGTTGACGGCGGCGACACGGATCTGCGCGGGCTGGGGTTCTGGCGAGCGGTCGCTGTGATCAAGCGGGACCGCGTGGCGATCGGACGCTACGCGGACCAGGCAGGGCGCATCGACACCGAGGCTTTCCGCGCACGGGTCCGAACCCGTGTTCGACCTTGGGTCGGGGTCCTCGCGATGCTGCTGCTGTCGGTGGTGGGGGTCGTCGGGGTCGTGCTGGCGGGCACATGGAGCGGAGCCTGGGCAGGCCTCGCCTTGCTCGGCGCCGGCGCCGCCTGGTCGGTCGGGTGGCACCTGCCCGCGCACGCGTTCGTCGGCTGGTTGGCAGGGATCCGCTACACGGACGCCTTTCTCGGAGGCCCGCCGCCGCCTCGGCCTGGGATCAAGACCGACTACGCCACCTACCTGCGTGCGGAACCGTCGATGCGGGCCTGGTTCCACGCGAGCGGCGCGATCGCCACCAAGCTTGCGCCGTTCGTGGGGCTCGCGCTGTGGCCCGCGACGAACGCGCCGGCGTGGGCCGCGTGGACGCTGCTCGCGCTCGGGGTGTTCCAGATCGTGACGGACATCACCCTGAGCACCAAGAGCAGCGACTGGAAGAAGTTCCGTCGCGAGCGGTCGCTCGCGACGGAGCTGCAACGTCGGCTCGACCGGATCTGAACGCGCCGTCGGCCGCGCTCATCGAAGCCAGGTCTGGATGATCACCTTGGAGAAGTTCCAACCGTAGCGAAGGGATCGCGGCTTCTTGGTGGTGCCGCTGGCCCGCGCCACGATCGTCACCGGCACCTCGACCACCTTCGCGCGGTGACGCAGCGCCTCGATCAGGATCTCGCTCGTCCAGAACTGGTCTTGCTCCAATACCAAGCGATGCAGGAGGTCTGCGCGCGCGGCACGGTAGCCACTGGACGGGTCCGTGATGCGCCGTCCGGTGAGGATCGACACGATGCGGGAGAATACGTGGACGCCGATGTGACGGATCAGACTGTCGCGCTCGAAGTCGCCGAGCAACCGCGAGCCGTTCACGTAGTCCGCCTCGCCGGCGAGCAGCGGCGCGATCATCGTGGGGAGTTCGCCGGCGAGGTGCTGACCGTCGGCATCCATCGTCACGACGATCTCCGCGCCGAGCTGCAGGGCGATCTCGTAGCCGACGCGTAACGCCAACCCGCCTCCGCGGTTGATCGGCAGCTCGGTAACGAGCGCGTCCGCGCGTCTAGCCTCTTCGGCGGTGCCGTCGGTGCTCCCGTCGCTGACCACCAGGGGGATCACCCGCATGCCGCCGAGATGCTCGGGCAGCGAGCGAACGACCGGCCCGACGTTTCCCGCCTCGTTGAACGCGGGGATGACGACGATCAGCCGCCGACCTTCCGGCAGGGTGGCGGCACGCTCCCAGTCGAAACGCTCGCGGCCCAGCGCCTCGACCAGTAGTCGCATCGTTCGTTCGTTCGTGTCGCCCTCGGACTGCACGCGCAAGACGAGGAAGAACAGCGTGATGATCGCGACGATCGCCGCGAACAGGGCACGCCGTTCGTTGCCGGGAGCGATGTCGAACCACCCGAACACCGGCCCGTAGACCGAGGGCCGCAGGGCGAGCACGACCATGAGGACGGCCAGGCCGCCGACGATCAGCAGGCTGCGCCGGCTGATGTGCCGTCGATCGTAGGCACGTGCCGCCAGGAACAGGAAGGCGACGGCGGCGACGACGCCCAGGATGCGGACGGTCGTCACGGTGCGCTCACTGCGCCGGGCGCCAGCGGTCGCGAGGCAGGATGTGGTCGGCGACCACGCGATCGCGGAACCGTTCGATCACCGAGAACATCGACTCGACGAGCTCGGTCGACAGCAGGTGCGGTCGCAGGCCGAGGTCCAGAAGCTTCGTGTGGGTCGGGTTGTAGTAGTGCTCCTCGAGCTCCACACGAGGGTTCAGCACCTCGTCGATCGTGACGTCGATCCCGTACTCGGCACCGGCCTTCTGCACGAGCTCGGCGAGGTCCAGAACCGAGAACGACTCGGTGAACTGGTTGAACACCCGGTACTCACCAACGTCGGCCGAATGCTCGACGGCCAGCTCGATGCAGCGAAGCGTGTCGATGATATTGAGGTAGCCGCGTGTCTGCCCGCCCTTGCCGTACACCGTCAGCGGATGACCGATCACCGCCTGGAGGCAGAACCGGTTCAGCGCCGTGCCGAACACGTCGTCGTAGTCGAAGCGCGTGGCGAGCCGGTCGTCCAGTCGCGTCTCTTCGGTCTGGATGCCGTACACAACCCCCTGGTTGAGGTCGGTCGCGCGCAGGCCCCACACGCGCGAGGCGAAGTGGATGTTGTTGCTGTCGTGCACCTTCGACAGGTGATACATCGAACCCGGCAGTTTCGGGAACGGCAGGTAGTCCGTGCGGCCGTTATGCACGATCTGTATGTAGCCTTCTTCGATGTCGATGTTGGGCGTGCCGTATTCGCCCATCGTGCCGAGCTTCACCAAGTGGCAGTCGGGCGCGAGGTCGCGCATCGCCCACAACACGTTCAGGGTCCCCACGACGTTGTTGGTCTGTGTGAACACGGCGTGGTGTCGATCCTTCATCGAGTACGGCGCGCTCGGCATCTCGCCGTAGTGCACGACCGCCTCGGGCCGGAAGTCGCGGAACGTCGCCTCCACGGTCGGCCAGTCGCACAGGTCGCCCTCGGTCACGCCGATCGTGCGCCCGGTGACCTCGTGCCATGTCGCGACACGGGTCGGCAGGTCGGGTGCGATCGGCGTCAGGGAATCGGTGCCGGCTTCCGTGTGTGCACGGCGGCGCAGGTAGTTGTCGACGACGTGGACCTCGTGACCGCGGTTCGAGAACCGCATCGCGGTGGGCCAGCCCAGGTACCCGTCGCCGCCCAGGATGAGGATGCGCATGTGTGGACCCTTCGGTGCAGGGGATGCATTGATGGTACCGGCTCGGCACTCGGTCAGCCCGCGAGCTGCGTGAGCGCCTCCAGGACGCGATCGACCTCGTCGATCGTGTGGTAGTGACAGAAGCCGATACGCACCGCGCCGCCGGTATCCAGCAACCCCAACCGGTCGAACACCTCGATCGCGTAGTAGTGCCCGTCCCAGGTGAAGACGCCGCGCTCGGCAAGGGCCGCGCAGGTGTCGAGCGGATGCTGCGAGCCCACCCGCAGGGCGAACGTCGGCGTGCGGTCACCGATGCGGGCCGTGTCGGTGATGCCGTAGACGCGCACGCCGCCGATGCGGGCCACGCCGTCGAGGAAGCGGCCGGCTAGCGTGCGCTCGTGCGCGTCGAAGGCCGCGAACCCCGCGAGGATCCCCGAGCGCCGATCGGGGCCGCCGCCGATGCCGGCGATGTAGTCGATCGCCGCGATCGTTCCCGCGAGCGCCTCGTGGTTCTGAGTGCCGGTCTCCCAGCGGCCGGGATCGTCATCGGGGGCGGCGCGGAGCTTGTAGGGCTCGAGCGCCGCCAGCACTTCTGCGCGAACGCCGAGCATCCCCTGATGCGGTCCGAAGTACTTGTAGGGAGACGTGGCGACGATGTCGGCGCCGATCCCGCGCAGGTCGATCGCGTGATGCTGGGACACGTGGACGCCGTCGACCGCGACCAACGCACCCACCTGCTTGGCGCGAGCCGTCAGATCCGCCGCCGGCGGCATCGTGCCGACGGCGTTGGAGGCCAGGGTGAACGCGACGAGCCTGGTGCGATCGGAGAGTGCCGCGTCGAAGGTGTCGAGGTTCAGGGTCACGTCGTCCTCGCGCACGTCGACCCAGCGGACCGTGGCGCCGGCGTCGCGCGCGGCCAGCACCCAGGGCCGCACGTTCGCGTCGTGGTCCAATCGGGTGACGACGATCTCGTCGCCCGGTCCCCAGGTGCGCCCGATCGCGCGCGACAGATGCAGCAACAGCGACGTGGAGTTCTGGCCGAAGACGACCTCGCCCGGATCGCAGCCGAGGAAGTCGGCGCCGGCCCGCCGCGCGTCGTCGATCAGCGCGTCGATCTCGACGCTCAGCGGAAACGCGCCGTGCGTGTTGGACGCGCCCGCCCGCATGCGGTCGGTGACCGCCGCGATCGCGGTGTCGACCATCTGGGAGCCCCCGGGCGCGTCCGCCCACACGTAGGGCCGACCGTCCGGCGCCTTGCGAGCCAGGGCTGGGAACCGCTCGCGGACGGTGGTCGGGTCGAAGACGGTCTCGATGGTCGCCATCCCAGGAGATTCCCACACGCCGGGAGGTTCCGCCGCACGCACGGAGGTGATCGTCGGGGAACGGGACGGGGGCGCCCCCGAAGGAGCGCCCCCGATCGCGACGACTGCCGTGTGATCTACGCCTGCGCCGCGTCCAACTCCGCGCCGAGCGTGTCTGCCGTCAGACCCTCGTGCCGCGCACGCAGGTCCACGTACAACACGATCCCCACCAGCGCGACGAACGGCGCCGTGATGATCTGGCCGATCGTGGAGAAGACCCAGTACAGGAAGAAGTTGTTGCCGCCGATCGCCGTGAGGATGCCGTTCACGACACCGGCGATGATCCCGGCGACCACGATAACGCCCAGGGTGTGCCACCACTGACCGCTGACGAGTTTCCACGATCGTGACATGGACGCCGTCGCCCCGGTGCGCTCGATGATGAACGCCGGTACGGCGACCGCGAGGAACACCAGGAAGATGACGCCGGGGATGATCAGCAGGATGAATCCAACCCCGACGACGAGCGCGATCAACAGGGACAGACCGATCAGCCCCCACAGCCGGGAAAGCGCGTAGCGGTAGCTGGCCTTCACGTCGACCGCGCGTCCGAGCGTCGCGGCCGCTCCGCCCCGCGTGACGGCACCCTGCACCAGTTGCTGGATCGCGATCGCGATGAACCCGGCGATCGCGCTCAGCAGCAGGGAGCGCCCGACTCCGACGGTGCAGTTGTTCGAGAAGTTCTGGAGGTCCTCGAACGTCTGGATGTCCTCGACCGTACAGTTCTGCTTCAGCGCCACCTTCGTGAGCAGCGCCAGCACGAACGTGAGTGGGACCACCACGATCGCCACGATCTGGATCAGCTTTGCGGCGTTCGCCTTGTAGAGCTCGAACGCGGTGGACAGGATGTCGCCTAAGCCGCGTTGCGGGATCGCGCCGCCGCCGCCGGCGCTCGGTGGTGGTGGTGGCGGGGGAGCCGCGCCACCGTTATCGAATCCGGACATACCCGATCCCTCCTCTTGGGTGCAGGACGGCCGGATACTACGCCTGTGCGAGGCCCGATGTGGGGAGGTGGGGGATCGGAGCTCAGGCCGGAACCAGGTCCCAGTCGCCGGGCAGGACCGGCTCGGTCCAGGTGGGGTCGGGTCGCCAGGCGGCCCAGTCCTCGTCGAAAGGTGGCTCGCGGAGCAACACGTGCTCCACGGCACGCTCGCCCCAGTAGTGGAACCACGCGGTATCTTCCTCGGTGAACAGGCCCCGGTCGACGGCCTCGGCGAGCTCGTCCTCGTCCTTCCATTCCCAGGTGCTGCGATCCGGCGGGATCGTCACGTCCAGGATGTGCTCCACCGTGTCGAACCCGGCCGGAGACCGCACGAGCGGCGTCTGCAGGTTGATGTAGTACTCGCGAAGCTTCCCGGAGGCCTCGAACCCGAGGATCACCGAGTACGGCGTGTCGGGGAAGGCGAACGAGAGGTTCCACGTATCGCCCCGATCGGTGTCGCGGAAGCCCCACTCCTTCGTCGGGATGCGGAGGGGTTCACCCTCGGTGTCGACTGGCTCCTTCGCGCGCACGTGCGGTGGAACAAGCAGCATCGTGAGGTTTGGCTCGTCGCGAACGACCGTGGCCGGGCGGGCGTACCAGACGCGGCCGTCCCACAGCTCTCGGATCGCGACGGGCTCACCGGGGGCAAACGGCTCAATGCCGTCCTCGAAGCCCACACCGGTGTTCGTTCCCCCCATGCATCCGAGCCTACCGTCGCGTCACGATCGTGCGGGGCAGCGCGATGGAGGTTCGGTGACGTCGGTCTTGACGGATGTCAGAGGAGGGGAGTACCTTCATCCTCCCCTCTCGAACATACGTTCGATTCCTGGGGGTGAGGAGCGAGGTACGACCGGGGATGACGAAGCGCTTCGATGAGGAGGTTCGGGTCGAACGCGACGCCGGGTTGCCGTCGGCGTTCGAGTGGCGGGGGCGGCGCTACGAGGTCGCCGATGTGATCGGCAAGTGGCGCATCGAAGGGCGCTGGTGGGCCGACGGGCGCGACCGTGAGTACTGGCGCGTCGAGGCTCGTGGCGGTGCGGTCTGGGATCTGTACTTCGATCGCCAGAAGGATCTGTGGCACATGGAACGCCTGTGGGATTAGCTATGACCCGTGGCCGATATGCGCGTGATCCCGTTCCTCGTTTCCGAGCTTCGTCTGCCCGAGGGGGATCGGATGCTCCTCGGGGTCGAGTGGTGGCCGGCGATCGCGCATGCGGTCATCCATCGCGACGGCGTCTTTCTGTTCGATACCGGGGTGGGGATCGGCAATGCCGAGGTCGACGAGACGTTCTCGCCGCGGGTCACGCCGATCGAGGATGCGCTCGCTCGCCACGGGATCGCGATCGCGGACGTGACGGGCGTCGCCAACTGCCACCTGCATTTCGATCACAGTGGGCAGAACGTTCGCCTGCCACCCGGAGTGCCGATCTTCGTGCAGGAGCGCGAGTGGCGGATGGTACACGAGCCCGACTACACCATCGCCGAGTGGATCGACGCGCCACACCTGTCCTACGAGGTGCTCGACGGCGAGACGGAGGTCGCGCCCGGTCTGCGGTTGGTGCCGACACCCGGGCACGCGCCGGGCCACCAATCGCTCGTGATCGAGACGCCCGAGGGGATCGTCGTTCTGGCAGGCCAAGCGGTGCGCTCCCGGGCCGAATGGGATGGTGGCATCGACGAGACGGTCTCGGGTCTGCCGGGGGCGCCGGATCGCGAGGCGTATGTTCGCTCGATCGACCGGCTGCGCTTCCTCGACCCCATCCGCGTCCACTTCGCCCACGACGCGGCGATCTGGCAACGCTGATCGTCGCCGTCGCCCCACCGCCCGCGTGAGCTCGAGATGGGTGCTGCCTTCGTCCACCTCGACGTCCGGTCCTGCTTCTCGCTGAAAGAGGGCGCGTTCACGCCCGAACGACTCGTGGCGCGGGCCGCCGCCCTCGGCATGCCGGCGGTCGCCCTCACCGATCGCGACGGGCTCTACGGCGCCGCTCGGTTCATGGCTGCATGCGAGCGCGAAGGTGTCCGCCCGATCCTCGGCGCGTCGATCACGGTGCGCGCACCGTCGCCGAGGGAGGGGAGGAAACGAAGGGATGCGCACGTAGTGCTGCTGGCCGAAGACGACGTCGGCTACGCGAACCTGTGCCGGCTGCTCACCGACGCGCACCTGCTGGGAGCGCGCGGCGATCCGTGGGTGGCCACCGAGCAGATCTGTGCGCACGCCGCCGGTCTGACGGTGCTGCTCGGTCCGCGCTCCCATCCGGGGCGCCTGGCGACGATCGGACGCGTCGACGCCGCGGCCGCGCTGGCCGCTCCCTACCGCGAGGCGTTCGGCCATGCGCGTTGCGTCGTTGCCGCGGAGCATCGCGTGGAGGTGGGTTCCGGGGCCGAGGTCCGCGCGATGCTGCGATTCGCCGATCGCCTCGACGCCACCGCGATCGCCACCAACCCGGTGCGCTACCTCGAGCCGGAGGACGCGTTCGTCGCCGACGCGCTCGAGTGCATGCGACGCATCGTGCCGATCGCCTCGTCCAACGTCACGCGCACCAACGCCGAAGGATGGCTGAAACCACCCGACGCGATGCGCGCGCTGTTTCACGAACATCCCGAGCTTTGCGACGCCACGCTCGCCGTCGCCGACCGGTGCACCTTCGACCTGGGGCTCAAGCAGGTCCATTTCCCGGACTTCCCGACACCGGCGGGGCGAAGCGCCGACGCCCTGCTCGCCGAGCGATGTTGGCGCGGGGTGCACGAGCGCGGTCTCCACGAAACTGAACGCCTGCGCGACCGCGTGCACCTGGAGCTGTCGATGATCCGGCGGATGGGCTATGCGGCCTACTTCCTGACGGTGGCCGACATCGTGGCCGACATCAAGGCGATGGGTATCTTCGCGGCGTGCCGGGGCAGCGCCGCGGGGTCCCTCGCGTGCTATCTCACCGGCATCTCCGACGTCGATGCGCTGCGGCACGACCTGTCGTTCGAGCGGTTCATGAACCCGATGCGCGACGACCTGCCCGACATCGACATCGATGTCGAGTCGGCTCGACGCGAAGACGTCTACGACATGGTTCTGTCGCGTCATGGCACCGAGCGCGCGGGGTGCGTGGCCATGATCGACACTTATCGGGCGCGCTCGGCGGTTCGCGAGGTCGGCAAGGCGCTCGGGCTACCCGAGGTCGAGCTCGGTGTCGTCGCCAAGGCGTTCCCCCACATCTCGGCGCGGCATCTTCGCGACGGGCTCGAGCGTCTGCCGGAGTTGCAAGGGCTCAACCTGCCGATGCGCCAGCTCGATCTGCTGTTCCGGGTGGCCGAGCGTCTCGACGGATTCCCGCGCCACATCGCGCTACACCCGTGCGGGATCGTGCTGGCCAGCCACGATCTGGTGCAGCGGGTACCGCTGGAGCGCAGCGCCAACGGTCACCGCATGATCCAGGCCGACAAGGACGACGTCGAAACGCTTGGCTACCTCAAGCTCGACATCCTTGGCGTGCGCATGCTCTCGTCGATGCGCCATGCGCTGGACGAGATCGCCCGCACCACCGGCGAAAAGGTCGACCTGGACCGCATCGCGCTCGACGACCAGCCGACGTTCGATCTGATCCGGGCCTCCGACACCCTCGCGTGCTTCCAGATCGAATCGCCGGGCCAACGCGAGCTGTTACAGAAGCTCCAGCCCGAGCGGTTCGAAGACCTGATCGTCGACATCTCACTCTTCCGTCCCGGTCCGGTGAAATCGGACATGATCCGGCCCTATATCGCCCGGCGAAGCGGGATGCAGCGTCCCGCGTACGCGCACCCGGACCTACGACCTGCCCTGCAGGAGACCTTCGGGGTGATCGTCTATCACGAACAGGTGATCCGCACGCTCGCGGCGTTGGCGGGCTACGACCTCACCTACGCCGATCACGTGCGGCGCCATCTCGACGATCAGCAGATGCTGCCGACGCTTCGCGCCGACTTCCTCGAGCGCGCGACCGCCCGCGGGGTGGATCCCGCCGCCGCCGAGCAGACGTGGGACGACGTCGCACAGTTCGCGAGCTTCGGGTTCTGCAAGGCGCACGCGGCGGCCTTCGCGGTCCCCACCTATCGCTCGGCGTGGCTCAAGGCGCATTACCGGGCGCAGTTCATGGCCGGGATCTTGACCCATGATCCCGGCATGTATCCGCGGCGGTTGCTGCTCGACGACGCCCGGCGGGCGGGCGTGCCGATCCTGCCGCTGGACATCCACCGCAGCGAACCCGAATACGTCACGGAGGAAACCGGCGAGGGCACCGTGGGCATCCGGATCGGCCTGCAGGATGTGCACGGCATCTCGAGTGCCGACATCCGCTCGATCTTGATCGCACGGGCGGAGCGTGCCTTCCTCGACGTGGCGGACTTCTTGCGGCGCACCTCGGTGCCGCGTCCGGTGGCCGAGGCGCTGGCGCACGCCGGTGCGTTCGACGCACTGCCCGGTGGCCGGCGCACCCATCTGTACGAGGCGATCACGGTCGAAGCGGCACGCGAAGGCGACCAGCTGCACCTGGCCGATGCCACCGCACCGCGACACGCCTTCCCCGAGTACAACGACGCCGAGGTGGTCCGCGCGGAGCTCGACGTCTTCGGCATGGACGCGACGAGGCATCTGGTGAGCTTCTACGAGCCGTTGCTGCGCGACCTCGGGGTGACGAAGGCTAGCGACCTGCGGCACAAGCGACAAGAGGAGTGGGTCATGGTTGCCGGGGTCAAGATCGCCTCGCAGACCCCGGCGGTCCGTAGTGGCCAGCGGATCATCTTCGTCTCCCTGGACGATGCCACGGGTCCGGTCGAGGTCACGGTCTTCCCATCGGTGCAGGGCAAGGTGGCGCGCACGGTGTTCCATGCCTCTGCGATGGCGGTGTGGGGGCGATTGCGCCGCACGGGCAAAGCGGGGGTGAGCGTGATCGCCGAAGACGTCTGGGACCTGCTGGCGCTGCAGGAGGCCCGGCGCGACGGTCGGTTGCGCGAGGCGATGCAAGCCCCCGTGCAGCCCGTCGCCGGGCAGTCGGGGCGGCAGCTGTGGCACGCCAGCCCCGGCTCCGCGGGCTAGGGTGGCGTGAGATGACGACCCGGCCGCTCGAGCCGATCCTGCACGTCGACCTCGACGCCTTCTACGCCGGCGTCGAGGTGCTGAAGGATCCGACCCTTCGTGGCAAGCCCGTGGTGGTCGGGGGCACCGGCTCGCGCGGTGTGGTGTCGAGCGCGTCGTACGAGGCGCGCCGCTTCGGCGTTCGCTCGGCGATGCCGGCGGTGCGAGCCCGCCGGCTGTGCCCCGACGCGGTGTTCCTACCGCCCGACTTCGAGGCCTACCGCGTGCACTCCAACCGCTTCCGCGAGGTGTTGCTGGCGCACACGCCGCTGGTGGAGCCCATCTCCCTGGACGAGGCGTTCCTCGACGTCGGTGGGGCGACCCGTCTGTTCGGCGAACCCGTGCAGATCGCCGAGAAGATCCGTGCCGATGTCGAACGCGAGGTCGGCGTGACGTGTTCCGCGGGCGTCGCCGCGACGAAGTTCGTCGCGAAGCTCGCCTCCGATCATCGCAAGCCGAACGCGTTGGTGCACGTGCCGGTCGAGCAAACCCTCGCGTTCCTCGAGCCGCTGCCGGTCGGACGGCTGTGGGGCGTCGGCGACAAGACCGCGGAGTTGCTGGGGCGCTTGGCCATCCGCACCGTCGGCGATCTTGCGCACACACCGCCCTCGGTGTTGGAACGCCTGCTGGGAGATGCATCGACGCGCCACCTCATGGCACTCGCACACGGGGTCGACGATCGCGGCGTCATCCCGTACGAGGCACCGAAATCCGTCGGTCACGAAGAGACGTTCGAGCGCGATCTCGACGACACGACGGAGATCCTTCGCGAGTTGCTCCACCTGTCGGGTCGTGTTGCCGCTCGATTGCGCGATGACGGGTATCGTGCGCGAACGGTGACCCTGAAGGTGCGCCTGGCGAACTTCACCACGCTGACGCGCGCGCGCACCTTGGGCGACGCAACGGCCACCGGAGCCGATCTGTACCACGTCGCGAGCGAGCTGTATCGCGCGTTGCCGGGCAGTGGTCGACGAGTGCGTCTGTTGGGCGTCCTAGCGTCGGGATTGCAGCAAGCGGGCGCCGAACAACTGGCGTTGTTGCGCGGTGAGCGCTGGAGCGACGTCGATCGCGCGATGGATCGCATCGAACACCGTTTCGGGAAAGGGGCTGCTACGCAAGCAACTCTGTTGGATCGCCGGCATGACCGACCACAACTTCCCGAGCCGAAACCCGAACGGATCGCGCCTTCTGTTCCACCTTCGGTAGGTCCTTCCTATAATCGGACGTGATGGTCGTACCCCGGCGACCGGAGGACCTATGCCACTGAGCGATCACGAGCAGCGCATCCTCGACGAGATCGAACGGCGCCTGACCGAAGACGATCCCGGCTTCGTCGAACAGGTCGGGCGTACCGACCTGTACACACATCTGGCGCGCCGCATCCGCTGGGCCTCGATCGCCTTCGTCGTCGGGCTCGTCATGATCATGCTGTTCGTCATGTCGGTTCTCGTCGCGGCGGCCGGCTTCGTGATCGCCGTGCTGTCCGCAGTGCTGCTGTATCGATACGTGGGCCAGCTCGGGCGGGATCAGCTGCGCCTGATGCAGGACGAGGGCTTCACGCTGTCGGGGCTCCTCGGCCGGATCGCCTCGCGGTTCCGTCGTCCATAGCGATCGTCGGGAACTCCGACGGGCGAACGACGACGCGCGCATGCCCAACTAGCTCGCAGCTTGCCACCATGCGAACGCGCGGTGTACAACGGGCTCCCCTTCCCCAGGGGCGCGCGACCGTCAGAAACCGGAAGTTGCACTTCCTCTCCGAGCCCGGCGTCGCCCGCAGCGCGTGTACGAAGTTGAGGATCGGAAACGGAGGACGGGCGTCCGCATGGAGGGGTTCACCGCTCACCAAGCCAGCAAGTTCACCGCGTGCTCCGCGCGCCAGCTCCGCTACTGGGATCAGATCGGCCTCGTTTCGCCGTCGGTGCAGGGCACGGGCGGGCGGCCGGGCGTCCCCCGTCTCTACGCGTTCCGTGATCTGGTCGCTCTGCGCGTCGTGAAGTCGTTGCTCGACGGCGGCATGTCGCTGCAGCGGGTGCGCCGCTCGTGGGAGTTCCTCAACAAGCGCGCCGGGCTCGATCGGCACCTATCCGAGGTGCAGCTGGTCACGGACGGACAGAGCATCTTCAAGATCTGCCGTCGCGACGGCGAGGTCATGGACGCGCTCAAGGATGGGCAGATGGCGTTCTTCGTTGCGATCGACGACATCGCAACGTCGGTCGACTCGAACGTGCGCTCCTTCCAAGACGACCGCGATCGGTTCGTGCGGGCGCTGCGCGAGGCGGCCGCCGTGGCCGCGACCGGCTCCTAGGCAGCGCCTCCGGATCGCCCTCGCTCAGTCTCGGCGGTAGATGCCGAGCACCCGCTGGCGAAGGGACGTCGCGTCCCGCAGCTCCCGCAGCACCGAGGCCGCATCGAGCTCCGCCGCGTCGACGGCCTCGGTTCCCGGCGCGGTGGGGGCGTATGCCGCGCGAACCACGGCCGAGGTCAGTCGCGCCATCGCGGGATCGGCCGCGTCGCCGAGCACGCCGTGCGCCCCGAGCCGGCGGCGGAACTCGTTGGGCGTCTCGCCCGGGCGCTTGCGCCACCCCAGCTCGCCTGCCCGCTCTGCGAACACGTCGTAGGTGGCCAGGACGAGGTCGCGAGGATCGTGGGCGGTCCGCAGGCGCCGCCGGCGCCGTGCCGCGTGACCCGCCGGGATCGCGATCGCGATCAGACCGAGGACCATGGCCGCCGCCGCCGCGATGCGGCCCAGCGGCAAACGTCGGCCGATCGGGGCCGACGCCGGCGGGGAGATGCCCCCGCCGCCCGTGCCGGGCTGCTCGTTGAGGGTCCCACCCTTCACGTTGTGCTGGCCGCCGCCGTTGCCGGTGCCGGCGGTGTTCTCGCATCCTCGACCCTGGGTCGGGCAGGTGGGCTCGTCGGGTCCGAAGATCGACTGGTATCCGGCGGCCGCCGGGTCCACGAATCCGGGCGTGGGGTCGAACGTCAGCCAGCCGAATCCCTCGAAGGGAACCTCGACCCAGCTGTGGTAGTTGCGCGTGGTCACCGCCCACGTCGAGTCGCCGACCGGTGTGCCCTGCGTGAAACCGAGGGCGACCCGCGCAGGGATGCCGAGTTCGCGCAGCATCACGGCCATCAGGCTCGCGAATTGCTGGCAGAAGCCCGCCTTCGTGGAGGTGAGCATGTCCGCGAGCGTCTGCGGGTCATCGCGGAACGCGACGTCGGTTCGGTAGTCGAACTCGCCGCTGGTGAGGTGGTCCACGATCGCCATCACCTTGTCGAAGTCGGATGTCGCGCCGGCGGTCCACTCGAGTGCGCGCTCGGCGATCAACGGCGGGATGTTGTCGGGCAGCTGGGTCAGCGCAGCCCCCTCGAGCGAGGCTCTGACCGCGCGGAGGTCCTTGACCGATGGGTTCGAGCGCACCGACGTCACCGTGTAGCCCTCGCCCTCGTCGGGCCAGCCGTCCATCTGCAGCGATGAGGACGCCGGGTGCCACGCCACGTCGTGATCGATCGACACGGCCGTGGGATCGGCCGCGGCGACGAGCCACGCGAAGCCCAGATCGTGCGTCACCTTCACGACCTGCGTCACGGGCTCGCCCTGCGTGGTCGAGCCCGGAACGGCGTCCCCCGGCGCCAGGGGGATCCCGTCGTCGGGGCGTGCCTCCCAGGTGGTACCGCTGGAGAAGTCCTCCAGCGCCACCATGCGCCAATACGAGGGGCGATCGGCCTGCACCCGAAACAGCTCGACACGGTTGTCCTCCGAGTCGTTGAGGATCGATCCCAACGAGACCAGCGGGCTGACGCGGATCCTCCCGTCGCTGTTGATCGAGGTCAGGTCCAGCACCGGCCGCGTGCCGAAGCCCGGCACGAGCACGGGCGCCAGCGCGGCGAGCGCCACCGCCGTCAGTCCCACGCGGCGGGCGTTGCGGCCGGCAGCCGGCAGGAGCCGATCCCGGTTGCCGGTGGGGCTCCACACCGGCCCCCAGCCCTGGATACGCCGTAGTCCGTCGGCGAACAACACTGCGAGGGCCGCCAACAGGAACACGACCCCGTACAGGGGGCGCTCGAACTCCTCCAGCACCCCGTCGGCGAACACGATGAGCGCCAGCGGTGGCACGAGCGCCAGCAGCGGGCTCTGGGCGCGGAATGCCAACGCGTAGCACGAGAACACGGCCGCCCACACGGCGATCACGCCGGCGAGCACCAGCGACGGCGTTGCAGGGGCGGGGGACACGTACTCGCGCGCCTGCGCGCCCACCTGTGTCGCGAGGGTTGCGAGCGTTCGCAGGGTCTCTGCGGTCGGCAGTCCGAACCACAGCGTGTGCGGTGCCGCCATCCAGGCGAGCACCAACAGCAGCCCCGCGGCGCTCCCGAGCGTGGCGAGCAGCATCCCGCGGCGCTCGGTCGCCCAGGCGATCACGCCGGAGACGACCCCGACCGCGAGCATGCGGTAGGTGGAGGAGTGCCCCAGCAGGATGCGACCGAACGCGAACCCGATCGCGACCGCGACGGCCACGATCGCGACGAGCGCGCTCAGGCGTTGGATGCGGGCTGGTGTTCTCGCGGTGTGTGCCATCGCTCTCGCAGTCTCATCGCCGGGGACAGCACGATGCAGTCCCATCCGGCTCGCAGGAGGGTCAATCGGGCCTGTGTCGCTCGGGATTCCATCTGGGTCCTTCGGTTCGCAGGTGCTGCCGCAGGCTCTAGCGGGTGCACGAAGATCGCCAGCTTCGGTCCGTAGGAGCCACCGGCGCGCACCAGTTGCGGCAACTCCTGGGGCGGCAACGGCGCGCCGATGAACACCAGCGACGTGTCGCCGCCCCCGGCCAGCCGCAGCGCCGTCAGCGAGCGGGCGATCGCCCGCCCCCTGCCGTGCGTCATGCCGGACAGGAGATCGAGGAATCCCTCCTCGGTCACGGGCTGGATCGACGTTTCATCGGCACCCATGCGCATCGAGAATCCGTTGCGCGCGAACAGCGCGCCGACGCTCGCCGCGCACGACACCGCACGTTCGAACGCAGGTCCTCGCGCGGGCCCGAGCAGCGACTCGCGGCTGTCGAGGTAGATCAGCCCGCCGGCGCGTCGCGACGCCTCGTCCTGCCGGATCATCAGCGCGCCCGTGCGCGCCACCGACGGCCAATGGATCCGTCGCAGGTCGTCGCCCTCCTGGTAGCCGCGCATCGTGTAGTACTCCTCGCCGGTACGAAGCAGTTGGCGAGCGCGGGCGCTGCCGATGTTGCTGGCACTCCCGGATTCCGCCGGCGCCCGAAGGTCCTCGATCTCGGGCGTGACGAGCAGTTCCTCGCGCTCCTCGAGCACGACGCGGCGCCTCGTGAGACCGAAGGCGTCGCTGCGGTCGACGGTGAGCGGTCCGATCCCGTATCGCCCCCGTGCCTGGGGGACGATCGAGTAGGAAACGCGCTGCGTCCCGCGAGGTCCCACCCCGGTGACGACGAGACGAGCGGGACGCCCCAGCGCCGGCGGCAGTCGATCCTCCATCAGGAGGAACGACGTGCTCGTGGCGGCGCGGTTCTCGACGTCGAGGCGGACCGTCACCCGCGTTCCCGGTGCGACGCGGGCTTCGGACAGGTGCCGAGACACCCGGAGCGGGCGGTCGCTCCAACGCAGGTAGGCGCCTGCGATGAAGGGCAGCAGGGCGAGGCCCACGCCGATCACCTCCAGGCCCGGGGAGCCCAGGAACCGCGCGGCGAACCACATCCCGACCCCCGCGATGGCGACCGCGATCCCGCGTGGGGTGAGCATCAAGGTCGCTCCACGACCGGCACCTCGACCGCGGCAAGGATCTCGTCGATGACCGCCGCGGTGTCGCGGCCGCTCATCGCCGCATCGGCCGTGACGATGATCCGGTGTCCGAGCACTGGACGTGCGAGCGTCTTCACGTCGTCGGGGATCACGAAATCTCGACGATCCGCCGCCGCGAACGCGCGCGCGGCGCGCAGCAGCATGATCGAGGCCCGCGGGCTGGCGCCGAGGTACACGTCGGCGTGCTGGCGCGAGGCCTCGACCACCGAGACGATGTAGGAACGGATCGCGGGGGCCACGTGGACCTCTCGGGCGGTGCGGATCAGCTCCGCAACCGCGCGCGCGTCGCAAACGTGGGTGATCTCCGCCAGCGGTTCGCCGACGCTGTGGCTCGCCAGGATCTCGGTTTCGATCTCACGGTCGGGGTAGCCGACCGACAGGCGAAGCATGAACCGATCCAGCTGGGCCTCGGGCAGCGGGTACGTGCCCTCGTGTTCGACCGGGTTCTGGGTGGCGATCACGATGAACGGGGTGCCGAGCGCGTGCGTTTCGGCGTCGATCGTGACCTGGCGCTCTTCCATGCATTCCAGCAGCGCGGACTGGGTCTTGGGGGACGCCCGGTTGATCTCGTCTCCGAGCACGACGTTGGCGAACACGGCACCCGGACGGAACTCGAAGTCGCCGCGCTCCTGGTTGAACACGTTCACGCCCGTGATGTCCGTGGGCAGCATGTCGGGCGTGAACTGGATCCGTCGGAACGAGCAGTCGATCGACCTGGCCATCGCCTTGGCCAGCATGGTCTTGCCGACGCCGGGGACGTCTTCGATCAGCAGATGCCCCTCTGCCACCAGCGCGACCAGGGCGAGCCGGATCTGATGGTGCTTGCCGCGCACGACGCGCTCGATGTTGTCTTCGAGCGCCTTGAACCGGTCCGCGAACGCCTGCCAATCTCGCGCTTCTTCGCGCAGTTCCAAGCGGTTGACCCCCCTTGCGATGTGCCGTCGGTTGCGTCACATCGTACGCCTCGCTCGTTGTTGCGTGGACCCCCGGCGCAACGGGCGGGCGTGCGGCCCGCCGGCAACGCGGCGTCGGTCGCGGACGAGCGGGTACAAGGGGACCGGTCCGAACGTGCGGACGCCCCGCGCGGCCCCTGTTCGCAACTCCAGGCATCCCGTCCGGGCCGGTCCCGGCGCCAAGGTTACACGCTTGTGATTCAAGCCGCGAGCCGTAGACTTCCGCCATGGGACGGGCGCTCGTCCTCAATGCAACAGATGTGCCTCTCGCGGTGCTCCCGGCGAGACGAGCCGTTGTGCTCGTGTTGAAGGAGAAGGCGGACGTCGTTGTCAGCAACGGGGCCGTGTTCCGCAGCGAGCACGTGCACATCGACGCGCCCTCCGTCGTGCGCCTGCGGCGCTTCGTGCGGGTGCCCTACCGTCAACACGCTCCGCTGACTCGGCGGGCGGTATTCGCGCGCGACGCGTGGTCCTGCCAGTACTGCGGCGCGACGGCGGAGAACCTCGATCACGTCATCCCGCGCTCCCGCGGGGGCCTCCACGTCTGGGAGAACGTTGTCGCCGCCTGCCGCCGCTGCAACGCCAGGAAGATGGATCGAACCCCACAGGAGTCGGGCTTCCGTCTCACGCGCCTTCCGTTCGCCCCGTCGGACGGATTCCGCCTCACCCTCGGCCTGGTCGAACCAGGCTGGGAGCGATACCTCATCTGAATCCGAGCCTCCCCGGTCTCACCCTTTCCGAGCTGCCGGCTCCCCCGACCCTTGCTCGAACAACAGTTCGGGTGCAAAGGATGTTGACGTAGTGGAGCGACAGTGGCATAAACGGGACCCGCAGTGGAGGAAAGGGGAGGACGCGTGGCCGAATTGCTCGGCACGCATAGCTACCAGCTCGACCCGAAGGGTCGGCTGTCCTTGCCGGCGAGGTTCCGTGAGGCCTTCGCCGACGGCGCATGGCTGACGATCGGCCAGGACGGCTGCCTCTTCGCCTTCCCCAGGGTCGAATGGGAGCGGCGTGCCGACGAGGTCTCGTCGTCCCCCCTTTCCGACGCACCGGGGCGCGCATATGCGCGCCTGTTCTTCGGATCGTCCGACGAGATGAAACTCGACGGTCAAGGTCGGTTGACGCTGCCGGGTCGCCTGCGCGAGGTCGTCGGGATCGGCAAGGACGTGATCGTGCTGGGGGTGCGCGACCGCATGGAGATCTGGGATCGGGGCACCTTCGAGCGCTACGAGGCTGCGTACGCGGGCGCGTACCAGGCCGGCACCCTCGAGCCCAACCGATAAGAGGAGGCACGGATGGCGAAGCAGATGCAGGCGCCCGACAAGCTGGGCGCCGAGGTGCGACAGAGCCTGTCGCTGATCGGGATGACCGCGTTGACGCTGCTCGCGTCGATCGGGTTCGGCCTGTTCGTCGGGCACATCGGGTGAGCGAGGCTCCCCATGATCCGGTCATGGTGAACGAAGTCGTGCGGATATTGCGTGACGCTCCGGTCGTCGTCGACATGACGGTCGGCGCCGGCGGCCATGCCGCGGCGCTGCTGGATGCGGGCGTTCGCGACCTGGTCGGCGTGGATCGCGATCCGGCCGCGCTGGCATTGGCGGGAGACCGTCTCGCCCGGTTCGCCGGTCGGGTCCGGTTGGTCAACGCCCGGTTCTCGGAGGTCGATGAGGAGGTCGTCGGCGGCCCCGCCGATGGTGTGCTCTTCGATCTCGGGGTGTCGTCGATGCAGCTCGACCAGGCCGATCGAGGATTCTCGTTCCGCCAGGATGCGCCGCTGGACATGCGGATGGCCGGCGCCAGCGCCGGTGAGCCCACCGCCGCCGACCTGGTGAACGGGCTTCCAGAGCGCGCGCTGGCCGACCTGATCTTTCACTTCGGCGACGAGCGGCGATCCCGGCAGATCGCTGCCGCGATCGTTCGCAAGCGTCCGATCACGACGACCGACGAACTCGCCGGCGTCGTCGCAGGCGCCGTGGGACGACGTCCGGGGGGCCCCCACCCCGCGCGCCGCACGTTCCAGGCTCTGCGCATCGCGGTCAACC
>DATECH010000125.1:0-9749 GCA_035287005.1 Actinomycetota bacterium | reverse complement strand
CTCAGGCGATCGACGACGTCGGCGACCGCCTCCTTGTGCGGCATCGTGACGTTGGCGCCGGCGAACCCGAGCGCCGCCAGCCCCGCGACCGCCGCCGGCACCGCCTCCGGCTCCACGGGCAGCGCCACATACACCCAGTCGAGGCCGAGCGCCTCGTAGGCGGCGTTGTGGATCGCCGGTGACAGGCTGTGGTCGATCGGCCACCCGATGACCCCGGCGACACGCGTTGTGCCGCCCAGGCGCCGGCGCTCACCCACCGAGACACTCCCGAACGTTCACAAGGTGCTCCTCGTAGGTCGTGGCGAAGCGATGCACACCCTCCCCGTCTCGGGGGCACAGCACGTAGTACAGGTACTCCGTCTGCTCGGGGTGCAGGGCGGCATCCAGTGACGCCCGACCGGGGCTCGCGATGGGGCTCGGCGGCAGCCCGGCATTGATCCTCGTGTTGTAGGGGGTGTCGGTCTGCAGATCCGCGGTCGACAGCTCACCGTCGGGCGACGGATCGTCGTACAGGAGGGTGGCGTCGATGCCCAGCGACTGCCCGATCCCGAGCCGGTTGAAGATCACGCCCGCGATCAGGGCGCGCTCGTCGTCGACCTGCGCCTCGCGTTCGATCATGGATGCGAGGGTCACCAGCTCGTAGGGGGTCAGGCCGAGCTTCTTGGCGCCGGCGAGCAGATCCAGCTCCTCGGCCTGCGTCCGGAACTCGTCGAGCATCGTGCGGATCATCTCCTTGGCCCCGATCCCCTTCTTGACGAACTGGAAGGTGTTGGGGAACAGGTACCCTTCGGCGCCCCTGCCCTGCGCAAGATACGGTCGCAGGTCGAAACGGCCGCTTTCGGCCAGTCGTGCGAACTCCTTGGCGGCGACGCCGGTCTGCTCCTCGACCACGGAGGAGATGCTCCGCTCGCCGGGAAACGTCGAGCGGATCCGCAGGCCCTCGGGGATCGTGACCCGCACGGTCGGCACCGCTTCGGGCGGTGTGGTCATCAACGACAGGATCTGAGCGAGCGACGAACCGACCGGGATGTCGTAGGAGCCAGCCAGGATCGCGGTCGCCTGCCCGGTGCCGCGAAGCAGGAGGTTGCCCATGAAACCGCCGCATCGGATCAGCCCCTGTGAAGCGAGGTCGGCAACCACCTGCTGGCCGGTGGCTCCCTCGTGGACCACGAACGTGACCGTGCGCCCGTCGACCCCCGGCGGATCCTGACAACGCCGATAGGACGCTCCCGCCACGACGATCGCGACCGCGATCAGACCGCACGCGACGAGCACCGAGATCAGCGCGGCCCGACGGCGCCGCCGATCGATGCCGGGATCGGATTCCGACAGGTAGGAGGGGCCGTTGTCGTCCATCGGAGGTGGAGGATACCCGCGGCGATGCTCAGTCCTGGGGATGCACCGCACCGCCGGCCGCGGCATCGAGCCAGGCCTGCAGGATCACCTGCGCCGCGGAGGCGTCCACCACCGCGCGACGCGCCTGCCCGGTCACCCCCGCGGCCCGCAGGTTGCGTTCGGCCTCGACCGTGGAGAGCCGCTCGTCGTGCAGGATCACCGGCACGCCCACGACGCCTTCGAGCGCCCGAGCGAAGTTCGCGGCGTGCTCCGCCCGCGATCCCCGCGTGCCGTCCATCGAGACCGGCTCTCCCACGACGATGAGGGTCGCCCCGTGCTCGGCGGCGAGATCGGCGATCGCCCGCAGCTCCCCCGGAGGCTGTCCGACTCGAACGCTGCCGACGGGAACGGCGACGCGCCGATCGGGGTCGCTGATCGCCACACCGATCCGGGCGTCGCCCAGGTCGAGTCCGAGGACGCGTCCGAGCGGGCCCACCCTCAGCCCTCGCCGAGGAGCGAGCCCAGCCGTGTCGAGATCGACGCAAGCGCCGCAGGAACCTCGCCGGGACGCGTGCCGCCGGCGTTGGCGAGGTGATCTTTTCCGCCCGCGCCGCCGCCGATCAGGGTCGCCGCGTCGGCGAGCACCGCAGGGGCCGTGACGCCCCGTTCGATCGCACCGGTGGTGCTCGCCGCCACGAGCATCGCCTTGCCGCCGGCGCCGTTGCCCACAACGACGACGGCCGGTCGATCCTGGAGCCGGTCGCGCACCTTGATCGCGAGATCGCGCAGCTCGCTGGGATCGAGGTCGGGCGCCTCCGCGGCGACCAACGCCACCCCGCCGACGTCGATCGCACCATCTGCCAACCCGGCGACCAACGCATCTCGATCCCCGGCGCGCAGGCCGCCGAGTTCGTTGCGCAGACGCTTGTTCTCGTCGACCACCTTGCGGGCGCGGTCCAGCGCAGCACGCGGGTCCTTCGCGTCGAGCGCCCCGACGAGATCACGGAGCAGGCTCCGTTCCACGTTGATCTCGCGAAGGGCGTCGGGACCGACGAGGGCCTCGATGCGACGCATCCCCGCGCCGATCGAGCCCTCCCGGAGGAGCCGGATCACGGCCACGTTGCCGGTGCGAGCCACGTGGGTGCCGCCACACAGCTCGCGCGAGTATTCCCCGATCTCGACGACGCGCACGACGTCGCCGTACTTCTCGCCGAACAGCGCGGTCGCGCCCAGGGCCTGAGCTTCGCCCATCGAGGTCTCGAAGATGCGCACGGCGTCGTCGGCCGCGAGCCGGCGATTGGCCTCGAGCTCGGCCTCCTCGAGCACGTCGATCGGCACGGAGCTGGGATGGGAGAAGTCGAATCGGAGCCGGCCGGGCTCGATCAGCGAGCCTGCCTGTCGCGCGTGCTCGCCCAAGATGCGACGAAGCGTCGCGTGAATCACGTGGGTCGAGGTGTGTGCGCGCGCCGTGCCCTCGCGGAAGAGCCGATCGATCTCGGCGATCGCATCCTGCCCGGCGCGGACCTCGCCGGCCTCGACCACGCCCTCGTGCACGATCGCATGGGCACCGGCCTTCTGCGTGTCGGTGACGCGAATACTGCCGGTGTGGGTCCGGATCATCCCGCGATCGCCCACCTGGCCACCACCTTCGGCGTAGAACGGCGTGCGATCGAGGAACAACCGCACCGCCTGCCCCTCCTCGGCCACCCCGAGCTGCGCGTTGTCGTCGCTCAGCAGCATCGCGATGGGCGACTCGGCCTCCGGCCGCTCGTAGCCCACGAACACGGAGGGCGGCACGGCTCCCGCGTCGAGGCCGATCTCCACCTTCTTCGCGGCCGCACGGGCGCGATCCTTCTGCTCCTGGAGCAGCGTGCGGAACCGATCCTCGTCGACACGGAGACCCGCATCGGCCGCGAGCTCGATCGTCAGTTCGACGGGGAACCCAAAGGTATCGGACAGCTTGAACGCGTCGTCGCCGGCGACGACGCCGCCGCTCGCACGGTCCCGTGCGTCGTCGAACAGGACCATCCCCTGACGGAGGGTCGCCGTGAACCGCTCCTCCTCCGAAGCGAGCACCTCTTCGACGAACGCGCGGTTCTCGCGGAGCTCCGGGTAGGCATCACCGAAGCCGTCGACCACCCGCTGCACGAGCGGACGGAACACTTCGCGTTGGACGCCCAGCTGGCGCGCGGCGGACACGACCCGTCGCAGCATGCGGCGCAGGATGTACCCGCGTCCCTCGTTGGAGGGCTGCACCCCATCGGCCACCAGGAACGCCGTGGCCCGGGCGTGCTCGCCGACGATCCTGATGGCGACGTCGTGCTTCTCGTCGGCGCCGTAGTGCTTGCCGGACAGGGACTGCACCTCCGCGAGCAGCGGCGCGAACAGGTCGGTCTCGAAGAAGCTCCCCTTGTCCTGGAGCACCATCGCGACGCGCTCGACCGAGGACCCCGTGTCGATGTTCTTGTTGGGGAGGTCGCCGAGCACCTCGCAGGCGGCGTCGACCTGATGCTGCATGAACACGTGGTTCCAGATCTCGCAGTACCGATCCTCGTCGACCTCGGGACCTCCGGTGGGGCCGTAGCGCTCGCCGCGGTCCACGAAGATCTCCGAGCATGGGCCAGCCGGGCCCGCCGCGTGCGTCCACCAGTAGTTGTCCGCCTTGCCGCGCCGCACGATCCGCTCCGGCGGGATCCCGAGGTCCTGCCAGATCGCGATCGCATCGTCGTCGTCTTGGTAGACCGTCATCCACAACCGGTCGGGATCGATCCCGTACCCCTGGGTGACGAGCTCCAGCCCCCAGGCGCAGGATTCCGCCTTGAAGTAGTCCCCGAACGAGAAGTTGCCCAGCATCTCGAACAACGTGAGGTGTCGGTCGGTGCGTCCCACGTTCTCGATGTCGTTGGCGCGGAAGCACTTCTGGACGGAGGTCGCCCGAGGGAACGGGGGCTCGGTCTGGCCGAGGAAATACGGGATGAACTGCTCCATACCTGCACCGGTCAGCAGCAGGCCCGATTCCGGCGCCGCCAGCAGTGATGAGGATCGGACACGAGTATGGCCGCGCTCCTCGAAGAAGCGAAGGAAGGTCTCTCGGATCTGGTGGCCGTCCACGACGGGTGAGTTTAGCTGTGCGCTTCGTCGAGGCCGTAGGTCGTACGCAGCTCGCGCTCGCGCTCGTCCATCGCCCGGCGGCCCTCTTCGACCGAGGAGGCGACGAGCTTCGACAGGTCGAGCAGCCCGCCCCTCGCCTCGCGTGCGATCGTTGCCGGCGCAGCCTTGCGGACCTGCTTGCGGGTCCAGCGGGTGGTCACGATGGCTGTGGCCGCGCCGAGTCCGACGCCGAACGACAGCCAGAATAGCCGTCGGATCACGAGTTGCCCTTGCGGGACGCCTTGGAGAAACCCTTGCGGAGACCGGTCGCGACGCTGATGAGCTTGACGAGGGGGTTGGACGCAGCCTCCTCGACGAGGCCGGAGAGGCGCTCAACACGCCCCACGATCGTGTTCGCGTTGTCCAGCAGCACGTCGACGCGATCGATCTCGCGGTTGGTCTTCTCCACGGAGGTCTTGACCTCGCGCAGCAGTGGGATGGTCTCCTCGCGCATCGCATCGATCGTCATCTTCGTGCTCTCGAGAACCCGGAAGGTGTTCAACAGCACGAACAACAGGCCGCCGACCAGCACGACCCAGCCCACCGCCAGGATGATCATGGCGGCGTCGCCGCCGGTGATGGCCAGAACCGTCATCTCGCTGCTCCTTGGGGTACGAAGGATGAGGCCGCTAAGCCTACCCGGTCCCGGGGTCGTCCTTCGACCCCGGATCTGGACCGGCGCCAGGGGTCCACGCGCTCGTGTCATCGCCCATATCCGATGGCACGTAGTACCGGTGGTCCTCGTAGCCCTCCGGGCGATAGGCCTGCTCGGCCCAGTGCTCGGGTTCATCGTGTGGGTACAGGTATCCCCGTCCGTGGCCGAGCTTCCGCGCGCCGCCGTACGAAGCGTCGCGCAGGTGCGCCGGGACCGGTTCGGCCCCCAGCGCGTCCTCTTGCGCCGCGGCAAGGGCTGTATAGACGCTGTTGGACTTGGGAGCGCGCGCGAGATAGATCGTGGCCTGCGCGAGGTTGAGACGCGCCTCGGGCAGGCCAACCTGCTCGACGGCCCGGGCGGCCGCGGTCGCCTGGAGCAGCGCCATCGGATCCGCCAACCCGATGTCCTCGCTCGCGTGCACGATCAGCCGGCGCACGATGAAGCGTGGGTCCTCGCCGGCTTCCAGCATGCGGGCGAGCCAGAACAACGCGGCATCCGGGTCGGATCCTCGGATCGACTTGATGAAGGCGCTGATCACGTCGTAATGCGCATCGCCTTGCCGGTCGTACACCACGGCCCTGCGTTGCACGGCGTCGGCCATCAGGTCCAGCGTGATCGATGGATCGCCGTCGGACTGCGCCGCGAGCGCGGCGGCGTCCAGACCCGTAAGCGCCATGCGCGCGTCCCCGCCGCTGATCGCCACGAGGTGCTCGAGCGCGTCATCGTCGATCGTCAGATGCATCGCGCCGAGACCGCGCTCCTCGTCGGTGAGCGCCCTGTGGATCACGGCCGTCATATCCTCGGTGGAAAGGGGCTCCAGGCGCAGCAGCAGGCAGCGCGACAGCAGCGGTGTGTTCAGCGAGAAGTAGGGGTTCTCGGTGGTGGCGCCGATCAGCGTGACCGTGCCCTGCTCGACCGCGGGCAGCAGCACGTCCTGCTGCGTCTTGGACCACCGATGGACTTCGTCGACGAACAGCACCGTCTTGAACAGCCCACCGCGGGCACCCTCCATGACCTTGCGCGCATCCGCGACCCCGGAGGACACGGCCGAAAGCGTGGTCAACTGGGCCCCGACAGCTTCGGCCAGCAAGGTGGCCAGAGTGGTCTTGCCCGTGCCCGCCGGACCCCACAGCACGATCGAGGGAAGCTCGCCTCGGTCCAAGAGCTTCTGCAGCACGCGGCCCGGCCCGACCAGATGTCGCTGTCCGACGAACTCCGCGGGCGTACGTGGGCGCATCCGGGCGGCGAGCGGCTGATCGCTCACGCCGACCGTCCTAGCCGCCGTACCGGATGATGCGGGTCGGCCGCACGTGCCACCGCACGCGCTGCTGGCCCTCGACCGCGGACCACGGTTCGCCGTCGTAGCGACGACACAGCGCGTCGATGTGTGCCTCTGCCTCGGGTCCCGTCTCGCGGCGCTCGACCACACCCTCGATCGAGAGCCACCGGTAAGCGTCGCCGTGTTGCTGGAGCGCGATCGTCACCCGAGGATCCTCGATGACGTTTCGATCCTTGCGCCGCCCCACCGCGGTATTGACGAGGACGTGCGCGTCGGTCGCGTCGATCCAGGTGATGGAGGCGGTCGGCGATCCGTCACCGCCGAGCGTCACGATCCACGCGTAGTTCTCCCCGCGCAGCAGTTCGAGGTCGGCGGACGTCAGCGCAACGCTCACACGCTCTCCTCGTCGTCGGGCCGAACGGTGACCGCGATGCCGAGTTCCGCGAGCAGCGCGGGGTCCGCCGGCGCCGGCGCCCCGGTCATCGGATCGGCCCCGGACTGGGCCTTGGGGAACGCGGTTACGTCGCGCAGGGACTCCTTGCCGGCGAGCAGCATCAAGAGCCGGTCGAGGCCCATCGCCACGCCACCGTGCGGCGGGGCGCCGAAGCGGAAGGCAGTGAGCAGGTGACCGAACTTCTCCTGTTGCTCCGCAGGATCGATCCCGAGCACGGCGAAGACCGCCTGCTGGAGGTTCGGCTCGTGGATCCGGATCGAGCCCCCGCCGATCTCGAAGCCGTTGAGCACCAGGTCGTAGGCACGGGCCTTCGCGGTCGTGGGATCGAGGTCCTCGGTCAGCGGCGCCGTGAACGGGTGGTGGTTCGACACCCATCTGCCCTCCTCGTCGCTCCACTCGAACAGCGGCGGTTCGACGTACCAGCAGAACTCCCACCGACCCTGCGGGATCAACTCGAGCCGCGTGGCGAGGTCCCGGCGCAGCCCGTCCAACGCCACGTTCGTCCGGTCGACGCGATCTGCGACGATGCAGATCAGGTCACCGGTGGCCGCGCCCGTCCGCGCGACGACGCCGGCCTTCTCCTGCTCGGACAGGAACTTCTCCACCGGCGAACGGAGGCCCTCGTCGGGCTCGACCACGATCCACACGAGCCCCGCGGCCCCGCGTCCCTTCGCGTCGTCGACTAGCCGATCGAGCTCCTTGCGGCTGAGCTGGCCCCCACCGGGTGCGGCCAGGGCCTTGATCGCGCCGCCCTCGGCGGCCACCTGCGCGAAGGCGTTGAACCCCGACCCCGTGAACAGGTCGGTGAGGTCGGCGAGCTCCATGCCGTAGCGCAGGTCGGGCTTGTCCGAGCCGAAGCGGGTCATCATCTCGTCGAATGTCATCCGTCGAAACGGCGTCGGCACATCGATCCCCTGGGTCTCGGCGATGATCCTGGCGTACAGTGGCTCGATCACCGCGAAGATGTCCTGCTCGTCGACGAAGGCCATCTCGATGTCGAGCTGAGTGAACTCGAACCCGCGGTCGGCGCGCGTGGCCTCGTCGCGAAGGCACCGAACGATCTGGTAGTAGCGGTCCTGCCCGCCGACCATGAGCAGCTGCTTGAGCTGCTGGGGCGACTGCGGCAACGCGAAGAACGTGCCGGGACGCACCCGCGCCGGCACCAGGAAATCGCGAGCGCCCTCGGGGGTCGCGCGCCCGAGCAGCGGCGTCTCGACCTCGACGAACCCGAGCGCGTCGAGGTGCTCGTGCATGAGGCGGACCACCTCGTGACGCAGGCGCAGCATCGCCGTCATCTCGGGGCGCCGCAGATCCAGGTAGCGGTACTCGAGGCGGAGCAGCTCGTCCGCCTCCACGCGATCCTCGATCACGAACGGCGGGGTGTCGGCTCGGGCCAGGACCTCGACGGCGCTGGCGGCGACCTCGATCTCGCCGGTGGCGAGGGCGGGGTTTGCCATGCCGGCGGGGCGCATCCGCACGGTGCCGGTGACGCGCACGACCCACTCCCCGCGCAGGTCCTGGGCCGCCGCGTGGGCCTCGGCGGCCTCCTGCGGATGGAACACGACCTGGACGGCGCCCTCGCGATCGCGCAGGTCGATGAACGTAACGCCGCCGTGGTCGCGCCGGTGGGCGACCCACCCGCACAGCGTGACCTCGTGCGTCTCGTGGTCGCCGCGCAACTCACCGCATGCGTGCGAGCGCATCGCGGTCGCCAGTGCAGATCGGTCCGTCATGTGGTCGATCCTCGATCGGTTCGGACATGGGCCGCGACCCCGTCGAGCGACACGGCCTGCTGGCTCCCGTCGCTCATGCGGCGAAGGGTCACGGTACCCGCCGCGAGCTCCAGGTCGCCGATGATCGCGGCGTAGCGGGCGTCGGCGCGGTCAGCCATCTTGAGCTGGGCCTTCAAGGGGCGATCGTCGAATGGAAGGTCGGCGGCGATCCCGCCGGCCCGCAGGTCGCCCACGAGCGCCCGCCCGGCGGCGCGTGCCGCCTCGCCGATCGCCACGACGTAGACCTCGAGTCCTGGCTCGGGCGGCGCTTGGATCCCCTCGTCGTCGAGCGCCAGCAAGACGCGCTCCAACCCCATGCCGAACCCGACCCCGGGCACATGAGGGCCGCCGAGCGTTTCGGCGAGCCCGTCGTAGCGTCCGCCGCCGAACAGCGTCGCCTGCTGCTCGTTGCCGCCCTCCTGCATCGCCTCCGACACGAACTCGAAAGCGGTGCGTGTGTAGTAGTCGAGGCCACGCACCAGGGTCGGCGTGATGTTCGGCTCGAGCCCCGCGCCACGCACCCCCGCGATCACAGCATCCAGATGCACGTCGCACGCGTCGCACAGATGCTCGACCATGACCGGGGCGTTGGCGGCGACCGCTCGGCAGGCATCGTCCTTGCAGTCGAGTACGCGCAGCGGGTTGTCGGCGAACCGCGTCGCGTGCTCATCGCGCAGCTCCTCGCGATGCTCGTGCAGGAACGCGATCAGCGCGTCCCGGTACGCCGGTCGGCACTCGTCGTCGCCGAGCGAGTTGATCTCCAGTCGGTAGCGTCGAAGCCCGAGCGATCGCAGGAGCGCGTCGCCGACCTGGATCACCTCCACGTCTGCGTCCGGGGCGTCGGTGCCGAACACCTCGACGCCGAACTGGCGGTGCTCGCGGTACCGTCCCGCCTGCGGACGGCTGTAGCGGTACATGCGTGTCAGGTAGTACGACTTGAACGGCGCACCGAGCTCCTGGCGCCGGTGCAGGTAGGCACGCATGACCGGTGCCGTCCCCTCCGGCCGCAGCGTGAGCGAACGGTCGCCGCGATCCGTGAACGTGTACATCTCCTTGGCGACCACGTCGCTGGTTTCTCCCGACGACCGAGCGAACAGCTCGGTG
>DATECH010000124.1:0-3442 GCA_035287005.1 Actinomycetota bacterium | reverse complement strand
GCGTGTCCGCGAACAACCCGAGCCCGCACACCCACGAGATCCGGCCTTCCTTGGGCTCCATGTAGCGGTAGTTCATGCCTCTACCCTCGGCGTAGCCGACGGTGTCCGGCCACGAATAGCCGATCCAGACCTCCTCCTTCTTGAAGGAGAGCCAGAAGTCGTAGGACTGGTTCCACAGGAACTTGACGAGGGGCTTCTTCGAGATCAGGAAGTCCCGCACCTGTTCCAGCTCGTCATCGGTCATGTCCCACGGGTCGGGGATCTCGAGGAAGTAGGCGGCAACGACCATCATGTTGAGCGTGTCGACCCAGGCGATCTTGTCCGCGTACCGCTCGTCGAACAGGATGCCGAACGACTCCTCGTCGAACTCGACGTGATCGGTGTTCACCAGCGGCGCGATGAATCCCCAGTCGACGGGGATGAAGTACTGCGCGCCGTTGATCACACCCGACGTCACGAGCTTGGGGTTCAGCGATGCGAAGTTCGGGATCAACGACGTGTCCCACGGCTGCATCACGCCGAGATCCACCCAATCCTGGTAGCGGTAGCCGCACGGGTGCACGACGTCGTACCGGGCACCGGCGGCCACCTCCGTATACCCCGCGTCATCGTTCTCGAACAGGACGAACGTGGGCGTGTCGCTCGTCGCCTGCGCGTACTGACCCCACAGGAACTCCTTCTCCTCCTTGGGGTAGTAGTCGCCGTTGCCGTAGCCGGACCAATCGAAGACCTCGAGCCCGCCGGGCTCCTGACCGATCGGCGGATGCACTGCACCAGAGGGTAACGCGCCCCCGGTCGACGATGCCTGTCGGCAGGCAGCGAGCGCGGCGCTCACGCCCACCCCCATCGCCGTGTAGCGGAACAGGTCGCGACGCCCCATGCGTCGCCGCAGCAGACGATCGAAGTCGAGCGGATCGTGCGGCATGGTTCCCCCCTTCCGAGGGACGCACCCCTCGGGTGGCCGTATCATGCGCCCATGCTCCGACGAGGGCAACACGGCGCGGGACGAACGTGCGCGGCGCGCGGCTGTTGCTCGCAGTAGCACTGGTGTCGGGGATCGCGTGCCGCGGCGATCGTGCCGCGACACCGCCATCCTCGACCGACCGCGCCCGCACGGTCGCGATCCCGCGCCTGCCGGTGCCGGGCCTTCACCATTCGGATGCGACGCTCGATCCGGCGTCTGCGACGGTGGGCGTCGCTCACCCCGACGACATGCTCGCCGCCCTGCATGCCGGGGGATCGCTCGGTGTCGCCGAGCGGACCTACGCGGGCGGACACGGCACGTTCTCCCGCGTTGTCGTGCGCGCGTTCTCGTTCGGGTCGCCGCAGGGCGCCGCGGGCTTCCTCGCGTGGCTCCGGTCCCACGGCGCCGACCTGATCGGGACGGCGACTCCCCTCCTCGAGGTCGCGGTTCCCGAGGGCGTGTCGCTCTCGGTACACGAGCCGAGCGGTTGTTGTCATCGGGAAGTCCCCGGCTACCTGGCGGCCTGGCAGCGGGGGCTCGACGTGTGGACGATCCAGGCGAGCGGCCCCATGATCCAAACACGCGCGGTCGTCGAGTTGGTGGCGGCGCTCGATCAGGAGGTGTGACGTGCAACTGGATCGCTTCTCGACGTTCGCAACGGGGCTCGACCACCCGGAGGGGGCGGCCTGGGGTCCGGATGGAACGATCTACGCCGGCGGCGAGGCCGGCCAGATCTACGCCATCGATCCCGGCGGCAACCATCGGCAGATCGCCGACACGGGCGGGTTCCTGTTCGGGATCACGGTCGACGGCAACGGCGCGGTCTACGGCTGCGACATGGGCCGGGGCCAGATCGTGCGGCTCGGCGCCGACGGCGTCGTGTCTGCCTACTCCAGCGGCACAACGGATCATCCGCTTCGCGTGCCGAACTTCGCCGCCTTCGACGACGAGGGCGCCCTGTACGTCACCGACTCAGGGGAGTGGGGCGCCGATGACGGGTTGCTGTTTCGCGTCGTGCCCGACGGCACGACCTCGGTGTGGACCGATGCGGTCCCCGCGTTTCCCAACGGCTGTTGCGTGACCGCCGACGGTGACGCGCTGCTGGTGGTCGAGTCGCGCGCGCGCCGCGTCGTGCGAGTCCCGATCGAGCAGGGCGGCGCAGCCGGGCCGCCCTGCTCGGTCGCCGACCTCACCGGTTCGCAACCCGACGGGATCGCGCTCGCGACCGACGGCACGATGTTCGTCGGGTGCTACCGTCCCGACCGGATCTGGCGTATCCGGCCGAGCGGCGCGCCGGAGGTCTGGGCCGATGATCCCGACGGCGTGATCTTGAACCAGCCGGCGAATCCCGTGTTCATCGGCGCCGGCCTGGACCGCCTGTTGGTGACGAGCCTCGGTGGCTGGAACCTCGTGACGGCGGACCCCGGGGTCGAGGGCCTGCCGCTGCGCCTCCCGAAGCTGTAGGTCGCCCTCGCTCCTGGCGGCTCGGGCCACCCTGCCATACTCGGCGGCGATGGCCGCTCCCTATGTCGCCGTGATCGGCGCGACGAATGCGACCGAGTGGGAGCTCGGCACCGCCGAGGACCTCGGGCGCGCACTCGCCGAAGTGGGCTGCGTGCTGGTGTGTGGAGGTCTCGGCGGCGTGATGAATGCGGCGGCCCGGGGCGCCGAATCCGCCGGCGGTGTGTCGATCGGCATCCTGCCCGGTGATGACCGCGACGTCGCATCACGTCATCTGACGGTGGCGATCGCGACGGGGTTCGGCGAGGCCCGAAATGCGATCGTCGCGCGCAGCGCCGACGTGGTGATCGCGGTCGGCGGCGAGTTCGGCACGCTGTCGGAGATCGCGCTCGCGTTGAAGATGGGCACGCCGGTGATCGGCATCGGCACGTGGGCCCTGGGTCGCGACGATCTCGACCGCGATCCGATCGTGCGCGCGAGCGACGTCGCGTCGGCGATGTCTGAGCTGACGACCCTTCTGCCGCAGATGCCGTAGGTACCTTCACCGTTGACCGTTCGGCGGTAGACGAGCACCCTGAACGCGGCATGCTCGCTTTCCCCATCGTGCTCGCCGCCGTGTGGTGTGCCATCTCGATCGAGATGGTCATCGAGACCGCCCGCTCCCACGGGCGGGCGATCGTCGTGTTCGGCAACGTCGTGGCGGCGCCGCCGGTGTCCGTCACGATCATCGTGCTGTGTGTGGTGTCGGCCTCCGCAGCGCTCGCCATGGTGGCCGCGGTCGCACACGCCCGGGGACGCCGGCTCGAGCGCCGGATGGCCGCGGAGCTCGACGATCGCTGGGAAGAGCTTTCCCAGCGGCACGCCGGCGACATGGCTCGCTACGAGCTGCTGTCCTGGCGGATCGCCGAGCTCCAAACGTCCTTGGACCAGCTCCTCGACAAGCGCGACGAGGCCTACGAGGAGATGCGGCGAGCGCGGCAGCGCACCTTCGAGCTGCGCGAGAAGGCCGAACGCCAG
>DATECH010000123.1:0-5110 GCA_035287005.1 Actinomycetota bacterium | reverse complement strand
GCTCGACCATCGACATGCGCGCTCGCTCGAGCTCGCGCGGGTCGAGGCCTCTTGTGACCACGAGGTAGTCGCGCAGCACGATCGCATGGCGACCCTCCTCGGCCGTCCACCGGCGAACCCATTCTCCCCACGCCTCATGCTGACCGAACGTGTCCCACAATCCGAGGTGGTAGTAGGGGAGGTTGTCTTCGGTGAGAAGGTTCACCTCCAACGCGGTTTGGGCGATGTCGGGAAGCCTGCTGTCAGACGGCACCCACGGCTCGTCGATGTAGTTACGGCCCTCCTCGTACGGGATGAACTCGTGCGGGAACCACTCGCCCGAGCCGGCGATATGGCGGTCGAGACTGGCTGCGACCGTTGGTTCGAGCTCGCTGAGGATCTCGGCGTTCGTACGTGTCCGTTTCGGCATCGTGACCATGAAGGTACAAGGCCGGAGGACGGCCGAGTCTTGCTCGACCCGCCTGTGCGCAGGCGTTATCCGCTCCGAGTGACTCGACACGTTGGACCCATGAAGGGCGGCGCGCCCGATCACGACCCGCCCTCAAGGGGCGCCACTTCGAAGCGAGCGCTGCCACGGGTTCGGGGTAATCATCGGCGGCCTCGAAACCGGCGCACGGACATACCCGCTCAGCCTTGCACGCGGGACTGCAGCGCGCGTTCGGGTCCTCGGCGCGAGCGCATCCTCGCGAGGCCCAGCAGCCGGCCGCACCGTGGGACCTTCGCTCGTGACCGCAGTGACATCGCTCCATGGACCGGAGAGTATCCGCGGCGGCGGGCGTGTGTGCGGCCCGGCGGGGACCTACAGTCAGAGCAGCGACCGATCGCTGACGATGATCCCGTCGCGATCGGCGTAGACGAAGTCGCCCTGGCGGAACTCCACGCCGGCGAACGAGACGGGTTCGCCGCGCACGCCCGATCCGTGCTTCTCGCTCTTGCGCGGGTGTGCGCCGAGTGCCTTCACGCCGAGCGGGATCGTTTCGAGCGACTCGGTGTCGCGCACGCACCCGTTGAGGATGATCCCTGCCCAACCCTTCGCGTACGCGATCGCCGCCAGACGGTCGCCGAGCAACGCACAATCGAGGGACCCGGCTCCGTCGATGACCAGCACGCGCCGACCTCCGGGCTCTTCGAGCGCGGCGCGAACCAGCACGTTGTCGTTTCGGACCCGAACGGTTGCGATCTCGCCACCGAAGCTCGAGCGCCCTCCGAAGTCGGTGAAGATCGGCGCGGCGACGTCGATGCCGGGGTCGTTGGTGTCGCAGAGGTCGGCGGTCGAGAAGGACTGCATCGATGCAGTCTAATGAGTGGTCGCCAAAGGACCTAGGTCGTGCGACGGAGCTCGGACTCGCCCTTGGGGCCTACCGGCTCGCTCGGTGGGGGGGTACGCTCGGGACGGTATGACGACCCCCATCGATCCGTCGGCGCCGACCCCCTCTGCGCAGGGCGGCGCGGTCGCGCCCTCGCGGGTCGAGGAGCTGCGCGAGCGTCTGCGCCCTCGCGCCGTCGTCGCGCCCGCCGGTTCCGAGCTGTCGCACGGCGAGCGGCTCGCGCTCGAGCGGGTCCAGGCGCTCGAGATGCAGCTCATCGCCGCGAATCAGCGCGAGCGCGAGTTCACCGAACTCGCGGTGCGCGACGGCAACCAGATCGCTGCGCTGGAGGCTCGCGTTCTGGACCTCACCGCCTTGGCAGAACGCGCGGATGCCGCGGAGCGTGCGCTGTTCGACGTCCAGAACCGAGCCGAAGGTGCCGTACGTCGCGCGGAGCTGATGGAGAGCGAGCTGATGGCCAGCCGCTCCGAGATCGACCGGCTTCGCACGCGGGTCGTCGAGCTGGAGGCGAGCCTGCGCCGCGCGCTGGCGGAGGTGGGCGAGGCGTCCGCGGAGCGAGCGCGGGTCGATCGCGCCGAAGTGGAGCGCGAGGCCGCCCGCATCGAAGAGTCGGCGGAACGCTCGTTGGAGCTGGCCGATCGACTCCGGTCGAAGGTGGTCGACCTCGAGACGAGCCTTCGAAACGTGCTGGTCGAAGTCGGCGAGGTCGGGTCCGCGCAGGATCGCGTGGATCTCGCCGAGGCCGAGCGCGACGCCGCGCGGGCCCAGGCCGAGGCCGATCGCGCGATGAGTGCATCCAGCCGGTCCAAGGCTGCCGAGGCGGAGGGTCGCCTCGCGGATCTCGAAGAGCGTCTGGTCTCGCTGGACCAACGGCTGTCCGAGATCACCGACACGATGGATGCCCCGGGATCCAGTGAGCCGGTCCCGGCCGATGCAGGCGATCAGGTGATCGATATCCGCGATCCGCAGGACGCGTCCGCCACCAACGGCAACGACCAGGCGAGCGCGAAGGCGAAGCCCGCGCCGTCTCCCTGGTCCGACTGGCGCACCACGTAGTCGGGTCCGTCTGGGACCATCGTTCCGAGTGACCGCGAACGCGGCACCTCGGGAGGAACCAACGACATGAGCTCTCCAGCACCGGTCGGCGTGCTCGTGATGGCCTACGGCACCGCGAGCGGCCCCGACGACATCGAGCGCTACTACACCGACATCCGGGGGGGTCGCGCCCCGTCGCCGGGGCACCTGCAGGAGCTACGGGACCGCTACGCGGCGATCGGCAACGTGTTCCCGCTGGTCGACACCACCCGTGCGCAGGCGGCCGGTCTGGTGGAGCGGCTCGACGCCGATGCGCCCCAGCCGTATCGGGCGTACCTGGGTATGAAGCACTCGCCGCCGTTCATCCCCGATGCCGTCGGGCAGATGATGGCCGACGGCATCACGCGCGCCGTCGGCATCGTGATGGCGCCGCACTGGTCGGGGATGTCGGTCGAGACATACATCGAGCGCACCCTGCAGGCGATCGACGCGCAGGGATCCGGCCTGCAGATCACCTTCGTACGGTCGTTCCACGAGCACCCGATGTTCGTGGCGTTCCTCGCCGGGCGCTTGCGGGCGACGCTGGCCACGCTTGACGCGGCGGCGCGCGAGCGTCTCACGGTATTGTTCACCGCGCACTCGTTGCCCGTGCGCACGGCCGACGACGGCACCCTTCGATGCAAGACGTGCGACTGTGACGTCGCGTGTCGATATCGCGACGGCCTGGCCACGACCGGTGACCTCGTGTCGGCGGCGGTCGGTGTGCAGGATCACCGCATCGCCTGGCAATCCGTCGGTCGCACCGCCGACCCGTGGTGGGGCCCCGGCGTCGACGAGGTGATCCCCGAGCTGGCTGCGCAGCGCCGGAGCGCCGTCGTCGTGTGCTGCGCCGGGTTCGTCGCCGACCACCTCGAGACGCTGTACGACCTCGACATCGATGCGGCACGCCAGGCGGCCGAGGCCGGCATCGCTTTCGCGCGCACTCCGATGCCGAACGCGGACCCCGCCTTCCTGGACGTGCTTGCCGCGGTGGTGCGTGACCACCTGGTATCGACCGCGCTCGCTGGCTAGCCTGCAGGGATGAGCGACGTTCCCCCCGCTCCCGAGCGGCGCAACGCGGGGCTCGACGGGCTCCGTGCGGTCGCGGTCACGCTGGTACTGCTGTTCCACCTGCAACTGCCGGGGTCCGGTGCCGGGTTCCTCGGGGTCGACGTGTTCTTCGTGATCTCCGGATTCTTGATCACGACGCTGCTCCTGGCCGAGCGGGAGCGATCCGGGCGGATCTCGCTGTCGGCGTTCTGGGCCCGACGGGCCCGGAGGCTGCTCCCGGCGCTCGCGATCGTGATGCTGACCGTCGCCGTGGTCACCTTGCTCACCGCGACCGACTCGCAGAAGATCGCCCTGCGCGCCGACCTGCTGTCGACGGCGTTCTATGTGGGCAACTGGCATTTCATCCAGACCAGCAGCTACTTCGCATCCACGGGCGGCGAGTCGCCGCTGCTGCATACCTGGTCGCTCGCGATCGAAGAGCAGTTCTACCTGTTGTGGCCCCTGCTGGTGATCGGTGTGACCCTCGTGGTCGCTCGCACCCGCACCGCCGTGATCGCATTGTCGGTCACCGGCATCGTGATCGGCGCCTTCCTGCTCGCCGCGCTCTGGGCGCCGGGCGTGGTCGATCGCGCCTACATGGGCAGCGACGCGCGCATCTTCGAACCGTTGATCGGTGCGCTCGGCGCTGCACTCCTCACCTGGGCGGCGGTGGATCGGTGGGTGCGCCGGGCGGGACCTGCACTGGCGATCGGCGGCGTCGTGGGTCTCGCCGCCTGCGTCGCGTGGATCCGCCCGGAGGGAGCGCTCTACTTCCAGGGAGGGGCCGTGGTGGCGTGCGTCGCGACCCTCGCGATCGTGATCGCGATCTGGCACGAGCGTGGAGGGATCGTCGGCAGTGTCTTGTCGTGGCGCCCGATCGTCGCGATCGGGGTCATCTCCTACGGTGTCTATCTGTGGCACTGGCCGATGGCGCTGTGGACGGGCGCCCGAACGCCCGGCGCCTCGAACCTGGATCTGCGCCGCGCCGCGGCGCTCGTGTTGACGGTGGTCGCCGCGGCGATCTCCTATGCCCTGATCGAGCGCCCGGTCCGGGAGCGGCTCGGGAGCAAGGACGGTGGGCCGGTCGCGGTGCGCCGTCGAGGGCGTGTGACGTTGATCGCGGTCCCGTTCGTCCTGCTGTTGGTCGCCGGCACCTCGATCGCCACCACGCGGGTTTCACGCCTGGCCGAGCGGGACGACGTGGTGATGCTGGTCGGCGACTCCGTGCCGCTGCACCTGGTGCCCGATCTCGAGTCGGCGTTCGCCGAGCGTGGATGGCACGTCGTGTCCGCGGCGCACGGCGGTTGCTCGGTGACAGGGGAGACCCTGCTGGTCGACGGGGGCGGGCCCGTGGAGGCCTCGGAGATCTGCCCCGACGAGGTGGCGACCTCCCAGGACGTCGTGCTCGCCGACGCCCGCCCAGACATCGTCGTGTGGTGGGATCGGTTCTCGATCTCCGGATTCGTGACGGCCACGGGCGAACAGGTCGTGGGCGGCTCGCCCCGCTTCTGGGAGCTGCGGCAGCAGTCGCTGGACCGAGCGATCCAGCACTTCCGCGACGCCGGGGCCGACGTGGTGCTCGTCGGCACGGAGCCACCCGGACAGGAGGTCGTACACGCGCACTGCGGTGGCGAGATCCGGTGCAGCTGGCTGCAATA
>DATECH010000122.1:0-8151 GCA_035287005.1 Actinomycetota bacterium | reverse complement strand
TATCTTCGAGTGCGTGGGGAGACATAGCCGCTTCTACGCCGTGCCGCGGGCAGAGGATGCTCGTGCGATCGACCGCGAGACGGTTCGTCGTGTCGTGGCGACCTTCCGTCCCTACCGCCGGAAGGTGTCGCTGGTCGGGGTGCTGATCGTCATCACGTCGGGTCTGGGCGTGATCAACCCGCTGCTGATCGCCTGGATCTTCAACCAGGGCCTCTTCGGGTACCCGCCCGGCCAGTGCGGTGGTGGCCCGTGTCCGCAGATCGATGTCGTGTACATCGGTGTGGCGCTGATGGTGATCATCCCCATCATCACGGGCGCCCTCGGCATCGCCCAGACCTACCAGGCGAACCTCGTCGGTCTGCACGTGATGCAGGATCTGCGCAACGCCCTGTACGCCCACCTGCAGCACATGCCGCTGCGATTCTTCACCACCACCCGCACGGGCGAGATCCAGTCGCGGCTGGCCAACGACGTCGGCGGCGTGCAGACAGTCGTCACCGACACGGCGTCCTCGGTGCTGGCCAACGTCGTGGTGATCATCTCGACGTTGATCGCGATGGCGATCCTGTCGGTCCCGCTCACGCTGCTTTCCCTGTGCCTGCTGCCGTTCTTCCTGTGGTTGACCGTGAAGGTCGGCAGGGCCCGGCGCGAGGTCGCCTCCAGCACGCAAAAGACGATGGCGGACATGACGTCGGTGACCGAGGAGACCCTCAGCGTCAGCGGGATCCTGCTGTCGAAGGCGTTCGGGCGCCAGCCCTACGAGATCGGACGCTTCCGGCAGGAGAACGAGCGGCTCACCGGCCTGCAGATCCGCCAGACGATGATCGGACGCTCGTTCTTCGCCATCGTCGGCACGTTCTTCGCGATCACGCCGGCACTCGTGTACCTGGTGGCGGGCGTGATGCTGAACAACGGCAACACCTCACTGTCCGCCGGGTATCTCGTGGCGTTCACCACGCTGCAGTCCAGGCTGTTCTTCCCGATCGGGTCGATGCTGCAGGTTTCGACCGAGGTGCAGTCGTCTTTCGCGCTGTTCGATCGGATCTTCGAGTACTTGGACCTGCACCACGAGATCCAGGATGCGCCCGACGCACAGGCTCTCGTCGACACCCGCGGGTCGGTCGAGCTCGAGCACGTGCGCTTCCACTACGACGCGTCCGAGGTCCCCGAGGACGGGCAGGTGGACGACCGTGAATGGACGCTCGACGATGTGTCGCTGCGGATCGAGCCCGGGCAGCTGGCGGCGCTGGTCGGTCCGAGCGGCGCCGGCAAGACGACGATCACCTATCTCGTGCCGCGGATGTACGACGTCGATGCCGGCGTGGTGCGCATCGACGGGCGCGACGTGCGCTCGACGACGCTGGGATCGATCGCCGACGCCATCGGCATCGTGACCCAGGAGACCTACCTGTTCCACGACACGATCCGTCGCAACCTGCTGTACGGACGCCCCGATGCCAACCAGGAACAGCTCGAGGCGGCGGCGCGCGCGGCCAACATCCACGAGCGGATCGCCGAGCTTCCCGAGGGCTACGACACGGTGGTGGGCGAGCGCGGCTACAAGCTGTCCGGCGGCGAGAAGCAGCGCCTGGCCATCGCCCGCGTGATCTTGAAAGACCCCAGGATCTTGATCCTGGACGAGGCGACCTCGTCGCTGGACACGACCTCGGAGCGCTTGGTGCAGGCGGCGCTCGAGCCCCTCATGAAGGGCCGAACGACGATCGCGATCGCGCACCGCCTGTCGACGATCCTGGCCGCGGACGTGATCTTCGTGCTGGACCGCGGGCAGATCGTCGAGCAGGGCCGGCACGAGGAGCTGCTTGCCCTCGGCGGGCTGTACGCGGAGCTGTACGAGCAGCAGTTCCGCGATCAGAGCGAACCGGCGCCGAGCTCCTTGCGGTAGGTCAGCAGCACGAACCCGTCGGGCAGCGTCTCGTCCGGCAGGCGCTCGTAGCCCATCGACGCGTACATCGCCTGCGCGGCGGTCATCAGCCTCGTTGTATTGAGGGTCATCTCGGTCTTGCCGGCCGCCCCCGCCCGCTCCTCGGCCGCTGCCATCAACGCTCGTCCCACGCCGCGTCCGCGTGCGGCCGGTTCCACCCCGAGCATCCGGATGTGCGCGCGGTGGGCCTCGAGGGGGTCCGCGTCCGGGTCCACACGCGTTGCGAGCTCCAGGGTGAGGCTGCCGATCAGCGTCCCGCCTTCGACCGCGACGAGGATGGTCGTGCGCCTCGCACGCTCGGCCACGTCGGCGATCTTCTGCAGGTAGTGCCCATCGGGGTCCCGGCCGCTCGCGTCGAAGAACTCCCGGTAGGCGCCGGCGGTGATCTGTCCCGCCGCGTCGTGCTCGGCCGCGGTGGCCTCGCGGATCTCCATGGTTGCAGGCTACCCACGTCGGGGCCGAGGGGGCCTGACGATGGTCAATATCGTTGACCATGCCTGACCCGCACGGGAAGATGCCTTCGATGACCGACATCACCCGTCTGCTGCTGGAGGCGCGGCGTTCCCTGGCGGGCGAGCTGGACGCTGACCTCGCCGAACGAGGCTATCCCGACCTGCGCCCCGGGCATGTTGCCCTCTTTCTTTCGGTCGATCGCCGGTCGGGGTCTCGTCTGACCGACCTCGCGGACCACACCCGGCTGACGAAGCAGGCCATGATGTCGATGGTCGACGACCTCGAGTCCCACGGCTACGTCCGCCGCGTGCCCGATCCCGCCGACGCCCGCGCAAAACTCGTGCGACTCACCGCCCGAGGCCGGCGGGCGGCGGCCGAGTGCCGCCGGGCGGTCCAGGCGCTGGAGCAGCGCACGCGCCGCCAGCTGGGCGATCGCAGCTACGACACCCTGCGGGAATCGCTCGAAACGCTGTCCGAGCCGATCGAGCCCGAGGAGTAGCCGGGCGGGACCGGCTAGCATCGAAGCATGCCGCAAGAAGCCGCGGGCAAGACCGGCGTGCCCTCGGATGCCCGCGCGAAGCCCGAACGGCCCCGAGACGAACTCGGGCGTCCGTTGCCGTGGGATGCCCCCACGCGTCTGCGCTTGCCCGACTTCGACGCCATGAGCCTCGAGGACAACGATCGAGTCGCGCGCGAGTTCCTTGCGGGGCAGAACTACTTCGGGGCACACGAGGCCTGGGAGACCGCCTGGAAACAGGCCAAGGGCACTGGCGACGAGGAGCTGTTCAAGGGGCTGTCGCAGCTCGGGGCCGGATACGTACACCTGTTGCGAGGCAACGCGCACGGTGCGACGACCCTGTTGCGACGGGGGGCGTCGCGGGTCGGTGCCTACCCCATGGGGGCACGCGGGATCGACACGCGGGCCCTCGCACGGCGCCTCGAGGCCGACGCGAACGCGATCGACGAGGGCACCTTGTTGCCCGGCCCGCAGGCGGCGTTGCAGCCCCCCGACGTGTAGCCTTGTGCTACCACAGCCGTTCGGGGTAGCCGCGCGGCGCGCAACCGGAGAAACCATGGCCAGTCAGTCCGTCGAGATCGAGTGGAAGGGCCGCACGGGCCCGTTCTCACTGCAGTTGGGTCCCGGGGTCTTCAGCCCCACCGCCACGAGCAGGACGCTGGCCGACGCGATCGAGATCGAGCCCGGGGACACCGTGATCGATGTCGGCTGCGGCAGCGGCGTCCTGGCCTTCGTGGCCGCCAAGCTGGGTGCCGCCAAGGTCTATGGCGTCGATCTGTCGCAGCGCGCCGTCGAGGCGGCTCGCGAGAACGCGAAGCGACTCGGCCTGGACAACGTCTGCGAGTTCCGGCAGGGTGACCTGCTCGAGCCGGTGCGTGACGTGCGGGCCACGGTGCTGATCGGTGACGTCTCGGGCATCCCCGACGACATCGCCGCCGAGTCCGGCTGGTTCGACGAGGTCCCTTCCGGCGGTCCGACGGGCGCCGAGCTGCCGACCAAGTTCGTGCGCTCGATCGGCGAGACGCTGGCGCACGGCGGCCGGCTCTACCTGCCGACGGGCACGATCCAGTACGAGAAGCCCATCCTCGATGCGGCCCATGAGGTCTTCGGCGATCACATGGAGTCGGTCCTCGAGCGAGAGTTTCCGCTTCCCGATCTGATCGCGAGGTCCAAGGCCGCTACCCAGATGGTCAAGGACGGGCTCGTCAGCTTCCGCAAGCGGGGCAGCAGGTGGCTCTGGCAGCTGCGCATCTGGCGTTGCGAGCGGGTCTGAGTCAGTCCGTCGGTCGCAGCACCGCGACCGCCTCGACGTCGTAGCCCGCGGCCCGCAGGTGATCGGCGCCGCCCCGATCGATCGCGAGCACGATCCTGCGGACGTCCGCGCCCGCGACGGCCAATGCCTCCGCGGCTCCCTGCACCTGGTGACCGGTCGTGCTGACGTCTTCGATCAAGGTCGTGATCGCCCCGGCGGGTACCTCCCCTTCGACCCGGGTCCTGGTCCCGTACTCCTTGGCCTGTTTGCGGACGACGCTGACGGGAAGCCCGGTCTCCAGCGACACGGCGGCGACCAGGAGCATCGCCGCGCCCTCCGGCGCACCCAGCAGCTGTGTCCCGGGCGCAAGGAGGTCGCCGACGGCGCGCGCAACGTCCGCCAACAGGTCGGGTCGCGTCAGGAACCGGAACTTGTCGAAGTACACGCGAGAGGTCTTCCCAGACGAGAGCACGAACTCGCCGTGCAGCTCCGAGGCTTCCACCATCCGCCGGATCAGGTCATCGCCCACGGCGCGCGAGCATAATCGCTGACGATGGACACGGGCGACAGTGCGGAGCGACACACCGGCGGCTGGTACGGCGCGTTCGGCCGGCGGCTGTTCTTCGCGATGGCGCCCGAGCGTTCCCACCGTGTGGCCCTGGCGATGCTCGCGCTTCCCCTGCCGTGGGGCCGGATCGGCCACGCGGTGGCCGATCCGGCCCTGGAGGGGTCGGTCGCCGGGGTTCCGCTGGCCAACCCCATCGGGTTGGCCAGCGGCTTCGACAAGGCGTGCGAACGCTTCCGTGCGATCGGCAAGCTCGGGTTCGGCTACGTGGTCGGCGGCACGATCACGTTGGCGCCGCGCCGGGGAAACGCCCAGCCGCGTATCGCCCGGGACCCGGCGAGGCGCGCCCTCGTCAACGCCATGGGGCTGCCGAACCCCGGGGCGCACGCGGTCGCCGCGACGTTGGCTCGAGAGCGGCGAACCACATCTCGATGGGTGTCCCTCGCGGACGAGGAGGTCGAGGACGCGTGCGCCGCGTTCGACCTGGTCGCACCACACGTCGACGCGATCGAGTTGAACGCGAGCTCCCCCAACGCGGGGTGGGCGCACGGCGCCGATCACGTGGGCGCCCTCGTGACCGCCCTCCGACCTCGCGCCGATGTCCCGGTGTTCGTGAAGGTGCCTCCGTTCGAGACCGACGAGGAGCGCGAGGGGGTGCTCTCGATGGTCCGGGCGGCGCAGCAGGGGGGCGCCGCCGGCGTCACGTGCGCCAACACGCTCCCGGTGCAGGACGCGCGCATGTCGACGGGGCGGGGAGGGTTGTCCGGCGGGCCGTTGACCCTGCGGACGCCGATCATGGTGGCGGCGGTTCGAGACGCGACCGGCGGCGACCTCCCGATCAACGCGTGCGGAGGGATCTTCACCGTCGGCGACGCGCGCGCATGCCTGGCCGCCGGGGCCACGACCGTGCAGGTGTACACGGGGTTGATCTACGAGGGTCCGGCGATCGCCGGACGGCTCGCCGCCGCCCTGCTCGCGGACGAGCCGGGTCGTGGCTAGGTCCGTTTGCAGGGATGCGGAGGCGCCGTCACACTACCCTGGAACCTCCAGCCGCCGTCTCGAAGGAGAACCTTGGTCGACGCCGCTCCCATCGAACAGACGCCGTCGGGCGTCCCGGACGGCACCGCGGTTCGCCTCGAAGGTGTGGTCAAGCGCTTCGGCGACGTCGTCGCCGTCGACGGGGTCGATCTCGACGTCCGCGAAGGCGAGTTCTTCTCGATGCTGGGTCCCTCGGGATCGGGCAAGACGACGTGCCTTCGGATGATCGCCGGTTTCGAAAAGCCGACCGAGGGAAGGATCGTGCTCGGCGGCGAGGACGTGTCCAAGCTCGCCCCCTACGCGCGCGATGTGAACACGGTGTTCCAGGACTACGCCCTGTTCCCCCACATGAACGTGCGGGACAACGTCGGGTACGGCCTTCGGATCCGCAAGGTGCCCAGGCCGCAGCGCGCCGGGATGGTGGATGACGCGCTGGAGATGGTCCGGCTCGGCGACCTGGGGGATCGCAAGCCCGCGCAGCTGTCCGGGGGGCAGCGACAGCGCGTCGCCCTCGCCCGCGCGCTCGTGATGCGGCCCAAGGTGCTGTTGCTGGACGAGCCCTTGGGCGCGCTCGACCTCAAGCTGCGGCAGGCGATGCAGATCGAGCTGAAGGAGATCCAGCAGGAGGTCGGGCTCACGTTCATCTACGTCACGCACGATCAGGATGAGGCGCTCACGATGAGCGACCGCATGGCGGTCTTCAGCCGCGGCCGGGTGGCGCAGGTGGGCACGCCGGCGGAGGTCTACGAGCGCCCCGCAACCGGGTTCGTGGCCGGCTTCGTCGGAGTTTCGAACGTCCTGGAGGGCGAAGTGGCGGCCGCGATCGCGGGCAGCCCGGACGCGTTCACCGTCCGTCCCGAAAAGATCGCCATGGTCGAGCCCGACGAAACGCCGCATCCAGATGACTGCACCGCAACCGGACACGTCCGAGAAGTCGTATACCTGGGTGCGGTGACCCGTTACATCGTCTCGCTGGATCTCGGGGGCACGCTTGTGGTGCTGCAGCAGAACCTCACCACGAGTTCGATGGAAGCGCTGCAGGTGCGGGGCAAGGCGGTCAGACTGGTGTGGCGGGCGAGTAGCAACCGACATGTAGAGGCGCCAGCGGGCGCGGATGACGGGTCGATGGACCCAGGGGAGGAGCAAGCATGAGGGGGGTTCCGAAGTGGATCGCACTGTTCGGCGTGATCGGCCTGGTGGCCGCGGCCTGCAGCAGCGACAGCAGCACGGCGCCGGGCGGCGGATCGACCGCGACGGCTGTCAGCTCGATCGGACCCACGGAGGATGAGCTGAACCTCATCGCCTGGGTCGGCTACACCGAGGACGGCACGACCGAGGGGTACGAGAACTACGACTGGGTCACACCGTTCGAGGAAGAGACGGGGTGTGACGTCAAGGCGAAGTACGCGGACAGCTCCGACGAGATGTACAACCTGATGACCTCGCAGGCCGGTCAGTGGGACGGCGTGTCGGCGTCCGGCGACTCGTCGAACAGGCTGATCGCGTCGGGCGCGGTCTCGGCCGTCGATCCCGCGCTGTTCCCCGACTTCGACAGCGTGATCGCACCGCTGCAGCCGACGACGGGCACGGACAACAGTCACTACGTCGTCGACGGCAACGTGTACGGGGTGCCGTACATGTACGGACCGAACTTCCTGATGTACAACTCCAAGGTCGTCAAGCCGGCGCCCACCAGCTGGGACGTGGTGTTCGAGACGGACCTGAACGGCGCGGCGAACCCGTACGCGGGCAAGATCACGGCGTATGACTTCCCGATCTACATCGCGGATGCCGCGCTCTACCTGATGACGCACCAGCCCGATCTGGGCATCACCGACCCGTACTCGCTCACGGATGATCAGCTCAACGCTGCGATCGAACTCCTGACCGGGCAGGCCACGATGGTGAACAAGTACTGGGGCCTGTACACGGTGGAGATCGACGGTTTCGTGAACGAGAGCATGGTGGCGGGCACGGCGTGGCCGATCAACCTGAGCTACGTCGAGCTCGACCGGCCCGAGGTGCTGGCGGCCGAGCCCACCGAGGGCATGACCGGGTGGGCCGATACCTGGATGATGTCGAGCAGCGCGCCACACCCGAACTGCATGCTCGAGTGGATGAAGTGGTCGATGGGCGCGGACGTGCAGGCTGAGGTCGCCGAGTACTACGGCGCGGCCAGCAGCAACACGGACGCGTGCCCGATCCTTCGCGAATCCCTGGACAAGCAGTTCGACTTCGGGTACGCGGTCGACACGGTTCGGTACGGCTACTGCGGCGACGAGCAGTTCCTGGACGATCTGTGGCTGTGGCGCACGCCGCAGAGTCCGACGGACTACTCGCTATGGACGCAGAAGTGGCTGGAGGTTCGCGCCTCCTAGTGGCGC
>DATECH010000121.1:0-14774 GCA_035287005.1 Actinomycetota bacterium | reverse complement strand
CGGGACCGCAAGGGTGGCGAAGGTGGCACGGACGCCGCGAGGCGCACCGGTCACCGGCCGTCCGGACCCTCTCCGCCAGGCACAAACGTCGCCCGGGGCACTAGAGCCCGAGGGGCTAACGGGGACCGGACGCTTCGGCGCGAGGCCACCGGAGGTCCCTCGGGTTCTACTATGTCGCCCCTATGAGCGAACCGACCGGCCAGGCGCGCGGCAAGCGCGCCGTCGACGCGGAACAACGTCGCGATCGCATCGTCGAGGCCGCGATGCGCAGCTTCGCCGAGCACGGCTTCCGTGGCGCCCACGTCGAGGACATCGCCCAGGACGTCGGCGTGGCCAAGGGCACGGTCTTCTTGGACTTCGGATCGAAGGAGGGGTTGTTCCTCGCCGCGTATCAACGGGCGGTCCGCATGCTCCCCGCGTGGCTGGATGCGCCCGCAGACATCGTCGAACAGGGCTTCTGGGCCACCTTGGACTGGTGGCTGGAGCGCACCGAGGAGTTCGTCATGTCGGACCCGGTGCCCAATCGGATCGCGCAGATCGGTCGGTACGACACCGGTCTCGGATTGCGGTCGCCGATCGACCGCTTCATGCGTAGCGAAGACCCCTACGGCACGCTGGAGTTCGTGGAGTTCGGCGTCACGCGGGGCGAAGTCAGGGACGACGTCGACGCGGAGATGCTCGCGTCCATGCTCGACTGGCTTGCCGAGAAGTTCCAGGACGCTCTCGTGTCCGAGGACCTGGATCCGGGTCTGATCCACCGGCGACCGGAGCGCCGCGGCATGCGGATCAAGGAGTTCGTCGAGATCATCCGTGACGGCATCGTGGCCCGTCCCGACTAGGACCTAGACTCCGGCACGATGGGGCTGTCCGTGGGCATCCTGCGACCGACGATCGTGCGCATCGCGCACCACCCATGGTTCCGGCGGCTTGCAACGCAGACGCGCCCGGGCCGAGCGGTCGCCCGCCGGTTCGTCGCCGGGGAAACGCTCGCCGAAGCGATGGCGGTCGCGCGAACCCTGGGCGAGGAGGGGATCGCGGCGATGCTCGATCACCTCGGCGAGAACGCCGGGACGCAGCTGCAGGCACTGGCCGCCCGCGAGGCCTATCTGTCGGCGCTCGGCGCGATCGCCGACGCCACCGATCTGGACGCGGCGATCAGCGTGAAGCTGACGCAGCTGGGTCTCGACGAGTCGATCGAGCGGTGCTGGGGCAACCTGGCTCCCATCCTGGACGCGGCGGCGGCGCGTCGGTCAAGCGTGATGATCGACATGGAAAGCCACGGGTACGTGGACGACACCCTGGTCGTGCTCGCGCGCGCCCACGAGCGATACGAGCGCACGGGGGTCGCGCTCCAGGCCTACCTGCGCCGAACCGAGCAGGATGCGTTCGGGTTGCCGCCGGGTTGCCGCGTGCGCCTCGTGAAGGGCGCCTACCTCGAGCCGTCCGACGTCGCGCACGAGCGCAAGCAGGACGTCGACGTCGCGTTCGCACGATTGTTCTCGACGCTCCTGCAACGCAACCACCCGATCGATATCGCGACACACGACCGGGGCCTGATCGAAGGGGTCCGCGAACGGGTCGACCGCCTGGATGGCGGGTGGTCGCGGGTGGAGTTCCAGATGCTGTACGGTGTGCGCCGGGACCTGCAGGCGCAGCTCGCCGGCCAGGGATATCCCGTCCGCGTGTACATCCCGTACGGCACCGAGTGGTATCCGTACCTCACGCGACGGTTGGCCGAGCGTCCTGCCAACCTCTGGTTCTTCTTCTCGAATCTGGTGAGGACGGCGCGATGACGCAGCGGAAGGTCGCCTTCCTGGGCGGCGGCAAGATGGGCGAGGCCCTGATCAGCGGTCTCATCCGATCGGGCGGTCGAACGCCCGACGAGATCATGGTCACCTGCCGTCGCGACGAGCGGGCTCGGGAGCTTGGCGGCAAGTACGGCATCGTGGCCACGCTCGACAACGCCGAGGCCGCGCGCTGGGCGAACACGCTCGTGTTGATGGCGAAGCCGCAGGACATGGACGTGCTCCTGGCGCAGATCCGCCCTCACGTCACACCCGAGGACCTCGTGATCACCTTCGCTGCGGGGATCCGGACCTCGTTCGTCGAGAAGCACCTGCCCGAGGAGGTGCCGGTCGTCCGTGTGATGTCGAACGTGCCGGTGATGGTGGACGAGGCCATGTCGGTGGTGACCGGCGGCCGCTTCGCCACCGAGGAGCACCTCGGCCGTGCGGAGGAGCTGCTCGGCTACGTCGGACGGGTGCTTCGCCTGAAGGAGACCCACCTCGACGCGGTGACCGCGACGAGCGGCAGCGGCCCGGCCTACTTCTTCCTGCTCGCGGAGGCGATGATCGAGGCGTGCATCCTGCTCGGGTTGTCGCGTGACGTTGCCACCGAGCTGATCATCCAGACGATGCTCGGCTCGGCCAAGATGCTCCGTGACACGGGCAAACACCCCGTGGAGTTGCGCGAGATGGTCACCTCGCCGGGCGGCACCACGATCGAAGCGATCCGCCACCTGGAGGAAGCGGGCGTGCGGGCCGCGTTCTTGAACGCGATCGACGCGGCCCGCAAGCGCAGCGAAGAGCTAGCGCAGGGCGGCGACGAGGACGACGACTGAGCCACGAAAGGATCAGCAGACATGGGACGTGGAGACCTTAAGAAGGTGCGCAGCTCGAAGGACCGCCAGCGCGCCGTGAAGGCGCGCGAGAAGAAGGCCGCCGCCGCACGCGGCGCCGAGCGCAAGGCCGCCAAGAAGAAGTAGTGCGCGCGAAACCTCGTGGTGGTGTGGCGCTTAGGCGCGCGTCAATCGGTTGCGGAGCGTGCCGATCCCTTCGGCGGCGAGTTCCACTTCGGCGCCGGGCCACAGTTCGTGGGCGGGCGCGGTCGCGAACGGGTTCAGCGCAAGCGCGTCGCCTCGTCCGAGCGGCGCCGCGCGTGACGCCGCAGCAATCGCCTTGCACAGATCGGTCGCCGTGCCGTTCAGATTGCCCTTCGCGACCTCCTGCCCATCGATACGGACCTGCAGGAACAGCACCTGCGGGTCGACGTCGTCGGCGGTGACGACACAGGGTCCGATCGAGATCGGGACGCCGTCGGCGCTCGTGACGGGCGCCCCGCTGTCATCGCGCGCCTGCCAGTCGCTCACCAGCGTGTAGCCGAAGAGGTGCCGGCTGGATCGGAACGGATCGTCGGGTGAGGTCTCGAGGCCGAGCACCGCGGCGATCTTGGGCTCGTACTCCAGCCACGCGGCGCCCGGGGGCCAGGGCACGTCCTGCTCGGGGCCGACCAGACGGCGTTCGACGTCGAGCGAGCCCGGGGACAGCAGAGAGACGGGGAACAACGGCGGCAGGATGTGCGGGCGTGACACGGCCCACTCGAAGACGTCGTCGCGCCCCAGCGCGGTTCGCGCCGCATCCATGACGGTGCCTCGGCTGCTCGAGACGAGACCCTCGAGCGTGGTGGGAAAGGCCGGGTGCCCGACCGCGTCGGGCAGATCGACCACCTCACCCTCGAGGATCGCCCCCAGTCGCCGCTGCCCCCCGCGGTCGTAGGTGACGAGCCTCATATGAAAGGGATCGAAGCGTACGCCCGCGACGGCCAACAATCGAGCAGCCAAACGTCGGTTCTTCGGCCGACGGAGCGTCACCGGACCCATGGGCGTGCCTCGGTCGCAACGGCTAGCATGGCGGCCTTGCGTCCAGGTTCCCGTGAAAGGGGGCGTTTGCCGTGACCGAGAAGTTCCGCATCACCTACGCCACGATGTCGGCAGACAACGAAGAGCTGCAGGCTGCCTATGACGCCGCAGCCGAGCGGGCGCGCGCCGAGCTCGGCAAGTCCTATCCGGTGATCGTCAACGGAGAGGAGCGGTGGCGCGACGACGTCTATGCGGAGCCGTCGCCGATCGACAAGGACATCACGATCGGCCGGTTCTCCCAGGCGACGTCCGACGACGTCGACGATGCCGTCGCTGCGGCCAAGGCGTTCCAGCTGGCGTGGGATCGCATGGGCTGGCAGGAGCGGGTGCGCATCCTGCGCAACGTCGCCGACATCATGGAATCGCGGGTCTTCGACCTCGCGGCGCTGATGGCCTACGAGGTCGGCAAGAGCCGGCTCGAGGCGCTCGGTGATGTCCAAGAGACGGCCGAGCTGATCCGGTGGAACTGCGACGAGATGGAGAGGCACGACGGGTTCCGTACGCCGATGAGCGGTCTCGGCGCCGCGGGTGACTACTACGACGTGATGCGCCCCCACGGGGTGTGGGCCGTGGTCAGCCCCTTCAATTTCCCGATGGCGCTGTCGGGCGGTCCCTCGAGCGCAGCGTTGGTCGCCGGCAACTGCGTCGTGCTCAAGCCGTCCAACCAGGGCGCGCTGCTCGGCTACAAGCTCTACGAGTGCTACCGCGACGGCGGCGTGCCCCCGGGCGCCTTCCACCTCGTCACCGGCCGCGGCGTCGTGGTCGGCGACCACCTGTGGAAGCACCCCGACGTGAACGGTGTGACCTTCACCGGTTCCTACGGCGTCGGCATGGACATCTTCAGGAACTTCACCAAGGACGTGCCCAAGCCGGTCATCTGCGAGATGGGCGGCAAGAACCCGACGATCGTCACGAAGAACGCCGACATCGACAAGGCCACCGACGGCGTGTTGCGCAGCTCCTTCGGTTTCGGCGGCCAGAAGTGCTCGGCATGCAGCCGGGTCTTCGTGGAGCGCGAGGTCTACGACGACTTTCTCTCCACGCTCAAGACCAAGACCGAGAGCATCAAGATCGGCAACCCGATCGAGCGCGACGTCTACCTCGGGCCAATCATCAACGAGCCGGCGATGGAGACCTACGAGGAGGCCGCCGAGGAGGCGCGCAAGAACGGCACGATCGTGACCGGCGGGCAGCGCATCACCGAGGGCGACTTCGGCCGCGGCCTGTTCGTCGAGCCCACGATCGTCGAGGCGCCGCAGGACAGCTGGCTCTGGAAGCGGGAGCTGTTCGTCCCGTTCGTCGCGGTGGCGCCGTTCGACGAGCTCGACGAGGCGATCGAGCGGGCAAACGACACGGAGTACGGCTTGACGGCGGGACTGTTCAGCGAGGACGAGAACGAGATCCAGGAATGGCTCGACCGGATCCACGCCGGGGTCGTGTACGTGAACCGGCGCGCTGGCTCGACCACCGGCGCGTGGCCGGGCGTGCAGCCCTTCGGGGGCTGGAAGGCCTCCGGCACGACCGGCAAGGCCGGCGGCGGCCCCTACTACGTCTCGCAGTACCTGCGTGAGCAGTCGCGGACGGTGATCAGCGAGTGAGCCTGGCCGACTCGACCCTCACCTACGACGGATTGGCCGCGCATAGCCGGCCGAAGCTGATCACGGAGGTTCCGGGACCGGAGGCGATGGCGCGGATCGAGCGCGATCGCAAGGTCACGTCGCCGTCGCTGCCGCGAGCGTACGCGTTCGTGCCACGGCGCGGGGCCGGTTCGATCGTGGAAGACGTCGACGGGAACCTCTTCCTCGATCTGAACGCCGGGATCGCGGTCACCTCGACCGGTCACTGCCACCCGACGGTGGTCGAGGCGATCCGCAAGCAGGCCACCGAGCTGTTGCACTACTCGGCGTCCGATTTCTACCTGCCGATCTACTCCGACGTGTGCGAGCGGCTGGACGCCGTCGCGCCGTTCGGCGATCACGACGCGCGCTCGTTCCTGACGAACTCGGGGACCGAGGCGGTCGAGGCGGCGATCAAGCTGGCTCGCTACGCGACGGGCCGGCAGAACCTGATCGGGTTCTACCAGTCGTTCCACGGCCGCTCGATGGGTTCCGTGTCGCTCACGGCCTCCAAGTCGAAGTACCGCACGCATTTCGGGCCGCTGCTGCCCGGCGTCTATCACTCCTTCTACGGGGACTTCGACTACATCGAAGAGGTCCTGTTCAAGCGGGTGGTCTCGCCCGGCGAGGTGGCCGCGATCGTCGTGGAGTCCTTGCTGGGAGAGGGCGGTTACGTGCTGCCGCCCGACGGGTGGTTCCAGTACCTGCGCGGGCTGTGCGACCAGCACGGCATCATGCTCGTGTGCGACGAGGTGCAGTCCGGCGTCGGGCGCAGCGGCACGATGTGGGCGATCGAGCAGGAGGGCGTGGCGCCCGACATCGTCACATCGGGCAAGGGCATCGCGAGCGGACTCCCGCTTGGAGCGATGATCGCCCGCGGGGACCTGATGTCGTGGCAGCTCGGCTCGCACGGGTCGACCTACGGCGGATCGCCGGTCTCGTGTGCGGCGGCGCTCGCCACGTTCGACGTGATCGAGCGGGACGGCCTGATGGCCAACGCGACCGCCGTCGGTGAGGTGCTGCTCGCGGGCCTGCGGGATATCGCCTCACGCCATCCGATCATCACGGAGGTTCGCGGGCGGGCGTTGTGGATCGGGGTGTCCCTGGCCGATCACCAGCGGGCGTCCATGATCGAGCAGATCGCGTTCCGCAACGGGCTGCTGATCCTCGGGTGCGGAGACGCGGACATCCGGATCAGCCCCCCACTGGTGTTCCGCGAAGATCAGGCGCACGCGGCGCTGGAGATCTTCGAAGGGGTCGTGGCCGAGGTCGAAGCGGGGGCATAGATGGGCCTGGCGCTCGACGCCCTCACCTTCGACTGCGCCGAACCGCTGCGCGTCGCGACGTTCTGGTGCGCCGCGCTGGGCTTCGAGCTCGACCACGATCCGGATGATCCGGAGGATGATGTCGCGCTCGCGAGGGATCCGTCCGGACGCTCCATGGGGCTGGACTTCCAGTCGGTCCCCGAGCCCAAAGCCGTGAAGAACCGCGTGCACTTGGACGTGCGACCCACCGGCTCGATGGCCGAGGAAGTGGCCCGTCTCGAGGCGCTCGGCGCCACCGTTCGCGGCTACATCGAAGAGGGTGGGTCGTTCTGGACGCAGATGCGCGACGTGGAGGGCAACGAGTTCTGCGTGCTCCGCGGCCCCGCGGACGGATGGTCGCCCGATGAGCTTTGACGCATGGTGAGCTCCAAGGTCACGACGATGCAGGACGCCGTGCGCGAGCTCGTGCACGACGGCGACACGGTGGCGATCGAGGGGTTCACGCACCTGATCAACTTCGCGGCCGGTCACGAGATCATCCGGCAGCGCCGCCGCGATCTGACGCTCGCGCGCATGACCCCCGACGTGATCTACGACCAGATGATCGGCGCGGGCGTCGCCTCCAAGCTGATCTTCAGCTGGATGGGCAACCCCGGCGTGGGGAACCTGCACGCGGTGCGTCGCCGCATCGAGCGCGCCGAACCCGAGCCGCTCGAGATCGAGGAGTACTCGCACTTCGGCATGGTGTCGCGCTACATGGCGGGCGCCGCCAACCTGCCGTTCTTCCCGATCCGCAGTTACTACGAGTCCGACATCCCGAAGGTGAACCCGAAGATCGTGCCGATGACCTCCCCGTACGAGGACGGCACCGAGGTCTACGTCGTGCCCGCGCTGCAACCGGATGTGGCGATCGTCTCGGCGCAGCGGGCCGACGCCGACGGTGACGCGCAGATCTGGGGGCTGCTGGGCTGCCAGAAGGAGGTCGCGTTCGCCGCCAAGCGCGTGATCGTGGTCGTCGAGGAGGTCGTCGAGGAAGCGACGATCCGCCGCGATCCGAACCGCACCGTGATCCCGGGCGCGATCGTCGACGCGGTGGTGGAGGAGCCCTTCGGCTGTCACCCGAGCTTCGCGCAGGGCTACTACGACCGTGACAACCGCTTCTACCTCGAGTGGGACACGATCGCGAAGGACCCCGAGACGCTCGACGCGTGGCTTCGCGAGTGGGTACACGGGCTCGCGAACCACGCGGAGTACGTGGCGAAGTTCGGCGACGCCTACTGGGATGCGCTGCGTCCGGAGCAGGCTCTGTCCGGCGAGGTCGACTACGGGAGGTACGCGTGAGCGACCCCGCCGACCCCGGCTATTCGAAGAACGAGATCATGATCGCGGCGAGCGCGCGGCTGCTCGGCGGCGCCCACAACTGCTTCGTCGGCGTGGGGCTGCCGAACATCGTGTGCAACCTGGCGCAGTGGACCGTGGCTCCCGAACTCCAATTGATCTACGAGTCGGGGGTGTACGGCGCGCGCCCCGAGCGGCTGCCGCTGTCGATCGGCGACCCGACGCTTGCGACCGGCTCGACCTCGATCGTGTCGATGTACGAGCTGTTCGCCTACTACCTGCAGCGTGGGCACGTCGACGTCGCGTTCCTCGGCGGGGCGCAGATCGACCGGTTCGGCAACCTGAACACGACGGTGATCGGCGACTACGACCACCCGAAGGTGCGCCTGCCGGGGTCGGGTGGCGCGTGCGAGATCGCGATCCACGCGAGGCAGATCCTCGTGATCATGCGCCAGGCCCAGCGATCCTTCGTCGAGCAGCTGCACTTCCGGACCTCCCCGGGCCACAGCGGCGACCCGGCGCACGACGAGGCGCGCGGCTGGTGGGGCAGCGGTCCGACCAGCGTGGTCACCGACCTCGGCACCTACGGGTTCGACGCCGCGACCGGCGAGATGACGTTGCTGACGCTACACCCCGGTGTCGCGCTCGACGACGTGCGAGCGAACATGGGCTGGGAGCCCCGCGTCGCCGACGAGCTGGGGGTGACGCCGGTGCCCAGCGTCGAGGAGTTGCGCCTGATCCGCGAGGAACTCGACCCGACCGGCATCTACACGAAGTAGGGTTCCCGCCATGATCGAAGAGCCTCGCGAGGACGCGCCCGGCAAGGAGCCCGAGGAGACGGACTGGGCCGAGGAGATCAAGCGGTTGCGGGCCGCGAGCGGGCAGCGGTTGGCCGCCCGGCTGGCCGATGACACCGAGAAGGAACCGCCGGTCGCATGAGCCACGTGTTCCCGCGGGTCGCACGCGAGCTGCCGACCGCCGTCGCCTCCGACGGGGCCTGGATCGTCGACGCGGACGGCAAGCGGTACCTCGATGCCGCCGGCGGCGCCGTCGTCGTCGGCGTGGGTCACGGCGATCGCGCGCTGATCGAGGCGGCGAAGCAGCAGCTCGAGCGCACCCAGTACGTGCACGGAACGATGTTCACCACCGAGGTGCTCGAGACCTACGTTGACGAGCTGGCACCGGTGCTGCCCATCCAGGATGCACGCGTCTACCCGGTGAGCGGCGGCTCCGAGGCGGTCGAGACTGCGATCAAGATGGCGCGCGCCTACCACCTGGCGGTCGGCCAGGGCGGCCGGTCCGCCGTCATCGCGCGACGATCGTCGTACCACGGCAATACGCTCGGCGCCCTCGACCTGTCGGGCAAGGAGTCGCTGCGCAAGCCGTACACGCCGTGGTTGGGCCGATTCCTGCACGCGCCGCGCGCCTACGAGTACCGGTGCGAGAACCCGTCCCATCCGGCCCGCTGCGGCGATTGGCACGCCGCGGAGCTGCAGCGGATGATCGAGTCCTACGGGCCGGATACTGTCGCGGCGTTCATCGCCGAGCCGGTGTCGGGCGCGACGCTCGCGGCCGCCGTGCCCTGCGACGACTATTGGCCCAAGATCACGGACGTCTGCCGCCGCTACGGCGTACTGGTGATCGCCGACGAGGTCATGACCGGGTTCGGGCGCACCGGTCGATGGTTCGGCGTCGATCACTGGGACGTGCGCCCGGACATCGTCACCGCCGGCAAGGGCACGACCAGCGGGTACGTGCCTTTCGGCTTCGCCGCGTGCACGGGCGCCATCTACGAGGCGATCGCCGCGAAGGGGTTCGTGCACGGGTTCACGTGGTCCCACAATGCGCTCGGGGCGGCCGTGGCGCTGGCGGCGTTGCGACGGCTGCGTGACGACGGGCTGATCGACCGGGCACGCGACCTGGGCGCCAAGTTGCACGGAGACCTGTCGGCGGCGCTCGCGGACGAGCCGAGTGTGGGCGACGTGCGCGGGATCGGCATGATGCTCGGGGTGGAGCTGGTGGCCGATCGCGAGACGAAGGAGCCGTTCCCCCGGCATCGCCAGGTGACGGAGCAGGTCGTGGCTGCCGCCCGCGAGTTGGGGCTCCTGTTGTACTCCTCGACCGCACACGTGGATGGGCTAAGCGGGGATCTGATCGTGCTGGGTCCGCCGTTCATCCTCACCGACGACGACACGACGGCGTTGATCGAGCGCACGACCGCCGCGATCCGATCGGTGTCGTGAGCACCGGGGTCGGTCTGGTCGTCGAGCGGGGCGTCCGGATCTACGACCACGGGCCCCAGCACCCACTACGCCCGGACCGGGTGCTGCTGACGTGGGACCTGATCGAGGCGTGCGGGCTGGATCGGCGACCGAACGTGCAGGTGACGGGCGCGCAGGCCGCCACGCGCGAGGACCTCGAGCGTGTGCATACGCCCGCGTTCATCGACGCGACGACGCGCGCCGGGCACGGTGAGGACGGCGATTGGTGGCGATTCGGATACGGGGCCGGGGACGATCCGATCTTCGCGGACATGCACGAGGCGGCCGCCCTCGTGTGCGGCGCCTCGATCGCCGCAGCGTCGGCCGTATGGCGAGGCGACGCCGAGCACGCCTTCAACGCGTCGGGCGGTCTCCATCACGCGATGCCCCAACGCGCGAGCGGCTTCTGTGTCTACGACGACCCGGCGGTGGCGATCTCCTGGCTGCTGGCGGAGGGCGCCGAGCGGATCGCCTACGTCGACGTCGACGTACACCACGGCGACGGCGTGCAGGCGATCTTCTGGGACGACCCTCGCGTGCTCACCGTGTCGCTGCACGAATACGAGCCGCCGCACTTCTTCCCGGGCACGGGTGGGATGTCGGAGCGTGGGGGACCGAGTGCGCCGGGCAGCGCCGTGAACGTGCCGCTGCCCCCGGGTACCGGCGACGGCGCCTGGCTGGAGGCCCTGCGCGCGATCGTGCCGAGGATCGTTCGCGAGTTCCGCCCGGACGTCCTGGTCTCGCAGCTCGGATGCGACACCCATCACAGTGACCCGCTCGCCCAGCTGCGGCTGACGACGCACGCCTACCGTGAGGCCGCCGCGGTCCTGCACGACCTCGCGCACGAGGTGGCGGCCGGCCGTTGGGTGGCGACCGGCGGCGGTGGCTACCGCTGGGCGCATGTCGTTCCGCGTGCCTGGACCCTGTACTTCGCCGAGATGGCGGGCGCGACGGGCGATCTCGCCGACGAGCTCCCGCCGGCGTGGGTCGAGCTCGCCGCCTCCCGTGTCGGTGGCCCCGTGCCACCGACGTTCTCGGAGCCGTCCGTCGATGCCCTGCCCGTGGACGACGAGGCGCGCCGGGTGACCGCCGCGGTCTCCGAGCTACTGTGGGGCTGATGGCACGCACGAAGCTCGTCTGCACGCTCGGCCCCGCCAGCGCTACGCCCAAGATGATCCAGGGGCTCGTGCGCGCGGGGGCCTCGGTGTTCCGATTGAACTTCTCGCACGGGGAGCCCGACGATCACGCCCGCATGGTTGAGCTCGTTCGCGAGGCGGAGGAAGCGACGGGACGGCCGCTCGCGGTGCTGGTCGACCTACCGGGCCCGAAGGTCCGCCTGGGGCGCGTGCATCCCGATCCGTTCACGTTCAAACCCGGGCAGCGGTTCGATCTTCGCCCCGGAGGCGACGGCGACGAACGCGCCGCGTCCACGACCTATCCCGGGCTCGCCGACGACCTCGAGTCCGGCGACCGGGTGCTCCTGGCCGACGGCGCCGTCGAGCTGACGGTCACGGGGATCGACGGCGGTGTCGTGCACACACAGTGCGTGGCAGGCGGTGTCGTTCGAAGCGGGCAAGGGGTCAACGTCCCCGCCGAACGACTCGGGCTGCCCGCCGTCACCGACCGGGATCGCGCGGGCCTCGAGCGTGCCCTGGATCTGCAGGTGGACTTCGTCGCCCAGTCGTTCGTGCGGGCCCCCGCGGACGTGCGCGAGCTCCGCGCCGCGATGGGGGATCGCTCCGTGCCGATCGTCGCCAAGATCGAGACACGTCCGGCGGTGACCAACGTGGAAGGCATCCTGGCGGAGGCGGATGCGTTGATGATCGCCCGCGGCGATCTCGGCGTGGAGTTGCCGATGGAGCAGATCCCCTTGATCCAGAAGGAGCTCGTCCGTTTCGCCCGAGCCGCCGGCCGTCCCTCGATCGTCGCGACGCAGATGCTGGAGTCGATGATCCATGCGCCACGCCCGACGCGGGCCGAGGCGACCGACGTGGCGAACGCGGTGCTGGACGGCGCCGACGCCGTGATGTTATCGGGCGAGACCGCGGTCGGCTCGTATCCGTTCGAGTCGGCGTCGGCCGCCGCGACGATCGCTGCCCACGTGGAGGAAGAGGGCGAGTCGTTCCGTGCCGTGCAGGCGCCGTGCCGTCACGTGAGCGAGGGCGCCGCCGTCGCGCACGCCGCCGCCGCGATCCCGGTGGACGACCTCGGCGTGGTCGCGATCACGTGCTACACCGAGACCGGTCGCACGGCGCGGCTGCTCTCGGCCGAACGGCCGAGGGTGCCGGTCTACGCGTTCGTCCCACCGCTGGACGTGCAGCGCACGATGTGCCTGCTCTGGGGCGTCGAAGGGTTGCCTGCCGACCCCCCGGGAGACACCGACGGCATGATCGCGCTGATGGACCGAGGGCTGCAAGCGCGTGGGCTCGCCTCACCGGGCGATGCCGTGGTGATGGCGGCGTCATCGCCCGCCGGTCGCACCACGACCAACATGCTGAAGATCCATCAGGTCGGCATGCCGGTCCGCTAACTGGGGTCCGCGGCGCGCGCCAGCATCTCGACGAGCTCGCTGAGCGCCACGTACACGACCGCCGCCTGCTCCAGCAACGGATCGGCGAACATCGCCTCGACGTCGGAGTCCTCCTGGATGTCCAGGCGCGAGCCGATGACCAGCCGGATGTCGTTGAGCGAACGCATCCACGCGAGGGTTTCCTCGCCGGACAGGTGCGTCGCCTCGGCGGTCGCGCGCAGCACGGCGGCGGCTTCCAGCTTGCCGGCGCGCAGCGCCTCTCCCATCAGCTGCTCGAAGCCGAGCGCCTCCAACGGGTCGTCGACCGAGGCCGGCGGGAACAGTCGCACCACGCCCGGGTCACGGGCCGCCTCGGGGTCGTTGATCAGCTCGGTGAGCTGCTTGGCGAGCGAGGCGAGCAGCTCCCGCAGATCCCTCGGCAGGTCGACGTCGACGCCGCCGCCGTAGGACGTGGTGATCTTCACGCGCGCCATCAGCGGTCCTGCTGCATGGTCGCCCACAGCCCGTAGCCGTGGAGGGCGGCGACGTGCGCTTCGCAGCGCTCCTTCGGTCCGTTGGCGACCACGGCCTTGCCCTTCGTGTGGACGTCCATCATCAGCTTCTCCGCCGTGGCGCGCGGATAGCCGAACAGCTTCTGCAGGACCCAGGTCACGTACGTCATCAGGTTGATCGGATCGTTCCACACGATCACGATCCAGGGAACGTCGCGCTCGACGCGCTGCTCGACGCCGGTGTCGGGCGTGATGACCGGGGCAGGGGCGCTCATCGCCGTTACCCCGATCACCCGCGGGACCTCGTCGGTGGCGCCACGCGACGGGCGAGCCGCACGCCCCATCGATACAGCGGAGGCGTGAGGACCCGGAAGGCCTGCAGCGGCGCGATCCAGCGGGGCACCGAGTACTCCGGTGCGATGTCTTCGCGCACGACCTTGACGATGACCTCGGCCACGCGCTCGACGCGCAGCACGAAGCGCCTGGGCACCCGTGCCTGCGGGAACCCCTCCGTCGCGACGAGCCCGGGATTCACGGCGGTGACGTGCACCCCGGTGCGCGCGGCGTCGTAATCGAGGGATTCGCTGAAGGCGACGACCCCGTGCTTGGTCGCGGTGTACACGGCGGTGCCCGGCGGCGCGAACCGGCCCGCCAACGAGGCGACGTTGACGACGTGGCCGCGACCCCGCGCGATCATGCCCGGGAGGAACGCCCGCGTCGCGTGCAGCACGCCGAGCAGGTTGACGCGCACGATCTCGTCGATCTGATCGTGGGTGAGAGCGGGGAAGTCGCCGCCCCCGGGCACGCCGGCGTTGTTGACCAGCACGTCGGTGGCTCCGACCAGCTGCTCCACGATGCCGGGGAGCTTGTCCAGCTGTCTCACGTCGGCCACGTCGCACTTCAGCGCCAGGGCGCGCCCGCCGGCGCGCTCGATCCGCTCGGCCAGATCCTCCAGGCGGTCCAGGCGCCGCGCGACCAGGACGACGCGAGCACCACGCTGCGCGAACGCGATCGCCGTGGCCTTCCCGATCCCCGAGGACGCGCCGGTGATCACGACCACCGCGTTGCGCAGCTCCATCCCGTCTCCTCACCTAAGCTGGCGTGCCTGATGCCCCACGACGTTATCGAAGCCCACGTCCGCCGTCTGCCGAAGCTCGACCGGGCGGCGTGGACCCCTCGCCGGGCATCCCGCGAGGAACTCGAGCGAGCGCTGCTCGTCGGCCTCGTGGCCGGGTGGGCCACGCATCCGTTGGACAACGTGCGCGGCAATGCCCAGATGCTGCTCGATCGAGATCCCGATAAGGAGTTCGGGCTGACGAGGCTGCAGGACGGGATCACGCTGGAGGGGGTGCTCGATCTCGTGGAAACGGCGGCCGGCGCGCCGATCGATCGAGAGGCGCGCACCGGTCCGGTGCACATCGCGCCGGCGCCGATCGTCGACGCATGCACCGCCGCGTCCGATCGCCTCACCCGTGCCTGCGAGGAGGGCGAGCGGGTGGTGTTCGCCACCGGTCACCCGGTCGGGCTCGCATACCTCTACCACGAGCTCGCCGCGCGCCTGTCGGCGCGCGGCGCC
>DATECH010000120.1:0-9707 GCA_035287005.1 Actinomycetota bacterium | reverse complement strand
CATCATGGCGGCCGCGCCGCTGGTCGCGGCGCCGAAACCACCGGCGGATGCCGGCGCCGGGCGGGCGAACGCGAAGCGGCCGCCCGCCCGGCACGTGATCGAAAGGCGGATCACCCGCCGTGTGATCATCGTCGACCCGGTGGTGACCGCGCCGGCGTACACCAGCAGTGGCGGCGGCAGCGGCAGCGGCCAGATTTCGGTTAACGCGCCGGCTCCCGCCCCGGCGCCTGCTCCGGCGCCTCCCGCAACCACCTCGGGGGGGTCATGAACCGTGCGATCCGCCACCTTCCGCTCGATGGGAACCGACGTGAGCGTGCTCGGGCCGATCCACCCGGCCTTCGATGACGCGGTCGCAACGGTCCGACGTCGCTTCGCGGCCGAGGACGAACGCTTCTCACGCTTCCGCACGGACAGCGAGTTGACGACCGTCAACAGGGCGGCCGGCACACGGACGCCCGTGTCCGACGGGTTCGGCGAGGTGCTCGCCGCGGCGCTCGAAGCCGCACGCGCGACCGAAGGCGCCTTCGACCCGACGGTGCACGACGCGTTGCTGGCCGCCGGCTACGACCGAGACTTCGACGAGCTCCTCGCGGGAGCTCGCGGTGCGCTGCATCCGGCGGCGGTGTGCGGCCGGTGGCGCGAGATCGACCTGCGCCCTGGCGCCCTCATCCTCCCCGCCGGCGTGCACCTCGACCTCGGTGGCATCGCAAAGGGCTGGTGCGCGGACCACGCATCCGCCGACGCGCTCGCCGCCGGCCTTCCCTGGGTTCTGGTGAACGCCGGTGGGGACCTCCGCATCACCGGGGACGCGCCCTCCCTCGACATCGCGATCGAGGACCCCGAAGCGACCGGCGAGGAGCTCCTGCGCACGACGATGCGCTCGGGCGCCCTTGCGACCTCCTCGGTGTGCAAGCGCGCGTGGGACCTCGACGCGCACCATGTGATCGACCCCGCAACCGGCGCGCCCGCTCGTACCGAGGTGATCCAGGCAAGCGTCTGGGCGCCGACGTGCGCCGAGGCCGAGGTCGCCGCGACGCACGCGCTGTTCCTCGGGGTCGACGCCTCGCGTCGATACCCGGCAGTGCTCGTCACGCGCGCCGGCGAGATCGTGGTCTCGATGGAGACCGAGGAGCGCGCGGCATGACGGTGTGGATCCTGCTGCGGGCCGCGGGGATCGGGTCCTACGTCGCGCTGTGGCTGGCGGTGTCGTGGGGCCTCGTGGCGACCACCGGCATCGTGAAGCGACGCATCAGCAAGCCCGCCTCCAACGCCTTCCACGCGTTCGTTGCGTCGACGGGGCTCGCGCTGCTTGCCGTGCACCTGCTGCTGCTGATGGCCGACGACTACATGCCGTTCACCCTGCTCGATGTGCTGATCCCGATGCGCTCACCGTTCCGCCCGCTGTCGATCGCTGCCGGGATCGTCGCGATGTACGTGATCGTGCTGTTGATGATCAGCAGCTGGATGCGCTCGAAGCTGAGCACCCGGCTGTGGCGCGCGATCCACCTGTTGGCGGTGCCCGCGTTCGTGTTGGCGCTGCTGCACGGGGCGTTCGCCGGCACGGACACGCAGCGTCCGTGGATGATCGCCCTGTACGGCACCACGGGCATGCTCACCCTGTTCCTCGTCGTGGTTCGCGGCCTGACGGCGGGCTATCGACCGCCGCGACCCGCGGCGGCCACGCGGGCTGTCCCTGCCCGCGATCCCGCGCGCGCCGGATAGGCCCCCGAACCGAGCCGCTGCGTTGCTAGGCTGCGGCCGTGAGCAGCGCCGAGGGTCTCGCACGCACGCGTGATCAGATGCTGATCGAAGCAGGGCTCACGCTCGCGGCGGAGCTCGAGTTGGACGCGGTCCTGCAACACATCGTCGATCTCGCCACCGAGATCACGGGAGCGCGCTACGGCGCCCTGGGGGTCTTGAGCGACGCGCGTCGCATCGAGCGGTTCATCACGACGGGGATCTCCGAAGTGGAACGGGCCCGCATCGGCGACCCCCCCACGGGTCACGGGATCCTCGGGATGCTGATCGATCACCAGCAGCCGATCCGGCTGACGGACCTGACTCGGGACCCGCGCTCCCACGGCTTCCCGCCACATCATCCGCCGATGCGCTCGTTCCTGGGCGCACCCGTGCGCGCGTTCGGCCGCGTCTACGGCAACATCTACCTGACCGACAAGCGCGATGCCGACACCTTCTCCGAGGACGACGAGGCGGCCCTGGTCGTGCTCGCCACGCAGGCCGGCGTCGCGATCGAGAACGCCCGCCTCTACGAGGAGACGCAGCGCGCGCAGCACGAGCTGCGGCGGCTGGAGGTCCTCGAAGAGCGCGAGCGCATCGCCAAGGAGCTGCACGACGGCATCGTGCAGTCGCTGTTCGCCGTCGGCATGGGTCTGCAGGGAGCCGCGGCGCTCGCGCACGATCCCGAGATCGCCGCCCGTTTGGAAAACGCCGTCGAGGACATCGACAGCACGATCCGCGATCTGCGCAACTACATCTTCGGGTTGCGCCCCGGCATTCTGGCTGACCGGCAGCTGGACGAGGCGATCCGCGAGCTGTGCGGCGAGTTCGCGGCGCGCACCGACGTGGTCACGGTCGCCGACATCGACGACGGGGTCGCCGCCGAGCTCGCGTCCAGGGCCGCCGATGTGATCCAGCTGGTGCGCGAGGGCCTGTCCAACGTCGGGCGGCATGCGAACGCGACGACGTGCCGCGTCTCGCTGCGACGGGTGGCCGACGGAGGCATCGAGCTGCAGATCGACGACGACGGCAAGGGCTTCGACGTGAACGCGCCCCGCGATGGCATGGGGCTCACCAACCTGGCGGCTCGGGTCGACTCGATGGGCGGCACCTTCCGGGCAGAAAGCATCGCCGGCGACGGGACGACGATCACGGCCGTGCTCCCCGCCTGAGCCGTCACTGCACGATCAGCGCCGTCACCATCCCGAACATGCCCTGCGGGCCTTCAACGTGGTTGAGGATGTGGCAGTGAAAGGCCCATACGCCGGGCTGATCGGCCTTGACCAGGATGTCGAAGCGCGATCCCGGCGCGATGACCAACGTGTCGGCCATATAGCGGTTCTGGGCAGCGAGCGGGAATCCGTCTTCGCCGACGACCTGGAAGTGGAACCCGTGCAGGTGCATCGGGTGCAACATCCCGCCGTCGTTGGCCATGTGGATCAGCACCCACTGATCCTTCTTAGCGATGATCGGCAACGTCGAGGGGAAGCCCTTGCCGTTCAGGTTGTAGCCGAGCGTGCCGTCGCCGATGAACATCGTTGACTCCACGGCGGGGTCGACGCCGTAGACCGAGGACCATCCCGACCTGGGCGCCACGATCAGCGCGCCATACAGGCCCGCGTCGACCTGCTCCGCGGAGTTGAAGTGCGAGTGGTAGACGTACATCCCCGGCGGATCCTTGATCGTGAACTCGTAGGTCCACGATTTGCCGGGCATGATCGGGTCCTGCGTGACGTAGGGGACCCCGTCCATCTCGTTGGGCACGGTCAGCCCGTGGAAGTGCAGCGCGAACGGCTGATCCATCTGGTTCTGGACGAAGAAGCGGACCTGGTCGCCCGGGTACACCGTGATCTGGGGTCCGGGCACCTGATCGTTGAACGCCATCGCGTCGACGAACTTCCCGGACTCGATCTCCCACTGGATCTGGGACACGGTCAGGTTGAACACCTTTACGTCGCCGTCCAACTCGGGTCTGAGCGGCTGGTTCCCCTGACCCTCGGTGTTCGGACCGTCGGTGAGCTGCTTCACGAACGCCTCGACGCCGGCGGCGTGCGAATCCGCCATCTCCTGCGCCGTCATCGTGGAGTGGTCCGGGGTGACGGACGCATCGCCGGACGCCTGCGTGGCGCCGGACCCCGACACCATCAGCATGCCCGTCATGCCCGCGTCCGCATGCCCGGGGACCGTGCACACGGTGGTGTAGTCGCCTTCGGCGAGCGCCGGGACCTCGAGAGTCGCGGTGGCGCCGCCCTCGAGCAGCGGCGTCTCGTAGGTCTGATCGCCGGCCTCGATCGCGAACGTGTGCTGGGTCGCGCCGTCGTTCGTGACGTTGAACGTCAAGGGGGTATCGGCCGGCGCGTCGATCATCTCGGGGACGATCTTGAGCTGATCGGTCAATGACACGTCGAACGAGGCGGCCGATGCCGCCTCCGTCGCGCCGCCGCCCGATCCCGAGCCGCTTTCACTGGTGCATGCACTCGCTACCAGCAACAGGCCGAGGAGGGCGGCGGCCGCGGCCACATTGAAACGTCGCATGGACGAAGCTCCTTCCTGGTCGATGGGCAATGCGGCGAGTATGGGGCAGCCGTCGGTGCGCCGGGCGTCCAAGGGTCCCTCGACGCGGGGGACCCTGGTCCCTGCGGGTCCCAGCGCGACACCGCCACACTGCATCGCATGTTCGCTCGGTACTACGTCGAGCTGCCGCTGCAGCGCGAGCGTGTCGAAGAGGTACTCATCGACGCACCCGGCTCGTGGCTGCCCGGGCTCGCCACGGAGGCGAACCTTCGCGGCGATCGCCTGCTCGCCGAGGTCGGCTTCGGCGGCGACATACGGGTGGCCCGCCAGGTGGCGATCGATCTCGGCACGCCGATCCGGCTGCCGACCAAGACCGTGGTCCCGCTGCGCTGGACCGCGACGGGCGCATCTGGTCTGTTCCCCGCGTTGGATGCGGATCTGGAGATCGCGCCGCTCGGTCACGAGCGGTGCCAGCTGTCGCTCTCCGCCCGCTACGTCCCGCCCCTGGGAGCGCTCGGGCGGGCGATCGATCGAGCGCTGCTGTTCCGGGTCGCCGAGGCGACGATTAAGGACTTCCTCGATCAGGTGCGCGAGGGGATCTCACGCGGGGCAGGGCTCGGTCACGACGGCGCGCCTGCGTGACCCCCGCGGCGTCTAGGATGCTCGCGTGAGCCCGAAGACGCCGCCATTGCGCGTGATGCTCGTCGACGATCACGAGATCGTTCGCGGGGGCATCCGCGCCATGCTGGACGCCCAGGACGACATCGTCGTCACCACGGAGGCCGGCTCGGTGCGCGAGGCCGTGGACGAGGCCGCCCGGACCAGGCCCGATGTGATCGTGATGGACGTGCGCCTGTCGGACGGCAGCGGCATCGAGGCCACCCGCGAGATCCGCGCCAATCGACCCGAAACCAAGGTGCTGATGCTCACGTCCTTCGCGGACGATGAGGCGCTGTTCTCCTCGATCATGGCCGGCGCCTCCGGATACGTCCTGAAGCAGGTGAAGTCGGGCGACCTCCTCCGCGCGATCCGCGCCGTCGGGGCAGGCGACTCTCTGCTCGATCCGAGCGTGACCAACGCAGTGCTGGACCGTCTCCGCAAGGGCAAGCACCTGATGAAGGACGAGAAGCTCGCCCGCCTGTCCCCGCAGGAGGAACGCATCCTGCAGTTGATCGCCGAGGGGTGGACCAACCGCCAGATCGGCGACGAGCTCCACCTCGCCGAGAAGACCGTGAAGAACTACGTCTCGAGCATCCTGTCCAAGCTCGAGGTCGCCCGGCGGGCAGAGGCGGCGGCCTATCTCGCCCGCCACACCACCACTCCCGGCTCCGTCGGCTGAGCCCCCCAAGCCGAACGTCCCCCGCGAACAGGGCCCTCCGGCGCTACGGCAGGACCGTGCCTGGGCGGAGGCTGTCACCAAGGAAAGAGGAGGTGGAGCGGATGGACACCACCATCACCACCGCAACACAGATGCCCGACCTTGAGCGGCTCGAGCCGGTGCACACGGCTGGCCTGCAGCGGGTCTTCGGCATCCTGCGAATGCTCCTGGGGTTCACCTTCCTGTGGGCGTTCCTGGACAAGGCGTTCGCGCTGGGGTTCACCACCGGGCGGATCCTGGACGACGCCGGCAACACCGTGCGGATCGACTACTTCGGCAGCGAGGCGTGGATCGACGGGGCATCCCCGACGGTCGGAGCGATCGCGTTCGGACTGAAGGGACCCTTCGCCGACACGATCCAGTCCGTCACCGGGTTCCAGATGACGCAGACCGGCCCGGTGGTCGATCCGTGGATCGACTGGTTCTACATGGTCTCGATGCTGCTCATCGGTCTCGGGCTGTTGACCGGCGTCATGACCCGGCTGGCGGCGTTCGGCGGGATCGCCTGGTTGGCGGCCTTCTACGCCGGCACCGCGATCTGGCCGGAGCACAATCCGTTCGTCGACGAGCACGTCATCTACGCGGTCGTGCTGGTCGGGCTCGTCCTCGCGAACGCGGGACGCTACTGGGGTCTGGGCAAGATCTGGCAGCGTGTCGACTTCGTGAAGGATCGGCGCTACCTGTACTGATCACACCGCGGACGAACGGTCCGACGGCGGGCTCGGCAAGCCGGGCCCGCCGTCTTCGTGCTCGTTCGCGAGCATCTGCGTGAGCACCAGGTTCAAGACGCCGCCCGCGCGCATGTACGCCACCTCGGCGAGCCCATCGACGCGCACGGTCGCCGGAAAGGCCGTCGCGCTCCCGTCGGCCGCCACCGCTTCGACCGTCACCAGGCGGCCGGGCACGATCTCGCCGCCGAACCCCCGCACTGCGTAGGTCTCGTTTCCGGTGAGGCCGAGGCTGGAGGCGGACTCCCCCGGTGCGAACTGCAGGGGGACGATCCCCATCCCGACCAGGTTGGAGCGGTGGATCCGTTCGTAGCTTTCCGCAAGCACGAACCGCACACCGAGCAGCGCGGGGCCCTTCGCCGCCCAGTCGCGGCTGGATCCGCTGCCGTACTCCTTGCCGGCGATGACCCCCAACGGCACGCCCTGTGCCAGGTAGCGCTGGGACGCCTCGAAGATCGACGTCACCTCGCCATCGGGGAGGTGGGTCGTGTACGACCCCTCCGTTTCGGGTGCGAGCTCGTTGCGCAAGCGGATGTTGGCGAACGTGCCGCGCATCATCACGAGGTGGTTTCCTCGCCGCGACCCGTAGGAGTTGAAGTCTCGGGGCGCGACGCCCTGCGCCTCCAGGAATCGTCCCGCGGGCGAATCCGCCTTGATCGAGCCCGCCGGCGAGATGTGGTCGGTCGTGATCGAATCCCCCACCTTGACCAGCACGCGGGCGTCGACGATGTCGTCGAAGCGTCGTGGAGTCAGATCCGCGAAGAACGGCGGCTCCTGGACGTAGGTAGACGCAGCGTCCCATGCGTAGGTGCCGCCGGTGGGTGTGGCGAGCGCCTGCCAGCGTTCGTCTCCCTCCCAGATCCGACCGTACTGTCGGTCGAACTGCTCGGGCGTGATGGCCTCGGCGACGGTCGCCGCGACCTCCTCGGGAGTCGGCCACAGGTCGCGAAGCATGACCGGCCCGTCCCGCCCATCGGCGAGCGGCTCGCTGGTGAGGTCCAGGTCCGCGCGGCCCGCGAGTGCGTACGCCACGACGAGCGGCGGCGACGCGAGGTAGGCGGCGCGCACCTGCGGGTGCACCCGGCCCTCGAAGTTGCGGTTGCCCGACAGGACCGCGACGACGGTGAGGTCGCCGTCGTCGACCGCGGCGGCGACCTCGTCGATCAGCGGCCCGGAGTTGCCGATGCAGGTCGTGCACCCGTAGCCGACCAGCCCGAAACCGAGCTTCTCCAGGTAGGGGGTAAGCCCAGCGCGATCCAGGTAGTCGGTCACGACCCGTGACCCGGGCGCGAGCGAGGTTTTGACCCAGGGCTTCACGACGACGCCGGCATCCACGGCGCGCTTGGCGAGCAACCCCGCCGCCACCATCACCGATGGGTTCGAGGTGTTCGTGCACGAGGTGATCGCAGCGATCACGACCGAGCCGTCGCGGATCGTCATGCCATCGGTCTCGATCGCGGTGTCGGACAGGTCGTCGCCCCCCGGCAGGTGGTCGTGGCGGACCGTGCCGCCCTCGGCGACGAAGGCGCCGATCTCGGGCGCCTTGGGGTCGGGCACCGCATGTTCGTGGAACGCCGAGACGAACGAGTCCCACACCTTGGGCAACGGCACCCGGTCCTGCGGGCGCTTGGGACCGGCGAGCGAAGGCTCCACTGCCCCGAGGTCGAGCTCGAGCACCTCGCTGAACGTCGCTTCCGGCGCGCCGTCGACGCGGAACAGCCCCTGATCCTTCGCGTAGCGCTCGGTGAGATCGGCCGCGGTCCGGCGCCCCGTGAACCGCAGGAAGGACAGGGTGTGCTCGTCGATCGGGAAGTACGCCGACGTCGCACCGTACTCCGGACACATGTTCGACAGGGTCGCGCGATCGGCGATCGGAAGGGTCGACAACCCGTCCCCCGTGAACTCCACGAACGCCCCGACCACCCCGTGGGACCGCAACAGCTGCGTGAGCGTGAGCACGAGATCGGTCGCCGTCGTGCCTGCGGGCAGCTGACCCACCATCCGCACGCCTACGACGACCGGCTGCGGCAAGGCGATGGGCTGTCCGAGCATCGCCGCCTCCGCCTCGATGCCGCCCACGCCCCACCCGAGGATCCCCAGTCCGTTGATCATCGTGGTGTGGGAATCGGTGCCCACCACGGTGTCGGGGAACGCGATCCCCTCACGCACGGAGACGACCTGGCCGAGATGTTCCAGGTTGACCTGGTGGCAGATGCCGGCGCCCGGAGGAACGACCCGGACGTTGTCGAACGCCTGCTGGGCCCACCGCAGGAAGCGATACCGCTCACCGTTGCGCTGGTATTCGAAGTCGATGTTCGCCTCGTACGCGCCGGCGGTGCGGAACAGGTCCACCTGAACCGAGTGATCGATGACGAGATCCACCGGCACCATCGGGTTGACGATCGTCGGATCGCCGCCCGCTCGCGAGACGGCGCTGCGCATCGCGGCGAGATCCACGACCGCGGGAACACCGGTGAAGTCCTGCATCAGGACCCGACCGGGCATGAAGGCGATGTCGCGAGCAGCGCCGGGCCACTCGGCCAGGGCCTGCACGTCTTCATCGGCCACGTCTCGCGATCCGGCGCGTCGCAGCAGGTTTTCGAGCAGGATCGTCACGGTGTGCGGCAGGGCGTCCACGGCACCGATCCCCTGGTCGGTGAGCCACCGGACCCGCGCGATCTCCACCGAACCACTGTCGGCGGCAAGCCGCCCCCGGGCGCCGCTGAATGAAGACGTCATCGAGGTCCTTCCGCGAGCATGTGTTTGCATCCTCCCATGGCCGGTCAGTCGGGCGGCGACCGCAGAGCCGCGGCGTCCCGCTCGGCGCGGATCGCCTCTTTGTGCGCGAGCCGGCTGCGGCGACGGAGCTTCGCCGCCCGCTGCCGACGCCGCTCGATATCGGTCGTCGCTACGATCGGGGGCACCGGCCGCGGATGGCCCTGGGCGTCGAGCGCAACGAACACGAAGTACGCGGTCGCGGCATGCACGGCTCGCCCGGTGATGGGATTCTCGGCCTCGACCCGGACGCCGCACTCCAGTGACGTCGTGCCGACGTCGTTGACGGAGGCGTGCAGCGTCACCACCTCCCCCACGTGCACCGGCTCGAGGAAGGAGACCTCGTCCACGCTCACCGTCACGCACAATCCTTCGGCGTGACGGATCGCCGCTAGTGCCGCGGCGGTGTCCGCGAGCCGCATGATGACACCGCCGTGGACGTTTCCGGCCACGTTGGCGTCCGTGACCTCCATCATCTGCGTCAAGGTCACATGGGAGGCAACCGCCGCCTTGGGCTCGAGATCCGCGGTCATGGCCGCATCCTACGGCTCGGGGCACGCGCCCGATGAACCGGC
>DATECH010000119.1:0-9930 GCA_035287005.1 Actinomycetota bacterium | reverse complement strand
CCGCGATCTCGGATTCGCCCGTGTCGACACGCATCGGGAGCTGCGCCAGGGCGCGCCCGAGGTCATCCTCGGGGTCGGCAAGACCCCGGAGCAGGCAGCGGCAATCGCGAACGCACTCGCAGATGCGGGCGCCTCGAGCGTGCTGGTCACCAGGGCCGATGCCGACATGCGCGCGGCCGTCCGCGCAGCCCTGCCCGACGCCCGGGAGCACGAGTTGGCGCGGGCGATCTGGGTGGAGCGGGCTCCCGTCGAGCGCAGGGGGCACGTCCTGATCGTGTCCGCGGGCACGTCGGACGGCCCGGTGGTCCACGAGGCGCGGATCCGCGCGGAGCTGCTCGGCGCCGAGGTCACGGTCCACGAGGACGTTGGCGTCGCTGGCCTGCATCGCCTGGCCCCGGTGATCCCCGATCTCGATCTCGCCGATGTCGTGATCGTCGTCGCCGGCATGGACGCCGCGCTCGCCAGCGTGATCGGGGGGCTGGCGGCGTGTCCCGTGATCGGGGTGCCCACCAGCGTCGGCTACGGATCCGCGCAGGGTGGGCAGACAGCGCTGAACGCGATGCTGTGCTCGTGCGCGGACGGCATGGCCGTCGTCGGCATCGACGACGGGCTGGGGGCGGGTTCGATCGCCGCCAGGATCGCCCGCCGGGCCGAGGTGCGCGCGACGTGACCCGCATCGCCTACCTCGACCCCGTCGGGGGGCTCGCGGGCGACATGTTGCTCGCCGCGCTGCTGGACGGCGGCGCTCCGCGACGCGCGCTCGACGAGACCATCGCGGCCCTGGGTCTGCCCGATGTACGGATCGAGACGCAGCGGACGCGGCGCGCAGGGGTCGCCGCGATGCACGTCGACGTGCTCGTGTCGCCGCGTACGCACGAGCGGCCGGCGCGCGACATGCTCGACATCGTGCGCACGGCGTCGCTGTCGTCGGCCGTCCGGACCCGCTCGCTCGAGGCCCTGGAGCGATTGGCGGCGGCGGAGGCCGCGATCCACGGGGTCGCCGCCGATGCGGTCGTGCTGCACGAGCTCGGTGGTGACGACACGCTCGTCGACGTGTGCGGTGTCTTCGCGCTGCTCGAGGCGCTCGCCGTCGAGCGTGTCGTGTGTGCGCCCGTGCCGATGGGGTCCGGCGTGATCGCGAGCGACCACGGGTCGCTGCCCGCCCCCGCCCCGGCCACGGTTGCGCTGCTGCGCGGGGCCTCGGTCGTCGGTGTCGAGACGCCGGGCGAGCTCGTCACGCCGACCGGCGCGGCGATCGTCACGACCGCCGCAGATGCGTTCGGCGCGATGCCGTCGATGGTGCTCGACGGCGTCGGCACCGGCGCGGGCGCGCGCGAGCACGCCGATCGGCCCAACATCGTGCGGGTGATGCTCGGCCACGCGGCTGCGACAGCCGGCTCGCCTGGGTCGAGTGAGGTCGTCGCCCTCGAGGCGAATCTCGACGACCTTGTGCCCGAGCTCGTCCCCGACGTCGTGGCGGCCTGCCGCGCCGCCGGCGCGATCGACGCGTGGATCACGCCCATCCAGATGAAGAAGGGTCGTCCCGGCGTGATCGTCGGCGTGCTCGCCCGCCCTCAGGACGAGCGGAGCGTCGCCGAGGCGCTCCTGCAGCACTCGACATCGTTGGGCGTCCGGGTGCAGCGGATGCACCGCTACGAGCTGGACCGCGCGATCCGCGAGGTCCAGGTGTCGGGTCGGACGGTACGCGTGAAGATCGGGTTGCTCCACGGACGCGTCGTCAACGTGGCGCCCGAACACGACGACTGCGCGAGCGTGGCGGCGGCAGCGGGGCGCCCGGTCAAGCAGATCTGGGCAGAGGCCCTGGCCGCGGCGACCGCGGCGCACGGCGTGGACAACCCGGCGGAGCATGCCGATGACGTCGCTCGCTGAGCTGGAGTCTGCGATCGCGACGGCACCGAGCGCCCTCGTGGCGTTCTCCGGCGGGGTGGACTCGTCGCTCGTTGCCGCCGCCGCCGCGCGGGTGCTCGGTGATCGGGCACTCGCGGTGACCGCGGTGTCGCCTGCGCTCGCCACGGGGGAGCTCGACGGCGCCCGCGCGGTGGCGGCGGCCGTGGGGATCGCCCATCGCGCGATCGCCACCGACGAGCTCGCTCGCGAGGGATATCGTCGCAACGGCGCCGACCGGTGCTATCACTGCAAGTCCGAGCTCTACGATCGACTCGCCGAGCTGGGCGCGCTCGAGGGCTACACGGCCGTGTTCTCGGGCGCGAACATCGACGATCTCGGAGACTGGCGGCCGGGACTTCGCGCGGCCGCCGAGCACGATGTGCGCCATCCCCTGGTCGAGGCCGGCTTCGGCAAGGCAGAGGTGCGGCGCTGGGCGGCGGCGCTTGCGATCCCGAGCGCGACCAAGCCCGCGATGCCGTGCCTGGCCTCGCGGCTGCCCTACGGAACGGAGGTCGACCCCATCGTGCTGGCGCAGGTCGATCGTGCGGAGCTAGCGCTGCGCGCGCTCGGCTACCGCGAGCTACGCGTTCGGCATGTGGGCGCGACGGGCCGCGTCGAGCTCGGCGAGGAGGACCTCGGCCGCGTCACCACCGGTGCCGCGCGCGAAGCGATCGTATCCGCTGTGCGCGCGGCGGGCTACGCGCGGGCGGAGATCGACGCGCGGCCGCTGCGCTCCGGCTCGCTCACCGGGTTGCGGCGCCTGCCGCTCGCCGTCGGCCGCTGATCACTCCACCGACTCGGCGCGCGGATCGCGACTGGTCGGGGTGCGGTAGCCCGGTTCGCTGCGGGCCGTCAGGAACTCCACCGCCGCCCACAGCATCTTGGAGCGCGGATAGAACCACACCGGCACGCCCCCGAGGATGGCGACGCTGCCCGCGATCAACGGGGCGACCGGCACGATCGGCACCGTTAGCGCCATGGCGATCGCCATCATCACGAGCCAGAAGGCGAACGCGACCGTGTAGTTGATGACCATCGCGCCGAGGTAGCCGCCCTCCTGTTGTTCGAAGCGAAGGTCGCAGGACGGGCATCGCTTCTTCGCGTGGAACCACGAGTTCCAGATCCTGGGCTCGCCGCAGCGTGGGCAGCGCTTGCGAGCGCCGCGCGCGATGACGCGCGCGGCGCCGACCTCCTCGAGCAACGGTGTGGGAGCCGGACGCTTCGCGTCCGGCTCCAACGACGCGTACGGATCGCTCGTGGCTCAGTCACTCCTGTCCGTGGGCTCCGCCGAGATCGCGTAGAACTTCACGATCTTCTCCTTGATGCGCCAGGTGCCCGCCGACCCCTTCGGGGTGATCAGCACATCGCCCGCTCGTACCGAGTGCACGACGCCGCCGTCCGTTTCGATGTCGGCCTCGCCCGCCAGGATCAGCGCCACCTCGTGATAGGGACGCTCGAACGACCACGTGTCGGGCTCGCGCTCCCAAAAACCAGTGGTGAAGGCGCCGTCGGGCGTGGCGAAGACGTCGGCCTCGGCTCCCGGGGACGGGATCCGGCCGGGCGGGTTTGTGAGGGAACGCCAGGCGCGTGCGCCGTCGGCGATCACGCGGATCGTGCTCATCGGTACCCCTTCCCGTTGGTGGCGACCTCAGCAGGCTACGACCTTGGGCGTATCCCGCGTGTCGGGGCGGGGGTGTACCATCGCCGGACCATGGCGAACAAGCCCGCACGCGCCCCGCTGGGTCGGTCCCCGCGCACGCAGCTGAACGTGATCGACTACACGCTGGCCAAGCGCGCCCTCCTGCGCGATTCCCAGGTCGGCCTGCAGTCGGTCAACGACCTGTGCGACGCGCACCCCGAGCTGATCCGGGCCGCCCGCCACGTCGGTGAGCCGACCCGCGTCGACTGCCCCGTGTGCGGCAAGGAGAAGCTGGTCCTGCTCGCCTACGTGTACGGCGACTCGCTCAAGCACGACAACGGGCGGGTGTGGTCATTGGATACCGGGCTTCGGATGGCGGCCGCGTACCCCGGGGCCTGCTGCTACGTGGTGGAAGTGTGCCGCAACTGCCAGTGGAACCACCTGCGAGAGGCGTTCACCGCCCGCCGCAGCGCCGCAGGCTAGATCGGGCATCGCCACGTATTCGCCACACCGACGACGGTGCCGAGTGCAGCGTGCTGGCGCGAGGCGTTGTTAGCATCGTTGCAACCGTGGCACGCAGCGGCTCTCCTCCCACCAAGCGGGACGCCTACGTCCCCAAGCACGGCTCGAAGCGGACCTCCTCTCGCTCCGGGTCCGCCGCGGCATCCGCTCGCGCCGGCGGATCCGAAACGAAGCGGAAGTCGTTCCTGCGTCGCCGGTGGTGGCTGCTGCTGTTGCTCGCGCCGGTCGTCATCGCGTTACTGGCGGGGGCGGGCCTGTATCTCGCGTACGCCCGTATCACGCTGCCAAAGGCGCTCCCGCCGGTGCAGACGACCTACCTGTACGACCGCAACGGACAACTGCTCACCACGTTGCACGGCGCCGTCGATCGCACGGTCGTGCCCCTGTCGCAGATCTCCGCGCACATGATCGAAGCCACGATCGCGACCGAGGACCACGGCTTCTACGAGCACCCCGGCGTCGACATCATCGGCATCGCGCGCGCCGCGTACACAGATCTGGTGAAGCGCGACGCGGTGCAGGGGGCCTCGACGATCACCGAGCAGCTGGTGAAGAACGTCTACGCCGGCTCCTACACCACGGACGAGGACGGCGTGCAGGCATACGTGCTTCCGGAGCGAACGATCAAGGAGAAGATCCGCGAGGCGCTGCTTGCCGTGAAGCTCGAGCAGCAACTCGGCAAGGATCAGATCCTGGAGCAGTACCTGAACACCGTGTACTTCGGGCACGGCGCGTACGGCGTCGAAGCGGCCGCGCGCACGTACTTCGGCAAGCCCGCGAGCCAGCTCACGATCGCGGAGTCGGCGTCGCTCGCGGGCGTGCTGCACGCGCCCGAGCTGTACGACCCGATCGACCGGCCGAGCGACAACTGGTACCGGCGCAACTACGCGATCGATCAGATGGTCCGCTACGGCTACGTGGACGGGAAGATCGGCGAGCGGCTGAAGGGGCGTGAGTGCTGCGGCACGATCCCCGATCAGCAGGATCGGCTGGTCGCTCCCGGCCACTCGGAGTACTTCGTCGACTACACGAGGCGGACGTTGTTCGACCGCTACGGCGAGGCTCGCGTCTACGCCGGCGGCCTGCGGGTCACGACGACGCTCGATCTGGAGCTGCAGCGTGCGGCGGAGCAGGCGATCGCGGACGCGCTTCCCGACCCCAAGACCGACCCGGCCGCCGCGCTCGTCGCGATGGACCCGCAAACGGGCGAGGTCCTCGCGATGGCGGGGGGCCGCAACTGGGAGAAGAACAAGGTCAACTACGCAACCGGCGACGGCGGGTCGGGCCGGCAGGCGGGATCCGCGTTCAAGGCCTTCACGCTGGCGACGGCGATGCAGCAGGGCTATGACCCGAGCGCCTACTGGAAGGGACCCTCCACGATGGCGATCCCGCAGTGCCCGGACCCCACCCAGCCCGACGGGCTGTGGCATCCGGTCAACGCGGGAGACGGCGAAGCCGGCACCTTCTCGTTGTTCGGCGCGACGGCGCACTCGGTCAACACGGTCTTCGCGCAGCTGATCGCGCAACTTGGGCCTGAGCCCGTCGTCGACATGGCGCACACGCTCGGGATCGCCTCGGATCTGCCGGAGGTGTGCGCGATCACGCTTGGATCCGTGGCGGTCAACCCGCTCGAGATGACGAACGCGTATGCGACGCTAGACGCGCAGGGGATTCGACACTGGGCGACGCCATTGCTGCAGGTGAAGATGGGTGGGGGGCGCGTCGACAACAGCATCGCGTCGGTCGGCGAACAGGTGCTCGACCCCAACGACGCGAACCTGGTCACCCAGGCGCTCGAGGGCGTCGTTCGGGAGGGGACCGGGAGCGCTGCCGCGCTCAGCGGCTTCCCCGTGGCGGGCAAGACCGGCACCGCCAACGAGAACGTCGACGCATGGTTCTGCGGATACACGGTGCAGCTCGTCACGTGCGTGTGGATCGGTTGGCCCCAGGGCGAGATCCCGCTGGAGAACATCCACGGGGTACCGTCCGTGTACGGAGGCACGATCCCGGCCGCGATCTGGCACGATTTCATGACCGTTGCGATGCAAGGGCAGACAGCTATGACGTTCCCCGACGCCTCGTTCGACGGCTACACCGTCGGACCGAGCGTCGCCGTGTCGCCGCCACTGCCGTCGCTGTCGCCGAGTCCGTCGGTCACACCGAGCGCGTCCCCGACGTCCTCGCCCAAGCCGAGCCACACGCCCTCGCCGACGGGATCGCCCTCGCCGACGGGATCGCCCTCCCCGTCGGGGCCCGGCCCCTAGATCGCCGGCACGACGAGCAGCGACTCGTCCACCGGGATCAGGGCGGTCACGACCGTGCCGCGCCCGGGGCTCGATCGCAACGTGAACGTGCCGCCGGCCAGCTCCACCCGCTCGCGCATCGAGGCGAGCCCGACCCGTCCGGAGCGCAGGTAGTCGCGCGCGTGGCTCGTCTCGAATCCCCGGCCGTCGTCCTCGATCTCGGTCCGTAGCTGTCCGGTCTCGATCTCGACCTGGACCAAGACGGTGGTTGCCTCCGCGTGTTTCCCGACGTTCGTGAGTGCCTCCTGCACGACGCGGTAGGCGAGTGTCTCCACGTCGCGAGGGATCGGCCGTCCGAGCTCTCCTTCGAACGTCGCAACGATCCCGGTGTCGATCCCGAACCGTGAAAGCGTTTCGCGAAGCGCGGGCATCAAGCCTCGCTCCTCCAGGACCGGCGGCCGCAGCCCCGACATCAGCCGGCGAAGCGCGTCCGCCTCGCTGGCCAGCTCCTGGCGGACCTTCACCAGCACGTCCATGCCGCGCTCGGCATCGCCCGCCTTGATCATCAGCAGCGCCGCCTCGAGGGACAGCGACGCGGCGGAGACACCCTGCACCGGGCCGTCATGCAGGTCGCGCGCGATCCGGTTGCGCTCCTGCTCGATGGCGGCGTTCGAGCGGCGGAGCAGCCGGGTTCGGTCCTCGTCGCGGTCCTGCAGGAAGTGGAACAGCGATCGGATGGTCTGGTCCGCGACCTTGGCCGCGGTGACATCCCGCACGAGCAGCAGAGAACGTGGCGGCGTCGTCGGGATCGCCGAGACGGTCGACTCCAGGTGAATGACCTGCCCGTCGGACCGTTCGATCGTCGCGGTGCCACCCTCGACCAGCCGCGCGAAGGCCGGATCGGCACCGTCGATCGTGGCGGTCAGGGCGAACCACGACATGCCGACGATCGCAACCGGATCGACCAAAGTCATCCGCGCGAACGCGTCGTTCGCGCGGATCACGTGGCCATGGTGGTCGAGCTCGACGAACCCATCCACCGCACCCTCGAAGACGAGCCGCAGGCGCTCCTCGGATTCGCGCAGCGACGTGTTGGTGTCACGCACGCGCTCGAGGGCGGCCTCCTTGTCGTGCAACGCGAGCTCCTGGCGCTGCATCGCAATCCGGGTCGCCTCGTGCGCCTCGGCGCTCGCCAGCTGGTTGGCGAGGATCCGCAACGCGATGCCGGTGCCCAGGACGAGCAGGATGACCGTCGACTGCGGCCCGGCGATGCCTCGTGCATCGTCGAGGATCGCCACGATCGACAGGGCGAGGCAGGCCGCCATGACGGTGATGCTCGTCAGCACGGGACGGGCCAGCCGGGTCCCGGTGGCGTTGAGCCGCTGCGCGTCGTGCGGCACGTACACGAGGACCGCGGCCAGGATCAACGGCGTGACGAGGTAGACGACTCCGACCCACGGCGGGGCCGGCTGACCTCCACCGGCGGCCTGTACGGCGCCGACCTGGAGGGTCGCGAGTGCGAGGGCCGCGAACCCGCCGAACTCGAACAGGTGTGCGCCACCCGACGCCCACAGCGCGAGGGCACCGAACACCGCGATCATCGCTGCCGCCAGGATCGCGTAGGTCGCGGCGGCGACACCCGCCGGAGTCGAGGCATCGATCGGCCGGATCACCACGTACAGGATCGCGGCGATCGATGCGGTGAGCAGCAGCACGTCTGCGGAGACCTCGCGGCGGTCCGCCGCCGTGAAGTGGGCCTGGAACTCATCGCCGGCGGCGAGGATGAACGGAACGAGCAGGCCGAGCAGGACGACGTCGGCAACGTGTGGCTGCAGGCCCCCGCTGCTCGCTCGGGCGGTCGAGAACACCGCTGCGACGCCGCCGAGCAGCAGGAAGGCGAGTCCGATGCGGCGCCCACCCGGCCAGCCGCCCGAGCGTGGTGTCGCTCCCCGGATCACGATCCCCGCCGTCACGAAGGCGACGGCGGCGACCACACCGCGAACGAAGACATAGCGAGGCGATGTCGGTCCGATCGCGAACAGCACGATGAGCCCCGCGATCGCGATCGAGGTGAGCCCGGCAAGGGTGCCGGCATGCCGTGGGGATGGGGCGGCATCCATCAGTCGTCCATCATGGCGGCTCGACGGGCTCGGCTCCATCACCCGGTCGCGGGACGCGGGGGCCGGACGGACTAGACCGGTAGGACCGTTACTCGATCAAACGTCTGCGCAGCGCCTCGGCCACGGCCGCGGTGCGGTCCGACGCGCCGAGCTTCTCGAAGATGTGCTCGAGGTGGGTCTTGACGGTGTCGGGAGAGATGTAGAGGCGCTCGGCGATGTCGCGGTTCGTGTGGCCGAACGCAAGGAGCTGTAGCACCTCGATCTCGCGGGCCGTGAGTGTCTCGGCCTTGCGGTCGCGCTCCTTGGCCGTCGAGAGCTCTTCGGCGAGCGCGACCACGAGCTGGGGGTCGATCACCATGTTGCCGCCCGCGACCAGCCGCACGGTCTGGATCAGGTGCTCCGCATCCCGGGCCTTCAACACGTAGCCGCGGGCGCCGCTGCGGACCGCCTCGACGACGAACTGCCGGTCGTCGTAGGCGGTGAGCATGATGACGCCGACCTTCGGGTGGTGGTCTCGCAACTCGCGCGCGGCTTCGAGCCCATCCATCTCCGGCATGCGGATGTCGACCAGGGCGATGTCGGGATCTTCGGCCCCCACCAGTTCGAGGAGTTCCTTGCCGTTGGCGGCCTCGCCGACTACCTCGATGCCGTCGGCCATGTCGAGGTAACGCCGGAGGCCCTGGCGCACCAGAGAGTGGTCATCCGCGATCGCGACCTTGATCGTCACGGCTGTCTCCGTCCTTCCGCCCCGAGCCCGCCCAGGGCAGCCCCCGGGTCGCGGCAATCCTAGTCGGTTTCGGCCCCCTCCGTAACCGGTCGGGTGCTCAGAACACCGGTTGCCAGTTGATGAACAGGTACGAGAGCACGGCGAATCCGGCCGTGAAGGCGGCGATCACGGCGCTCTCCGGGGGTCGCCGACGGGCCACCGCCAGGGCCCACCCCCACGAAGCGGGGAACACGACCGCGACGAAGCGTGGCAGCGACAGCAGAGGGCGGTCGCCGAACGGAAGGAGCAGCGGCAACAGGATGCTCGCGGCGGCGTAGACGGTGTAGGTGAGCGGGATCCGGCGAGCGGCTACGACGATGCCGAGCGCCGCGAGCGTCACCACGGTGAGATCCAGCAGCCACCAGGTCTGGTATCGCCACGCCAGCAGTGTGGCCTCCTTGATCGTGGCAAGCGGGGATGCGGCGCCACCGGGGCGCCACGCATGCTGCGCATCAAGCGGCGCCCAGAAATCGTTGAAGCGCCACTGCCACCACGCGAAGTACAGCAGTGGTCCGATCGCGATGGCGGCCGCGGCCAGCGATCGAGGCAACAGCGGGCGGCCGTCCCGCCGGTACTGCGCCAGCGCCTCGACCCACAGCGCCAGGATCAGCAGGATGCCGACGCTTCGGGTGGCGGCGGCGGCCGCGCCGGCAGCCGCCGCCCACGCCCAGCGGTCGCGGCGCGCGAACCAGAACGCTGCGATCGATGCCAGCAGGAACAGCGACTCGGTGT
>DATECH010000118.1:0-12173 GCA_035287005.1 Actinomycetota bacterium | reverse complement strand
CCTCGGGCCTGCGACGGTGGGGTGAGCCCGGGCTCCTTGGGCGAGGGCGTGCCCGGCGCGGCGATGTAGCGGGCCTGACCCGAGATCGGATCGCCGCCGTCCGCGGACACCAGTGCGATCGGGATACGACCGCCCGTCAGGAGTTGCACCCCTTGGTCCGTCGAGCCGTACACGCCAACCTGGACGCGCTGTGGGGTGCCCGCGTACAGATCCGGGGTCGCGACCTGCAGGGCGAAGGTGGTGGCGGCCGAGCCGGGGGAGCTTCCCGGGGGGGTGGTGCCCGCCGAGGAGCAGGAAGCCGACACGGAGGCGGCAAGCGTCACGGCGATCAAGGTTCGTCGCATCGAACCATGTTCTCGCACCGGGCCCGAAACGACCGGAGCGCCTCAGATGGCGTGCTCGAGGCGGAGCAGGGTCGCGCGGCGGTCGTCCGCGCCGCCGTAGGAGCCCAACCCCGGGCCCGCGGGCACGACCCGATGGCAGGGCACGAACAGCTCCATCGGAGCGTGCGCCAGCACGCTTCCGGCGGCGCGGGCGGCTCCCGGGTGTCCCGCGGCGGCCGCGACGTCCCCGTAGGTCCACATCTGCCCGAACGGGATCCGGCACGTCGTGACCAGGACTCCTCGCGCGAACGGGGTGCGAGCCAGGCGCAGGTCGACCGGCGTCGTGAAGGTGCGCAGCCGCCTTGCGAAGTAGCGATCCAACTCTCGCGCGGCGCTGCGCAGCACGGCGTGACGCTCACCATCGCGCACGGACGCGTGGAGCCGCCTGCCGAGGTCCTCGGCCAACTCCTCGACATCGCCGTCGGTCGTCGCCACGACCCCGACGGGAGAGGCCACGACCCCGAGCCGACCGATCGGCGTCGGCACCGTCGTGAACGCCAGGATCAGATCGGCGGCCATGGATAAGGTCGCACGCCGGGTTCCGGCTCCGGGAAGCGCCCGGCGCCCAGCAGCCGCTCGATCCGCGATCGGACGGCCGCGACCTCCTCAGGGTCCAACAGGGCGGCGAGGGTCGTTGCGAGCGAACCGCCGGCCGCGAGGTCGTCGCGCACCCGGGTGAGGTCGGCCGCCGCATCCGCGGGGATCGGCTCGTCGATGAAGGTCCAGATGACCGTGCGCAGCTTCGGTTCGACGGCGAAGCACACGCCGTGATCGATCATCCACACGTCGCCGGCGTCGTCGAGGAGGCAATGGCCGCCTTTGCGGTCGGCGTTGTTCGCCGCGATGTCGAACAGGGCGACACGCCGGAAGGTGTCGGCGCGCTCGATCTCCATCGTGAAGAAGTGGTGCTGCGGATCGAACTCGATGAACGCCTGCACCGATCCGGGCCCGTACGGCCCCTCGCGCAGGACGGTCGGCGGGATCCGCGGCCAGCCCAGTGCCCGCGCCAGCTCGAAGGCCGCCACCTCTCGACGGTGGAGCGTGCCGTCGGGGAAGTCCCACAACGGCGCCTCGCCGCGCATCGGCTTGTAGACGGCGATGCAGGTGTCGTCGCCGGCGTGGCATCGCACCAGCAGGGCGGCGTTCGAGGAGCCGGGGAGCGCGCCGAGCACCTCGAGCTCGCCCTCGACCAGCGCGCGCGTCACGCCGGATCGCGCGGCTTGCGATGTCCGTTGGTCGCCGGACATACGTGACCTTCCGGGTCGATCGGGTTGCCGCAGAACTGGCACCGTGGGCGCCCACGGCCGATCACGACGTCGCCATGGCGAGCCAGCGTCAGCATCTGCGCGCGGGAGGCCCACAGGCTGATCGTCTCCGGTTCCTCGGCGAGCGGCGGGCGCGGGTCGTCTTCCTCAACGTCGGGCGTGAACTCGTCGATCTCGAGCAGGAAGCGGTCCTCCTGCTCGTCGAAACCGATCGAAAGCCGCCCGGCTCGCCAGCGCGGATCGACGGGTTCCTCTAGGGTCGAGGCATCGTCCTCGGCCTCGCTGAGCTCGGTTTCCTGCACGACGTCGGCGAGCAGCTCGAGCACGGAGCGCGCCAGAAGCTCGACCTGCTCCTTCTCGACGATCACGGTGACCAGTTGCTCGCCCGCGCGGGCCTGAAGGTAGAAGGTGCGCATGCCCGGCTCACCGATGGCGTCGGCGGTGATCCGATCGACGAGCCCCAGATCCATGGCGGCTATCCTCGCACCTTCGGCCGGCGGGGCGAACCGCCGCCCGCTTCCCACGGTGCGTCGGGCGTGGCGCGGAACCGCCCGAGGCCCCCCGTGTCGTTCATGAGCACGACGTGCGGCCGCGGCCCGCCCAGCTCGAGCACCGACACCGCGGCGGTGTCGATCACGATGCGCTGGAACTCATCCAGCGGGGCGGCGGCGAAGTGCGCGAGGGCGATCCGCGCGATGTCGCCGTGCGTGGCGACCACCACCCTGCCGGACCGATGTCGCCGGGCGATCCGCTCCAGCCCGGCGACGACGCGCGCCTGGGCGTCGGTAAAGGCCTCGCCGCCGCCGGGGAACGCGAACGCGCTCGGCGAGCGCTGCACCGTGTGCCAGGCCTTGCGCCGCCGCAGCTGCCCGAGGGTTCGACCGGTCCACTCGCCCGCGTCCATCTCGATGAGGGCGTCGTCGGTGCGAACCGACAGACGCCGCGCGGCCGCGAGCGGCTCCACCGTCTGCACGCAGCGTGCCAGCGGGCTGGAGTAGATCGCCGTGACGCGCACCCCGTCGAACCGATCCACCAGGCCGGCGGCCTGCGCGACGCCGCGCGCGTCCAGCGAGATGCCGGTTGTGCGCCCGTACAGGATGCGACCGGTTTGGGCCGTGAGTCCGTGCCGAACCAGGAACAAGGTCGTCATCGATGCCCAGCCTACGGGTCGGACGATCGTTCGCGATCGACGGGGAGCCGGACCTCGAACGTCGTTCCCCGGCCGAGTTCGCTGTCCACGCGCACGTCGCCCCCGTGGTTCTCGGTCACGTGCTTCACGATGGCCAGTCCCAGGCCGGTGCCGCCGGTGTCGCGGGAGCGGGCGCGGTCGACCCGGTAGAAGCGCTCGAAGATCCGCGGGAGCTCCCGCTGCGGGATCCCGATGCCTGTGTCTTCGACGCGCAGGATCACGTGATCGTCGCTCGCGGAGATCGTCACGTCCACCGAGCCGCCGGTCGAGGTGTAGCGGATCGCGTTGTCGATGAGGTTGCGCACGAGCAACGCGAGATCCCGTCCGGAGCCCTCGACCAGCGGCACTCGCCGCACGTTCGCCTGCAGTGCGATCCCGCGAGCTCGCGCCATGTCCTGCAGCCGCTCGACCTCGTCGGTCGCCACCACGTCGACGCGCACCTGCTCGTCCATCTCGCCGCCGCTTTCGAGCCGGGAGAGATCGAGCAGGTCCGCGATGATGCGCGACAGGCGGATCGCCTCCCGCTCGAGCTGCTCCGTGAAGCGCTGCGCCGCCGGCGGATCGTTGATCGCCCCGTCGCGAAGCGTCTCGGCGGCCGCTCGGATGGAAGCCACGGGCGTCTTGAGCTCGTGCGACGCGTTGGCGACGAAGTCGCGGCGCATCGCGATGAGTTGCTTGGCCTGGGTGACGTCTCGGACCACGAGGAGCACGGCGCCGGTCTCTCCGATGGGCAGCACCGTCGCGAGCAACCAACGGGCGGGGGAGCCGATCTCGACCTCGAGGCGCTCGACGTCGCGGGCCGAACCCACGCGACGTGCGGCGCGCTGCAGATCGACCGGCAGGATCGCATCCACTGAGTCGGGGACGGTTCCGAGGTGGCGGCCGATCGACGCGTTGGAGAAGATCCGGTCGCCGTCGGGACCCAGCAGGAGCACGCCTTCCTCCATCGCATCCAAGATCAGGTCCTGGACGTCACGACGCTCCTGGGACGAGCGTTCGGTCGCGTGGAGCTCGGCGGTCGCTCGGTCGAGTTGCCGCTCGACGCTGCGGAGACTGCGACGGCTTGATGCCCTGATCGCGACGCCCGCGATCGCCGCGCCAACAGCGGCGGAGATCGCCATCAGCAGCACCGTCTCCATCATGTCGGCGAGTCTACGGCCCTGCCTTTGGTGTTCATGCCGCGTTCGGCATCCCTTCCCGCGACGTTCGTCGGGAGGGGGCGGTGTTCCCGCGGAGGTGCGGCGATCCGAGCGTGTTCACCGGACGTTCATCTGGTCGCCGCGGGCAGGCAATCTTCGCCCCCTACGTTCGCGGTGATGAGACACGTTCCGATAGGAGGGAATCAGATGATCCGTGCCCGGACCCGGGTGATGATCGGTATCGTCGGCGTCGCTCTCGTGACCGCCGCGTGCAGTGCGAACAGCGATTCCTCGTCGGGGAGCGCGTCGGGAGACGCCATCTCGGGCGAGTTGACCATCTCGGGCTCATCCACGGTGCTGCCGATCACGACCCTCGTCGCGGAGAGCTTCGCGGGCTCCAACCCCGGCGTATCCCCGTCGGTCGACGGTCCGGGCACTGGTGACGGGTTCGTGCTGTTCTGCGAGGGCAAGACGGACATCAGCGACGCGTCGCGCCCGATCGAAGCCGACGAGATGAAAGCGTGCGAGAAGGCCGGCATCGAGTACACGGAGCTTGAGATCGCGCTCGATGGTCTCACCGTGATGACGAACCCCGCGAACTCGGTGGAGTGCTTGAACTTCGGCGACCTCTACGCCTTGTTCGGTCCCGAGTCTTCCGACTTCCAGAACTGGTCCGACGCGAACGATCTGGCACAACAGGTGGGCGGCAACGGCAACTTCCCGGACGCGCCACTCACGATTGTGGCCCCGGGCGAGGAGTCGGGCACCTACGACTCGTTCATCGAGCTGTCCGGCATCGAGGACACGGCGATCGGCAACGGTGTGGCCGAGGACGACGCGGGCTCCCTGCGAGCTGGCTACCAGTCCAGCCCGAACGACAACGTGATCATCCAGGGCATCGAGGGCTCCGACAGTTCCCTCGGGTTCGTCGGGTTTGCCTACGCCGATCAGCAGGGTGAGACTGTGAAGAAGCTGCAGATCGACGGCGGCGACGGGTGCGTCGAGCCCACGAGCGAGTCGATCTCGGACGGCAGCTACCCGCTGGCCCGGTCGCTGTACATCTACGTAAACAACGACAAGGTGGCGACCAATCCGGCACTCAAGCCGTTCGTCGACTACTACCTCTCGGATGCAGGGATCGGCGCCGTGACGGAGGCCGACTACGTCGACATCCCCGCGGAGCGTCTGGACGCCTCACGCGCGGCGTGGCAGGCTGCCTCCGGCGGTTCCTCGGCGTCAGGCTAACGGAGCCGACATGAGGACCGCCGTGCTCGCGCGCGGGCACGGCGGTTCTTCGTGCCCTGGTTCGAAGGAGTGGGTTCGATGGCGACACCACCGGTAGCGCTGCGGCCGTCGGATCTCCAGCGTGGCGCGGGACCGCGTCGCAAGGAGACCGCGATCCGGCGGCTCTTCTTCGCTGCCGGGCTCGTGTCCATCGTCATCAGCGCGCTGATCATCCTGTCGCTCGTGAGCAAGTCGATCGGGTTCCTGAGCGCGATCGAACCGCAATGGCTCCTGTCGAACAACTGGCGGCCCCGGAACAACGAGTTCTCGATCCATGCGCTGTTCGTGGGCTCGCTGATCATCGCTAGCATCGCGATGGTGGTGGCGGCGCCGCTCGGCCTGGGCACGGCGATCTATCTCTCGGAGTACGCGTCGACCGGGATGCGGCGACGGCTGAAGCCGATCGTGGAGCTGCTCGCGGGCGTCCCGAGCATCGTGGTCGGCTTCTTCGCCCTCACGGTGATCAGTCCGGGACTGATCCAGCAGGTGTTCTCGGGCGCTGGGCTGTTCAACCTCGCGGCCGCTGGGATCGGGGTCGGCATCCTGACCGTGCCGCTCGTCGCCACGATCTCCGAAGACGCGATGCACGCGGTGCCGACTGGGCTGCGCGAAGCGGCGTTCGGGCTCGGGGCGCGGCGGAAGGCCACCAGCATCCGGATCGTGCTGCCGGCCGCCGTGTCCGGCATCGTCGCGGCGATGATCGTCGGACTGTCGCGGGCACTCGGCGAGACGATGGTGGTGGCCATCGCGGCCGGGGGGAGTGGAAGCTCGTCCTTCACGCTGAACCCGCTCGATCCGGGGCAGACGGCCACCGGCGCGATGGCGACGCTGGCCACCGGGACCGACCAGGTCGCGGGGAGCGGCGCGGCGTTCCCGTCGCTGTTCTTCATCGGTCTCTTGCTGTTCGTGGTGACGTTCACGCTGAACCTCGTGAGCGATCGGTTCGTCCGACGCTATCGGAGGCGGTACTGATGGCGATGGCCACCGATGTGACGCGCTCGGTCGTGGGCGACTCGTTGCGAGGCGAGAAGCGCGACCTGGGAGGCGCGATCTTCGCCGGGTTGCTGTTCGCCGCGCTGCTCGCCGCGTTGGCGATCCTGCTGCTGCTGTTCTGGGACGTCGGCCGGCGTGGCGTCCCGCTGCTGGCCGAGCGCGGTCTCAGCTTCTTCACCAACGGGCCCTCGGGCTCGGCCTCGAAGGCAGGTATCGGTCCCGCACTGGTCGGGTCGCTGCTCATGATGGCGATCGTGGCGGTGGTCGCGTTCCCGCTCGGGGTCGGCAGCGCCGTGTACCTGGAGGAGTACGCACACGACACGAAGCTCACGCGGATCATCACGACGAACATCCGTAACCTCGCCGGGGTGCCGTCCATCGTCTACGGCATCCTCGGCCTGGTGGTATTCGTCGAGGCGTTGAACCGGGCGACGGATATCCGCGACACCGGTGCGCTCATCTCCGGCGGGTTGACGCTCGCGGTGCTCGTGCTGCCGATCGTCATCATCACGACCTCGGAGGCGCTGCGGGCCGTACCGCGGACCATCCGGGAGGCCGCGTACGGAGTGGGCGCCACGCGCTGGGAGGTCATCCGCAGCCATGTGCTGCCCTACGCGCTGCCGGGGATCATGACGGGCGTCGTGATCTCCCTGGCGCGCGCGTTCGGTGAGACGGCGCCGCTGCTGCTGGTCGGCGCGGTTCGCGGGTTCTTCGCCACGACCGGCGGCACGTTGGAACAGATCCTGCACCAGCCGTACACGGCCCTGCCGGTCCAGATCTTCACCTGGACGTCCCAGCCCCAAGAGGAGTTCCAAGACCTTGCGGCAGCGGCGATACTCGTCATGATGCTGGTCCTGGTCCTGATGAACGGCGTCGCGATCTGGTTGAGGAATCGATATGAGCGGAGATGGTGAGAACGTGGACGCTGAGATGACTGCGGAAAAGGAGATCGCTCGCGCACCCGAGCCCGTCCACCTGCAGATCGATCGCCCGCATGAGGCGCACGAGGCCCCCGTTCGCGAGTCCGTGCTGGAGACCAGCGGGGTGTCCGTCTACTACGACTCTTTCCGGGCGGTCCGAGATGTCACGCTCAGCATCCGGCGCAACGAGATCACCGCGCTGATCGGCCCCTCGGGGTGCGGCAAGACGACGCTGCTGCGGTGCCTCAATCGCATGAACGACCTGATCGAGAACGCCCGCATCGAAGGGAAGATCTTCTACCACGGGGCCGATCTGTACGACCCGGAGGTCGACCCGGTCGTGGTTCGCCGCCGGATCGGCATGGTCTTCCAGAAGCCCAACCCGTTCCCGAAGTCGATCTACGAGAACGTGGCGTTCGGTCCCAAGATCGCTGGTTATCGCGGCGACATGGACGACCTCGTGGAGCAGGCCCTGCGCAAGGCGGCCCTGTGGGACGAGGTGAAGGACAAACTGAAGGAGTCCGGTATGGCGCTGTCCGGAGGTCAGCAGCAGCGCCTGTGCATCGCGCGCGCCATCGCCACGAAGCCGGATGTCATCTTGATGGACGAACCCTGCTCCGCGCTCGATCCGATCGCGACCACGAGGATCGAAGACCTCATGCGCGAGCTCGTGTCCGAGTACACGATCGTCATCGTGACCCACAACATGCAGCAGGCCGCCCGCGTCTCGGACCGGACGGCCTTCTTCACCGTCGAGGTCGGCGACGATGGGCTTCGCACGGGCATCGTCGTGGAGTACGACGATACGGAGACGATGTTCACGAATCCCTCGGATCCCCGCACCGAGGCCTACGTGACGGGACGGTTCGGATGACCCGCGAGTCCTTCCATGAGGCACTGCAGCGCACCGAGCTCGAGCTCCTGACCCTGGGGGAGCTCGCGGCCACGGCGATCCAGCGGTCGGTGCAGGCCCTCGTCAACCACGACGACGGGCTCGCCGAGCGCGTGATCGCCGAGGACGACGAGATCGACGAGCTGTACCTGCGCATCGACTCCGGCACCCTGTCGCTGCTGGCGTTGCAGTCACCCGTGGCCGCCGATCTCCGGCTGATCAGTGCCATCCTGCACAGCTGCCTGCACCTCGAACGCGTCGGCGACCAGGCGGTGAACGTGGCGAAGCTGTACTTCGCGACGCGGAGTCTTCCCGCAAGCGCAACGATGCGGACGTTGATCGACGAGATGGGCGAGCGTGTCGTGATGATGCTGCGCACCGTGATGGACGCCTTCGCGAAGCGGGACCTCGACCTGTGTCTCCAGCTTCCCGAGCTGGACGACTTCGTCGATCGGCTGAATCGTTCCTCGCATCTGGAAGCGCTCAAGCTCGCCGAGGATCCGCGCGCGCTCGAGTGGGGCCTCCACATGAACCTCGCGTCGCGCGCTCTGGAGCGGGCGGGAGACAACGCGGTGGACATCGCCGAGCAGGTGGGCTATCTGGTCACGGGCGAGTTCCGGGAGTACACCGACGCTTCGCACGAGGTGAGTTCGTGAGCGACGGCTCCGAGCATATCCTGCTGGTCGAAGACGAGGAGGCGCTCGCCGATTCGATCCGTTACTCGCTCGAGCGGGAGGGCTTCCGCGTCACCCTGGCAGCGGATGGACGCAAGGCGATCGAGCGGTTCCGCGCGAACGCTGCCGACCTCGTGATCTTGGACCTGATGCTTCCCGAGATGTCTGGACTCGACGTGGTGCGTGCGATCCGGCAGGGGTCGACCGTTCCGATCATCATCGTGACGGCGAAGGATTCGGAAGCGGACAAGGTGACCGGTCTCGAGCTGGGCGCCGACGACTACGTGACCAAGCCGTTCTCGGTGCGGGAGCTCGTGTCGCGGGTGCGCGCCCACCTGCGCCGAGCGCGTATGGCTGCCCCGCCGGTGCCGGCCGACGAGGTGTTGACGGGGGGACCGGTCGAGATGGACGTCGCGCGGCACGAGGTGCGGGTGGGAGGCTCGCAGGCGACGCTCCCACCCAAGGAATTCCAGCTGCTGGAGATCCTGCTACGGCGTCAGGGTCGCCTGCTCACTCGCGATTTCTTGATCGAGGAGGTGTGGGGCCGTGACTACGTGGGCGACACCAAGACCCTCGACGTGCACGTGAAGCGGATCCGGCAGAAGATCGAGCGGGATCCCCATGATCCTGCGTATCTCGTTACCGTTCGAGGGCTGGGCTATAAGTTCGTAAGCTGAGGCCATGGAGATGCCGGAAGCCTTGCTGCCGGGAGCCGTCGAGCCCGTGCGTCGCCACATCAACCGGGAGCTCTCCTGGCTCGACTTCAACGCCCGCGTCCTGGATCTCGCGCACGACGAGGCCCGCCCGCTGCTGGAGCGGGTCAAGTTCCTGTCGATCTTCGCGTCGAACCTGGACGAGTTCTTCCAGGTGCGCGTGTCGGGCCTCCTGGAGCAGCGAGAGGCAGGTCTGCATCAGGCAACCCCCGACGGGATGACGCCGGTCGAGCAGCTCACGGAGATCCGAGCACGCGTGCTGGCACTCCTGGACCAGGTCGAGTCCCTGTTCGGCGACGTGCTCGTCCCCGAGCTGGAGAAGGCGGGGATCCGCCTGGTCGGGTGGGACGACCTCGACGACGAGCAGCGAGCATGGCTCACCGAAGTGTTCACCGAACGGGTCTTCCCCGTGCTGACGCCGTTGTCGGTCGACCCCGCGCATCCCTTCCCGCACATCTCGAGCCTGTCGCTGAACCTCGCCGTGCTCGTGCGCGACCCGATCACGGGCGGGCGCCGGTTCGCGCGGTTGAAGGTGCCGCCGCTGTTGCCGCGCCTGTTCGCGCTGCCCGACGGCGAGCGGTTCATCGCGATCGAGCACGTGATCGCGGCGCACCTGGACCGGCTGTTCCCGGGGATGCAGGTCGGGCAGCGCCACGTGTTCCGCGTGACCCGCGACGCCGATCTCGACGTCGAGGAGGACGAGGCCGGCGACCTGCTCGAGGAGATCCAGACGGTCTTGTTCCGGCGCCGTCGAGGAGCCAGCAGCGTGCGCCTCGAGGTCGAGGAGGGAACGCCGCCGCAGGTGCTGGAACTCCTGTCGCGAGAGCTGGACCTGGAGGAAGATCAGATCTACGAGAGTGCGATCCCGCTCGACGTGTCCGGGTTCGCCGAGCTGGACGCGCTCGACCGGCCCGAGCTGAAGCAGGAGCCGTGGTCGCCGGTCACCGCGCCGGCGCTCGCCCAGCACGGTGACACCTCGCCGGACATCTTCCAGATCCTGCGACGGGCCGACGTCCTCGTGCACCACCCGTACGAGTCGTTCGTGACGTCGGTCGAGGCGTTCATCGAGGCGGCCGCCGCCGACTCGGGCGTGCTCGCGATCAAGCAGACTTTGTACCGGACGTCGGTGAACAGCCCGATCGTGCAGGCGCTCGGCCGCGCGGCACAGATGGGCAAGCAGGTCGTGGCGCTGGTCGAGCTGAAGGCGCGGTTCGACGAAGAGGCCAACATCAACTGGGCCCGCATGCTGGAAGAAGCCGGGGCACATGTGGTCTACGGCGTCGTCGGGCTCAAGACGCACGCGAAGGTCTCGCTGGTCGTCCGTCGTGAAGGCCTAACGATCCGCAGGTACGCCCACATCGGCACCGGAAACTACAACTCCAAGACGGCGTCGCTGTACGAGGACATGGGCCTGCTGACGGCCGATCAGGCGCTGTGCGCGGACGTGGCGGACCTGTTCAACCTGCTGACCGGGTACAGCCGCCAGCGCTCCTACGGCAAGCTGCTCGTTGCCCCGCTCACCCTGCGCGCGGCCCTGTTGGAGAAGATCCACGCGGAGGCGCTCGCCGGCGCCGAGGGGGAGATCGCCTTCAAGATGAACAGCCTCGGCGATCCGGAGCTGATCGAGGCGCTCTACGCCGCGTCGCAGGCGGGCGTCCGCATCGACCTGGCCGTCCGCGGCATCTGCTGCCTGCTGCCGGGTGTGCCCGGGCTCTCCGAGACGATCGGGGTGCGCTCGATCGTCGGCAGGTTCCTCGAGCACTCGAGGGTGTTCCGCTTCGGCAGCGCCTCCCGCGGCCGGCACTACTTCATCGGGTCGGCCGACCTCATGCCGCGGAACCTCGACCATCGCGTCGAGGCGCTCGTGCCCGTGGAGCGCCCCGAGTTGCAGCGCCGGCTCGACGAGATCTTGGAGGCGGTGTTCCTCGACGACGTGCTCGCCTCCGAGCTCGGTCCCGATGGCGCCTGGCAGCGGGTCCCGATGCGCCACGGCATCGACGCGCAGGCCGAGCTGATGCGGTACGCGATGGAGCGCGCTCGCGCCGAGCGGTGATGATCCCCGCGCGGCCCCGCATCGACACGGCTCCGGCGCGCGCCCTGATCGCCACCGCGCTCGCCCCGTCCGTCGATCGGCTGCAGGACTGCCGCGACGCCGCAGGGTCCGGGGTTCGCGTCGAGGAGATCCACCAGGCGCGGGTGGCGACGCGACGGCTGCGATCGAACCTCAAGAACCTTCGGACGGTGATGTCCGAGAGTGACGACGGCAACGACGTGCGGAGCGAGCTCGCGTGGATCGGCGGGTTGCTCGGCGCGGTGCGAGACGCCGACGTCCTGCACGGCGTGCTCGATCGCTCGACCGAGGGAGCTCCCGAGGAGCTCACGAGCGGCACCGCGTCCGTCTTCTCGGCGTTAGACGGCGAGCGCGATCGGGCGCTGGCGGTGCTGACGGCAGCTGTGGAGAGCCAACGGTTCAACGCGCTCCTGGAGCGCCTGCGCGTGCTCGTGGTCGACCCACCGGTGGGCGACGACCTCGACCTCGCCCCGTTCGCCGTCATGGAGCCCGCATGGCGAGCGTTGCAGCGGGCGGTGGAGGCGCTCGAGCGAGACCCCGCCGACCCCGCGCTGCACGACGTCAGGATCCTCACCAAGCAGGCTCGGTACGCCGCGGAGATGTTCATCCCCACCGCGGGCGAGGGGGCGCAGCGGTTCGCGCGCCGGGCG
>DATECH010000117.1:0-5410 GCA_035287005.1 Actinomycetota bacterium | reverse complement strand
CAGGAGGTTCTGCGACGTCCGCCAGGGCCGAACGACCCGGGATCGAGGGTCCCGGGGTCTCGCGCCGATGCCCCGGCGACCACGAGAGGATGTCGCCGAACGGCCGGGCCGTCAGGATCGGAGGGGAAACGTGGCACATACGATGATCGGACAGGCGGAGGAGGCGGTCGCCATCCAACCTGGCGCTGTCGTCTCGAAGGTGGTCTACCGCGACGACGCCGTGGACGTCACGGTCTTCGGATTCGACACGGCCCAGGGGCTGACCGAGCACACGGCGGCTCGACCGGTGATCGTGCAGGTCTTGTCGGGACGGCTCCGCTTCACGGTCGACGACGAGGACGTGTCGGTGGTGCCCGGAGCGTGGATCCACATGAGTGCAGGCACGCCGCATTCGCTCGAGGCCGAAGAACCGACGGTGATGCTGCTCACCTTGCTCCACGCCCGAGACTGATCGTGGGCGATCACGTCAGACCACGGATCGCTCGCCGGCCACCCGCGCAAGCGTTTCGGCGGCGAAGCGCAAGTCGTCCTCGGTGTGCGCGGCCGAGACCTGCGTGCGGATGCGTGCGGAGCCGAGCGGCACCACCGGGTAGGAGAACCCGACCACGTGCAGGCCGGCAGCGAACACACCCTCGGCCAACGGGGTGAGCAACCGCTCCTCGCCGATCATGATCGGCACGATCGGGTGGGTGCCCGGCAGCACCTCGAGGGGCGAGGCGGTCATCAGCTCACGGAACAGCGTCGTGTTTCGCTCGAGCCTGTCGCGCAGCTCGGTCGAAGCCGACAGCAGCTCGATCGCCCTCATCGACCCCCCGGCCACCACGGGCGTGATGGCGTTCGAGAACAGGTACGGCCTCGAGCGTTGCCGCATCAGCGCGACGATCTCGCGCCGCCCGCTCGTGTACCCGCCGCCCCCGCCGCCAAGCGCCTTGCCGAGCGTGCCGGTGAGGATGTCGATCCGGTCGGTCACGCCATGGTGCTCGGGCGTGCCGCGACCGTGCGTGCCGAGGACGCCGACGCCGTGCGAGTCGTCGACCATCGTCATCGCGCCGTACCGCTGCGCCAGGTCGCAGATCGCAGGAAGGTTCGCGATGTAGCCGTCCATCGAGAACACGCCGTCGGTCGCGATCAGGATCCGCCGGGCGCCCTGCGCTTCCCGCAGGCGCGCCTCCAGCTCGTCCATGTCGCCGTTGGCGAAGCGCAGACGCTTCGCCTTGCTCAGCCGGATCCCGTCGATGATGCTCGCGTGGTTCAGCGCGTCGGAGACCACCACGTCTTCGTCGGTGAGCAGCGTCTCGAATAGTCCCCCGTTCGCATCGAAGCACGACGGGTACAGGATCGTGTCCTCGGTCCCGAGGAACGCGGTCAGCGCAGCCTCCAGGTCCCTGTGCACCTGCTGGGTGCCGCAAATGAACCGGACCGAGGCCATCCCGAACCCCCATCGGTCCAGCGCCTCGTGCGCGGCCGCGACGATCTCCGGGTGGTTCGCCAGCCCCAGGTAGTCGTTCGCGCAGAGATTGACGATCCGCTCGCCCTCGCGACCGGGCATCGTCACGTGCGGACCCTGCGGGCTGGTCAGCACCCGCTCCCCCTTGAAGGTGCCCGCCTCGCGGATCGCCGCGAGTTCCGCATCGAGCTGGCTGCGCACGTCGCCGATCATGGTTCCTCCCGCCAATACAGGAGCACTTTGCCCGCCTGCCCTGAACGGACGGCGTCGAAGGCCGCTTCGTGATCGGTGTAGTGGAAGCGATGCGTGATCACAGGCGACACATCGAGCCCACCCTGCAGCATCACGGTCATCATGTACCAGGTCTCATACATCTCGCGGCCGAACACACCCTTGATCGTGATCATGTCGTGGATCACGAGGTTCCAGTCGATCGCGAACGGGCGATCGGGCAAGCCCAGCAGCGCGATCTTGCCGCCGTGACACATGTTCGCAAGCATCGCGTGGAACGCATCGGGGTTGCCGCTCATCTCCAGGCCGACGTCGAAGCCCTCCTTCATGCCGAGCTCGCGCTCCACCTCGTCGATCGACGTCGAACGGATGTCGACCGCGCGCGTCGCGCCGACCGCGCGCGCGAGCTCGAGCCGGTAGGGGTTGACGTCGGTCACGACCACGTAGCGGGCGCCGGCGTGCTGCGCCACCGCGCACGCCATGAGCCCGATCGGCCCGGCGCCGGTGATCAACACGTCCTCGCCGAGCACCGGGAACTGGAGTGCCGAGTGCACGGCGTTTCCGAACGGATCGAAGATCGCCGCGACGTCGCGGTCGATGGCGGGGTCGTGGTGCCAGACGTTGGTCATCGGCAGCGCGATGTACTCCGCGAACGCCCCCGGACGGTCCACGCCCACGCTCGAGGTCTGCGCGCACAGGTGCCGTCGGCCCGCCATGCAGTTGCGGCACCGCCCGCACACGACGTGCCCCTCGCCCGAGACCACGTCGCCCGGGTGGAAGTCCGTCACGTTGGACCCGACCTCGACGATCTCCCCGACGAACTCATGCCCGACCACGAGCGGCGGCTTCACCGCACCGAGTGCCCACTCGTTCCAGTCGGCGATGTGGACGTCGGTGCCGCAGATACCCGTGCGGTCGACCCGGATCAGCACGTCGTTGATCCCGATCGTGGGCTCGGGAACTCTCGTGAGCGTGAGCCCGGGCCCCGCGGCGGGTTTCGTCAGCGCGTCCACGTCCCCATCATGATCGATCGGGCCCCGCGACGACCCGAGGCGACCGGGGGTCACTTCGCGCCTGAGCACCCCGGATACACTCCGTCGCGCTCGTATCCCCTGCTTGGAAGGCCGCTCGCGTGAAGGATCGCTATCAGGTCGTCGTGATCGGCGGCGGCATCGTCGGCTGCAGCGTCCTCTACCACCTGGCACTGCGCGGGTGCACCGACACCATGCTGCTGGAGCGCGAGGAGCTCACCGCCGGCTCCACCTGGCACGCGGCCGGCGGCTTCCACGCGATGAACGGCGACACGCGCATCGCCGCGCTGCAGAAGTACACGATCGGCCTCTACCCGCAGGTGGAAGCAGAGAGCGGCCAGAGTGTCGGCCTGCACATGAGCGGCGGCATGGAGCTCGCCGGCACCCCCGAGCGCTGGCGGTGGCTGAAGTCCGAGCTCGCGTGGCTCCGCAGCCAGGACACCGACGCGTATCTCCTTACCCCCGAGGAGGCCGTCGCGATGGTCCCGATCATCGACCCGAGCGGGGTGCTGGGCGCGCTGTACGACCCGCTGGAGGGAACCCTGGACCCCAGCGGCTCCACGCGCGCCTACGCGATCGCTGCGCGCAAGCGCGGCGCCGAGGTGATCGAGCACAACCGGGTCCTGTCGCTCACCCCGCTGCCGAACGGTGAGTGGCGCGTCGAGACCGAGCTCGGCGACATGACGGCCGAGCACATCATTAACGCCGCCGGCCTGTGGGCGCGGCGGGTAGGCAACATGGTCGGCGTCGACCACCCGCTCGTGCCGATGCCGCACCACTACCTCGTCACCGACGAGATCCCCGAGGTCGCCGCGATCCCCGGTGAGATGGCCGCCGTCACCGATCTCGAGGGCTTCACCTACCTGCAGCGCGAGGGCAACGGCGTGCTGCTCGGCGTCTACGAGCAGAACCCGCGTCACTGGATGGTGGAGGGAGCGGACTGGGACTTCGGGCGCACGCTGTTCCCCGAGGAGATCGAGCGGATCATGCCCGAGTTGTCGATCGGGTTCGCTCGGTTCCCGGTGCTCGCCGACACAGGCATCAAGCGCTGGGTCAACGGCGCGTTCACCTTCACACCCGACGGGAACCCGCTCGTCGGACCCGTCGCGGGCATCCCGAACTACTGGGCCGCGTGCGGCTGCATGGCGGGCTTTTCCCAGGGCGCCGGCATCGGCCTGGCGCTCGCCAACTGGATCGTGGACGGCGATCCCGGCTACGACGTGTTCGGCATGGACGTCGCGCGGTTCGGGACGTACGCGTCCGAGGACCGCTACCTGCGCGACACCACCGCGCAGTTCTACGCCCGCCGGTTCGTGATGGCCTACCCGAACGAGGAACTTCCCGCAGGGCGGCCGTTGAAGACCACGCCCTGCTACGACGACTTCCTCGCGGCCGGCGCGCAGTTCACCGTGAACTGGGGGCTCGAGGTGCCGCTGTACTTCGCGCCCTCGCCGGACTTCGTCGAGAACGACACGCTGAGCCGGTCCAATGCCGAGCCGATCGTCGGCGAGGAGGTCGAGGCCGTGCGCACCGCAGCGGGCGCCTACGAGATCGCGCAGTACGCGCGCTACGAGGTGACCGGGCCCGACGCGGCGGCGTGGCTCGACCGCCTGCTGGCCGGGCGGATCCCCGAGGTCGGCCGCATCCGGTTGGCGCCGATGCTGAACGAAGCCGGCCGTCTGATGGGCGACCTGACCGTGGCGCGGTTGGCCGACGACCGATTCTGGCTCACGGGCTCCTACTACCTGCAGGACTGGCACCAGCGGTGGTTCCGCCAGCACCTGCCGGCCTCCGGCGTCGAACTGCGGAACCTCACCGAGGACCGGATGGGTTTCTCGATCTCCGGTCCGGCGTCACGGCGGATCCTCGAGGAGCTCGTGCACGAGGACGTGTCCAACGAGGGCGTCGGGTTCCTGACGATCCGCTCGATGGACGTCGGCAGCGCCCTCGCAACGGTCGGGCGCATCTCGCTCACCGGCGAGCTCGGCTACGAGATCGTCGTGTCGACGAACCAGCACCGGACCTTGTGGCACGAACTCAGCGACGCGGGTGCCGCGCACGGACTCCGCCCGATCGGCGATCGCGCGGTGGACAGCCTCCGCCTCGAGAAGGGCTACGGCATCTGGTCGGCGGAGTTCCGCCAGGACTACACGCCCGGCATGTCCGGGCTCGACCGGTTCATCGCGTTCGACAAGGGCGACTTCATCGGGAGGGTTGGCGCGACTCGCGAGCGCGAGGAGGGCGCACGGCAGTTGCTCGTGCTGCTGGAGGTTGACGCCGACGATGCCGACGCGAGCGCCGACGACGGCATCTGGATCGGCGAGCGACGGGTCGGCGAAGTCACGTCCGGCGCCTACGGCCACCACGTCGGCAAGAGCCTGGCGCTCGCCTACCTCGATCGCGAGGTGGTCGATGCGAACGAGGAGGTCTCGGTGTTCGTCGTCGGCGATCCGCACACCGCACGGATCCTGCCGGAGCCGCCCTACGACCCGAAGGGTACGAAGCTCCGCGACATCCCCGCGTGATGGGCAGCGGCTACCGCGCCTCCAGTCGATACACCTCGCCGTTGAGCGACACGGCGTAGAGTTCCCCGCGACCGTCCTGCCCGAACGCGCCGATGGCCTGCACGCGTGGCCCCAGCGCAGCGTGCTCTGCCACCCCGTCGCGGATCCGCAGCGTCTCGAGCGCTCCCACACAGAAG
>DATECH010000116.1:0-2800 GCA_035287005.1 Actinomycetota bacterium | reverse complement strand
CCGCCGGCGCACGGCCGTGTCGACGGGCGCGCCCCGCCACCGGACCTCCCCGGCATCAGCCTGCAGAACGCCGAGCGCGATGCGCATCGCCGTGGTCTTGCCGGCGCCGTTTCGGCCGACGAACCCGACGATGCGACCGGGCGGGACCTCGAAGGAGATGCCGTCGAGCGCGACGACGTTGCCGAAGGCACGGTGCAGTTCGATCAGTTCGAGCACGTCCGGCCAGGATAGGTGAGGACGCCACGTTCGCCGTGACGCCGGGTAATCTGGCGGACCGCATGGGCGCCTCCGATCACATCATCCGCACCGAGGGGCGATCCTGGCCGTGTTCGTGCCGCTCGCGGTCCGCAAGCACCGCAAGCTGACCTAGAAGCGCCCGGAACATCCACGGCCTCGCCGGGGTTGGGCAACGAAAGACGCCGCAAGGGGGCGCATTGTTCGGGTTCGAGGGCGACAACGCACGCGAGAAGGGCATCGTGCTGCTCACGATGTGCTTCGCCCTGGCGATGGCGATGCTCGACAACACGGTCGTCAATGTCGCGCTGCCGACGATCCAGACGGATCTCGCAGCGGGCTTCTCCCAGCTGCAATGGATCGTCGACGCCTACGTGCTCGCGTTCGCCTCGCTGCTGCTCACCGGCGGGATCCTGGGCGACCGATACGGCCGCAAGAGGATGTTCCTCGCGGGCCTCACAGTCTTCACGGTGTTCTCGCTGGCGTGCGGCCTCGCGACGTCCCCGACCCAGTTGATCGTGGCCCGCGCACTGCAGGGCGTCGGCGGCGCGCTGCTGATCCCCGGCACCCTATCGATCATCACGGTCACCTTCCCGCCGCACGAACGCGCGAAGGCGCTCGGCATCTGGGCGGGCGTGTCGGGCATCGCGCTCGCGCTGGGCCCCACGCTCGGCGGCTACATGGTCGAGCACCTCGGCTGGGAATCCGTGTTCTTCCTGAACGTGCCGATCGGCATCGTCGCGTTCCTGGTGGCCACGTCGACGGTGCGTGAGTCTCGCTCCGAGCAGGAACGGCAGCTCGACATCGTCGGGCTGGTTCTGGGTACCTCCGCGCTCTTCCTGGTCACCTACGGGCTGATCGAGGCGAACGCGCTCGGCTGGAGCGACGCGAAGATCGTCGGGTCATTGGTGCTGTTCGCGGTGTTACTGATCGGGTTCCTCCGCTGGGAGCTGAAGAACCCCCACGCGATGATGCCGCTGCGCTTCTTCAGGATCCCGGCCTTCTCGGCCGGCAACACCGTCGCGTTCGCGATCTCGCTCGGCATGTTCGCGACGTTCTTCTTCCTGACGATCTACATGCAAACGATCCACGGGTACTCGCCGTTCGAGGCGGGCGCCGCCTTCCTGCCGCTGACCGTCGCGATCATCGTGACCGCGCCGAACTCGGGCAAGTACGCGTCCAAACACGGCTCGCGCGGGCCGATGACCTACGGGCTGTGCCTTGCAGGCGGGGGGTTGGTCCTGCTCGGCCTGCTGCTCACGCCCGCGACGTCGTACTGGGTGATGTTCCCGATCTTCCTGGCGATGGGTCACGGCATGGGCGCGACGATGGCGCCGATGACGGCGGCCGTCATGAACAGCGTCGGGCGTGAACGCGCGGGGCTCGGCTCCGCGATGACGAACACGAGTCGCGAAGTCGGTGGTGTCCTGGGCATCGCGGTGCTGGGGGCCATCCTGAGTTCGCAGATCCGCAACGCGTTCACGCCCGCGATCGCGCCGCTCGGGCTGACCAGCGCGCAGATCCAATCGATCGCGGCGTCCGCACAGCACGGAGAGCTGTCCGTCGACGGGCTGTCGCAGCCGACGGCGGCGGCCGTGCAGACAGCGTTCAACGACGCGTTCATGCAGGGGTTCCGCCCGGCGTTGTTGTTGGCGGGCGGCGTGCTGCTGGTCGCGGCACTGGTGTCGAACCGCTTCATCCCCGGCCGCGACACGGTCGCGGATCATCACGCCGCCGCCGACGCGATCGACGCCGCGCCCGTTGCGCAGCACTGACTCAGGTTTCCGTGACCGCTGCGGAATACACGTCGAACGCGTGCAAGGTTCCGTCCGGATTGTCGCCCGTGGAGTTCGAGTTGTCCGCCCATGCCGGATGCGCGATGCCGAACGTGAAAGCCAAGCCGGTGTAGTCACCGAATTCGATCTGGTTGCGGCTGGCCACCGCGTTGGACGCCCCGTCGCTCACCATCTGCGGGGCGGTCCACGCGTCGCCCCCATCGGCACTGAAAGCGACCGCGTACATCGCGTCGGTGTTCGACAGCCCGTCGGTGTCGTAGGGCCCGGTGCCGTCGTCGAACCGGGCGTCGTGCCACCCGGAGACCAGGTGTCCCGTCGCCGGGTCCATCGCGAGCCTCGGCAGGAACTGGCTGCGCACGGCGCTCGTCACCGCGATCCGCGATGACCAGGAAACACCGCCGTCGTCCGATGTCTTGACGTAGATGTCGGAGTTGTCGCTCTCGTCGGGCTTCTCGTCGGTGAACAACATCACCAATCGGCCGCGCTGTGGGCCCTGGAGGAGCCAGGCAAGCCCCACCTCGGCGTCGACCGTGCGCGAGCGTTGCGGTTTGATCGGCTCGAACAGGCCGACCGCCGTGTGCCCTACCGTGGTGGTCGGCGCGAACGCGCCCGGCTTCAGGCCGTCGGCGTCGATCGACATGCGCAACACGGAGGCCACCGGGTCGGTATGGGGTCGATCCTTCTGGCACACATGCGCGACCGCTCCTGCGGGACCCACCGCGACGTCTCCGAACGTGCAGTTGGTGGTGTTCGGGATATCGCGCACGTGT
>DATECH010000115.1:0-8488 GCA_035287005.1 Actinomycetota bacterium | reverse complement strand
GCTAGTGGGACACAAGATCCACCCATATGGGTTCCGGCTCGGGGTGATCTACCCCTGGAAGAGCAACTGGTACGCCAACCGCGACTACTCGCAGTTCCTGCATGAGGACATCTGGATCCGTAGGCACATCCGTTCGCGGCTGACGCGTGCCGGGATCTCGTCGATCGACATCGAGCGCAAGGGCGACCAGATCTGGGTGTTCATCCGTACCGCGCGCCCCGGCATCGTGATCGGTCGCAAGGGCGCCGAGGTGGACCGCCTGCGCAAGGACATCGAGCGCTACACGAAGAAGCGCGTCGACGTGAAGGTCGAGGACATGAACCAGGCCTCGAGCGAGGTGCGTCCAGAGACCGACGCCGCGCTGCTCGCGCAGGGCGTCGCGGAGCAGCTGGTCGGCCGCGTGGCGTTCCGCCGCGCGATGCGCCGCGCCGTGCAGACCGCGATGCGCTCGGGCGCGCTCGGGGTCCGGGTCGCGGCCGCCGGACGGCTGGGCGGCACCGAGATGGGCCGCAAGGAGTGGTATCGCGAAGGCCGGGTCCCGCTGCACACCCTGCGGGCAAAGGTCGACTTCGGCACCTCCGAGGCGCGCACCACGATGGGCGCGATCGGCGTGAAGGTGTGGATCTACCACGGCGACGAGGTGCCCTACCGCGAGCAGGAGACCGAGCGTGCGCGCGCCCGCGCGAGCGCCCGCGCCCGCGGTGGCCTTCGCTCGGAGAACAAACCCGCGCCCGCCAAGCCGGCGGCGGCAAAGGTCGCCGTTGCCGCGGAAACCCCCGCCCCGGCGGAACCCCCCGCGCCCGAGACCGTGGCGGCCGCGCCGGCCACCGAGGGTGGTGAGGCCTGATGCTGGCTCCCAAGCGGGTCAAGCACCGCAAGCAGCACCGCGGCAACATGCGCGGCAAGGCCAAGGGCCACACGGAGATCCAGTACGGCGACTACGCGATCGTGGCGCTCGAACCGGCGTGGATCACGAACCGGCAGATCGAGTCCAGCCGCGTCGCCATGACGCGTCACATCAAGCGTGGCGGCAAGGTCTGGATCACGATCTTCCCGGACAAGCCGACCACCAAGAAGCCTGCCGAGACCCGCATGGGCTCGGGCAAGGGCAACCCGGAGGGCTGGGTCGCGGTCGTTCGGCCCGGTCGCGTGATGTTCGAGCTCGCCGGGGTGTCGGAGCCGCTGGCCCGCGAGGCCATGCTCCGCGCGCAACACAAGCTGCCGATCAAGACCAAGTTCATCTCTCGGGTGGGGGACTGACGATGCCCAGCAAAGCTGCCGAGCTCCGCGAGCTCCCCAACGAGGATCTCCTCGCACGCATCGAGGGTGCGAAAGAGGAGCTGTTCAACCTGCGGTTCCAGCTGGCGACCGGCCAGCTGGACAACACGGCACGGCTCAAGGAGCTGCGCCACGACGTCGCTCGCATCGCCACGGTGCTGCGCGAGCGCGAGATCGACCTGGAGCTCGACGCGATCGTCGCGGCCGAGGCCACCCCTGCCACCCAGACAGACGCGGCCGAGGAGGCTGACCAGTGAGCGAGCCAACCACCACCGATCGCGCGCGGCGCAAGGTGCGCACCGGGGTCGTCGTGTCCGACGGGATGGACAAGACGGTCATGGTGCGCATCGACCGAGCGGTCCGCCACGCGCTGTACGGCAAGACGGTGCGCCGCTCCTCGAAGCTGGCCGCGCACGACGAGACGAACGACGCGCACGTGGGCGACACGGTCCGCGTGGTGGAGACGCGCCCCCTCAGCAAGTCCAAGCGCTGGCGGGTCGTGGAGATCGTGGAGCGAGCGAAGTGATCCAACAGGAATCACGCTGCAAGGTCGCGGACAACACGGGGGCCAAGGAGGTCCTGTGCATCCGCGTGCTCGGTGGCTCCGGCCGCCGCTACGCAGGCGTGGGCGACGTGATCGTCGCCACGGTCAAGGACGCCCTGCCGGGCGGCGCCGTGAAGAAGGGGGAGGTGGTCAAGGCCGTGGTCGTGCGCACCGCCAAGGAGCGCCGCCGCCCCGACGGGTCCTACATCCGCTTCGACGACAACGCGGTCGTGATCCTCACGACCGACGCCAAGAACCCGCGCGGCACCCGCATCTTCGGGCCCGTCGCGCGCGAGCTGCGCGAGAAGAAGTTCATGAAGATCATCTCGCTCGCCCCGGAGGTGTTGTAGATGTCGGGAGTCGACATCAAGAAGGACGATCTCGTCCGCGTCATCGCGGGCAAGGATCGTGGCAAAGAGGGCCGCGTCGTGCGGGTGATGCCCGGCGAGGGTCGGGTCATGGTCGACGGCGTCGCCATGGCCAAGAGGCACCAGCGCACCGGCGCCAAGCGCACGCGCACCGGTCAGCAGCTGAACCAGGGCGGGATCATCGACATCGAGACCTACGTCGACATCTCCAACATCCAGCTCGTGTGCCCCGGCTGTCACCAGCTCACGCGGGTCGGGCACCGGTCGACCGACGAGGGCAAGGTGCGGTTCTGCCGCAAGTGCGAGGCGGTGTTGACGGGTGGCTGAGACCGACATGCCCCGGATGAAGCGGCGCTTCCGCGACGAGCTGGTCCCCGAGCTGCAGAAGGAGCTCGGGCTGGCCAACGTGATGCAGGTGCCCCGGCTGGACAAGATCGTGATCAACATGGGCGTCGGCGACGCGCTGAAGGATGGCCGTATGCTGGATGCCGCCGTCGAGGACCTCACGATCATCGCCGGCCAAAAGCCCGTCATCACGAAGGCGCGCAAATCCATCGCGGGGTTCAAGCTGCGCGAGGGCAACGCGATCGGGGTCAAGGTCACCCTGCGGGGCGACCGGATGTGGGAGTTCTTCGACCGGCTCGTGTCGCTGGCGCTGCCACGCATCCGCGACTTCCGCGGTCTGGACCCGCGCGCGTTCGACGGGCGGGGCAACTACACGTTCGGGGTGACCGAACAGCTGATCTTCCCGGAGATCGACTACGACAAGGTGGCGCAGGTGCGAGGCATGGACATCACGATCGTGACGACCGCCCGCACCAACGATGAAGGTCGCGCGCTGTTGCTGGCGCTCGGATTCCCGCTGGTGCGCGACGTCGCGGCGGCGAGCTGAGAGGAACACGATGGCGAAGAAGGCACTGGTCAACAAGCAGCGCAAGCAGCCGAAGTACCGCGTGCGCTCCTACACGCGCTGCCAGCGTTGCGGCCGGCCGCGCGCGGTCTACAAGAAGTTCCTGCTGTGCCGCCTGTGCTTCCGTCAGCTGGCGCACCTGGGTGAACTGCCGGGGGTGACGAAGGCGTCATGGTAGCCACGGCCAAGAAAATCGCCTCCAACGTGTCCGATCCGGTTGCGGATCTGCTCACGCGCATCCGCAACGCGAACATCGCTTACAAGGACGACACGCTCGCGCCGATGTCCAAGCAGGCGCGAGCGATCCTGGCGATCCTGACCGAGGAGGGCTACATCGCCGGCTTCGAGCAGGAGGGCGAGGGCGTCCACCAGGCGTTCAAGATCATCATGAAGTACGGCCCCCGCAAGCAGCGCACGATCACCGGGATCAAGCGGATCTCCAAGCCGGGCCGGCGCTCCTACCGCGGGCGTGGCGAGCTGCCCCGGGTGATGGGCGGCCTCGGCATCGCGATCGTGTCCACGTCCCAGGGCGTGATGACCGACCGCACGGCGGCCAAGAAAGGGATCGGCGGGGAAGTCCTCGCCTACGTGTGGTGATGCAGGCATGAGTCGGATCGGAAAGCAGCCCATCGAGATCCCGAGCGGCGTCGAGATCAGCGTCGACGCCGCCAACGTGGTGACCGTGAAGGGCCCGCGCGGCACGCTGACGCAGTCGATCCACCCGAACATCCGGGTCGTGGTCGAAGACGGCGTCGCCCGCGTGGAGCGTCCCGACGACGAGGGCTTCAACCGCGGGCTGCACGGGCTGTGCCGCACGCTCGTGGCCAACATGGTCGAGGGCGTGACCAAGGGCTACGAGAAGCGCCTGGCGATCGTCGGCGTCGGCTACCGCGCCGCGCTCAAGGGTAAGGACCTGGAGGTCCAGGTGGGCTACTCGCACCCGGTGCTGGTACCCCAACCCGAGGGCATCGAGTTCGAGGTGCCCACCACGACCTCGATCGTGGTGCGCGGCAACGACAAGCAGCAGGTGGGCGAGGTCGCGGCGAACATCCGCAAGATCCGCAAGCCCGAGCCGTACAAGGGCAAGGGAATCCGATACGAGAACGAGTACGTGCGCAAGAAGGCCGGCAAGGCCGCGAAGGGTGCTGCCTGATGGAAGCCAAGACGAAGCGCGAGGCCCGGCTGCGGCGGCATCGCCGCGTGCGCAAGAAGGTCCGCGGCGAGGCGACCCGTCCGCGCCTGGCGGTGTTCCGCTCCAACCGCCACATCTACGTCCAGCTGATCGACGACCGGGCGGCCGTGACGATCGCGGCGGCCAGCGACGCCGAGGTGTCGGGGACCAACCCGATCGAGCGCGCCAAGGCCGTGGGCGAGCTGATCGCGAGCCGTGCGAAGGACGCCGGCATCGCAACCGTCGTGTTCGATCGCGGCGGGCGCCAGTACCACGGGCGCGTTGCGGCGGTCGCCGACGGCGCCCGCGAGGGAGGTCTACAGATCTGATGCGACGCTACGACGCACGCAACGAAGACAAGAGCCCGTTCGAAGAGCGGGTCATCTCGATCAACCGGGTCGCGAAGGTGGTCAAGGGCGGGCGCCGGTTCTCGTTCGCTGCTCTGGTCGTCGTCGGCGACGGCGCCGGCCGGGTCGGCTTCGGCTACGGCAAGGCCAAGGAGGTGCCGGCCGCCATCGCCAAGGGCGTCGAGGAGGCCCGGCGCAAGATGTTCGAGGTCCCGATGATGGGCACGACGATCCCCCACGAGATCGTGGGCGAGGCAGGGGCGGGCGTCGTGATGCTCAAGCCCGCCGCCCCCGGTACCGGCGTGATCGCCGGTGGCCCCGTTCGCGCGCTGGTCGAGTGCGCCGGCATCAAGGACATCCTGTCCAAATCGATGGGCTCGTCCAACCAGATCAACATCCTGAAGGCGGCCGTGGCCGGCCTGCAGGCCCTGCGCACACCCCAGCAGATCGCCACGATGCGCGGTCGCGAGCTGCACCAGGTGGCGCCGCGCCCGATGCTCGAGGCCGTCGCGGCCGCGAAGGATCGCCGGGACGCCGCCCGCGCCGAGGCGCTGTCGGAGCAGTACGGCGTGACGCAGGGCGGTGGCGCCTGATGGCACAGCTCAAGGTCACCCAGGTGCGCAGCGCGATCGATCGTCCCAAGGACCAGAAGGACACGGTGCGGCGGCTCGGGCTGCACCGCATGCACGACTCCGTCATCAAAGAGGACCGCCCCGATATCCGCGGCATGATCGCCAAGGTGCGGCACCTCGTCACCGTCGAGGAGGTCTCGTCGTGAAGCTCCACCATCTTCGCCCCGCCGAGGGCGCCAACAAGGAGCGCAAGCGCGTCGGCCGCGGCCGTGCCGGCGCCGGCGGCAAGACCGCGGGCCGCGGCACGAAGGGAACCGGCGCGCGCAAGAACGTCCCGGCGTACTTCGAGGGCGGGCAGATGCCCTACCAACGCCGCGTGCCCAAGCTCAAGGGCTTCACGAACCCCAACCGGGTCGAGTACGCGCCGGTCAACGTCGAGGTGCTCGCCCAGTACTTCGACGGCGAGGTCACCCCGAAGGATCTCTACGCACATGGCTTGGCCCACAAGGGCGCTCCCGTGAAGATCCTCGGCCGTGGCGAGATCCCGAAGGCGCTCACGGTCAAGGCGCACGCCTTCTCCGCGACGGCCAAGGCAAAGATCGAGGCCGCCGGTGGGACCGCTGCAATCATCGGCTGATCTGCAGGTAGGCTAGCCGGACGTGCTGAAGGCGTTCCTCAACTCGTTCCGTATCCCGGATCTTCGCAACAAGATCCTGTTCACGCTGGGCATCGTCGTCGTGTTCCGGTTCGGCAACCACGTGCCGGTGCCGATCGTGGACACCAGCGTGCTGGACGATCAGGCCTCCGGCGGCTTCCTGGACCTGCTGAACCTGTTCTCGGGCGGCGGGATCGAGCGGTTCTCGGTCTTCTCGCTGGGGATCATGCCGTACATCACCAGCTCGATCATCATCCAGCTGATGACGGTGGTCATCCCCAAGCTCCAGCAATGGCAGGACCAGGGCGAGGCCGGCACCAAGAAGATCAACCAGACGACGCGCTACGTGACGGTGGCGCTCGCGTTCCTGCAGTCGACCGGGCTCGTGTTCCTGTTCCACTCGGGCGCGCAGAACACCCCGGACCTGTTCACGGTCCCGGGCTCGTTCAAGCCGTCCAACGTGCTGCTGATCGTGCTCGTGATGACGGCCGGCACGGCGCTGATCATGTGGCTCGGTGAGCTGATCACCCAGCGCGGCGTGGGCAACGGCATGTCGATCCTGATCTTCACCTCGGTCATCAGCCGGCTGCCGTTCGAGGGCAGCGCGATCCTTCGCGGCGGGGGACCGGGCAAGTTCGCCGTCGTGTTGCTGATCGGCATCGGGATCATCGTGGCCGTGGTCTACATGGACCAGGGACAGCGCCGCATCCCGATCCAGTACGCCAAGCGCGTCGTTGGGCGCAAGCAGACGATGGGGGGCAGCACCTACCTGCCGCTGAAGGTCAACCAGGCCGGTGTGATCCCGATCATCTTCGCCAACTCGATCCTGTACTTCCCGGTGCTGCTCGCCAGCGTGATCCACGGCCAGTGGTTCCAGAACTTCGTGAACAACTACATCAGCAACACCGCGAACCCCGTCTACATGGTGATCCTGGCTGCGCTGATCGTGTTCTTCGCCTACTTCTACACGGCGATCCAGTTCGATCCGGTTCGCACGGCCGACAACCTGCGCAAGAACGGCGGGTTCGTTCCCGGCATCCGGCCGGGGCCGCCCACCGCCGATTACCTCAACGCCATCCTGGTGCGCATCACCCTGCCGGGCTCGCTGTTCCTCGCGGCCATCGCGCTGGTGCCCACGATCGTGCTCGCATGGTGGGGCATCGATCAGTTCCCGTTCGGCGGCACCTCGATCCTGATCGCGGTCGGCGTCGCGCTGGAAACGATGAAACAGATCGAGTCGCAGCTGATGATGCGCCACTACGAGGGTTTCCTGAGCTAGCGGAAAGGGCCGCGGCCGATGCGCTTCGTCTTCCTGGGATTGCCGGGGGCCGGGAAGGGGACCCAGGCCCGGGTGTTGTCCGAGCGTCTGGGGATCCCGCAACTGTCCACGGGCGACACGCTGCGCGAGGCCGTGCAGGCGGGCACGCCGCTGGGCATCGAGGCGCGCACCTACATGGACCGGGGCGAGTACGTGCCGGATGTCGTGATGGTGCGGATGGTCAACGAGCGGCTGCAGGAGCCCGACGCCTCCAAGGGGTTCATCCTCGACGGCTTCCCGCGGACCGTGCCCCAGGCGCGCGCCCTCGAAGAGGTGCTGACGCAGGCGCACACGCCCTTGGACGCCGTGGTGCAGTTCCGCATCGGCGACGCCACCGCGATCCGGCGGATCATCGGGCGGTCCACCTGCCCGGCGTGCAAGCGCACGTATCACGAGGAGTGGAGCCGGCCGCTGGACGATCAGAAGTGCGATGCCGACGGCGAACCGTTAGAGAAGCGGAGCGACGAGGACGCCCTGACCGTGAAGCGCCGGCTCGCCGTCTACCGCGAGCAGACCCAGCCCTTGGAGGCGTTCTACGCCGAGCGCGAGTTGCTGCGCTCGGTCGACGCCGAAGCCCCGATGGCCGACGTCAGCGCGCGGATGTTCGACGTCCTGCGCGACGTGCTGTGAGGCGGAGGAAGCCATGATCATCCGCAAATCGCCGAGCGAGCTGGACAAGATGCGCCGTGCGGGCGCGATCGTCGCCGATACGATCGAGCGCGTGCTCGAGGCGGTGGTTCCCGGGGCGACCACCCTCGACCTGGATCGGGTCTCGGCGGAGGCCATCGCCGCGGCAGGCGCCACCCCGTCGTTCCTCGGCTACGGGGGCGGCGGTGGTCGGATCCCGTTTCCCGGTACGCTGTGCGCCTCGATCAACAACGAGATCGTCCACGGCATCCCGTCCACGTCGGGGGTCCTTCGAGACGGCGACCTCGTGTCCCTGGACTTCGGCGCGATCTGGGAGGGTTTCCACGCGGATTCCGCGGTGACGGTGTTCGTCGGCTCGCCGCCGAGCGCCGACGCGAAGCGGTTGGTCGAGACCACGCAGGCCGCGCTGGACGCCGCGATCGCAGCGATCCGGCCGGGCGGGCGGCTGTCCGACATCGGTTACGCGATCGAGCAGGTCGCGATCGCCCAGGGCATCGGCGTGGTCCGCGAATACGGTGGCCACGGCATCGGGCGGGCGTTGCACGAGGATCCCTTCATCCAGAACTGGGGACCGTTGGGGCGGGGGCCCGAGATGAAGCCCGGTCTCGTGATCGCGGTCGAGCCGATGTTCAACCTTGGGGGGGACGAGACGATGGTGCTCGACGACGGCTGGACCG
>DATECH010000114.1:0-8104 GCA_035287005.1 Actinomycetota bacterium | reverse complement strand
CAGCACCGCCCTCCTCGCGGCCTCGCTCCCGAGCTCGTAGCGGGTCAACGCGTGCAGCAACAGCAGGGCTGCGAAGGCGGCCAGGTTCGCCACGAGCAACCCTGCGGCGAGCGGTCCGACACCCGGTAGCCAGGTTGTGAGGCGGATCGCTGTGGGAAAGGCGGGGAAGAACGCGGCGCTGTTGTCCCCCGGCGCGTAGCCCGACGTCGCGAGACGAAGGAACCACTGGGCGTCCTGACGCTGCAGCGACGTGAACAGCATGTGCCACCCGGGCGCGAGCAGTGGGTTCGGGAACCCGGCGTCGGTGGGCGGCTGGCCCGGCGACAGGGCGAGGGTGCCGCCGCCGAGCACGCCGATCGCGGCGAGGAGCAGCCGGGCGCCGAGGAAGGCCCACAGGGTCTCGCGCCATCCATCGCGGATGCGCACATCGGCGTGGGCGGAGCGGTCGGCCACGGTCGTCGCGCTCATACCGGCACCAGTGGGGGCGGAGCATCCGGCGCGCGCTGCCAGGTTCGTGCGAGCGACAGCGGTGGGATCTCGTCGCGTACCCAGCCGACCAGGCACCACACGAGGATCGCGATGCGGATCCCGATCGCCAGTTCGAACCACCATTGCTGCGGGAACTCCATCACGCCGGTGTAGGTCCCGAAGAACCAGAAGCGCGTGACGAACACGGCGACGTCGGCCACCTCGAAGGCGATGAACCGGCCGAGACGCGGCATCGTCAAGGCGAACCACGGCAACAGCCACAGGGAGTACTGCGGTGAGTAGACCTTGTTCGTCAGCAAGAAGCAGATCAGCAGCGGAACGCCCGTGGCCCAGCGCGGGAACGACGGGTCGCGCCGACCCTTGACGTAGATCGCGATGAACGCCGAGAGCAAGAACCCGGCAAGCGCGAGGAAGTTCACGTTGTCGATCGAGATGCACGTCGCCGCGACGTGCCGGCAGGCGATGTACCAGACGCTGTCGAAGTCGGGTGTGCGTCCGGCGTTGAAGCTGAAGAACTCCCACCAGGAGTCCGGGGCCGCGATCGCGAACGGCAGGTTCACCGCGACCCACGTGCCGGCCGACCACCACAGGACACGCACCGATCGGTCGGGCTCACGGTCCTGCAGCCCCTGGAGGAACAGCGGCACGAGCACGAGCGCCGGATAGAACTTCGTCGCGGCCCCGAGCCCGATCAAGACGCCGGCCCATCCGTCTCGTCGCTTCGCCCAGGCGACCAGCGCCGCCGTCGCGCATGCGACCGCCGCGAGGTCCCAGTTGATCGTGCCGTAGATCAGCAGCGTCGGCGCGAGCGCGAACCACAGCGCCCGTGAGCCCGCCAGCAACCACAGGCACACGGCGATGATCGCCGCGAACCCGAGCAGCACGACGGCGTTCGTGTAGAAGAACGTGGCGTAGTCGTTGCCCGAGATCCATGCTGCGGCGCGCATCAGGTACATCGTGAGGACCGGGTATTCGTCGCAGTTGTTGTCCGACACCTCGCAGCGGTCGAAGAACGGCAGGCGGCCGTCGGCCAGCTGCTCGGTTCCCAGCAGGGGCACGATGTCGGAGTAGCACAGCAGCCGGTACTGTCGCCCGTCCCCGTAGCTGCCGCCGGCACACGGGCTCTTGAGCGCAGCACCGACGACCATCGTCCCGGACACGCACGCGAGGACGATCGCGAGGCTCACCGCGCGGTGGACGTGCTTCACGCGGCGCATCGTATCCGCGGGTGGCGCCCGTCCGCCGTTCGAGCGCACGGTGTGAAGGTTCGAGCGCGCACTCGTAGAGTTATCGGTCGTGAGATATCGGGTGGAGCAGCTGGCGGCCGCATGCGACGTTTCGGTCGACACGGTCCGCTTCTATCAGTCCCGAGGCCTGCTGCAGGCGCCGGCTCGGGAGGGCCGCGTCGCCTGGTACGACGACACGCACGCCGAGAGGCTCCGGCGGATCCGCGATCTGCAGGGCAAGGGCCTGACGCTTGCCGCGATCGGCCGGGTCGTGCGCGGCGAACTCGGGACGTCGGACGCCGATCTGGCGGCCGCCGTTGCCGCGGCGCGCGCGGACGGAGCCGACACCGACCGCACCGCGACCCTGACCCTCGACGAGCTGGCGGACGTTTCGGGCGTGCCCGCGTCGCTGATCCAGGCGGTCGAGCGCGAGGGGATCCGGATCGGCCGGCCGGTGGACGGCGAGGTCCGCTACGACGCGGGCGACATCGAGTTGGTCCGTACCGCGTTGAAGCTGCTGGAGTTCGGCTTGCCTGTCGGCGAGCTGCTCGGCCTCGCGCGCGACGCCGACGCCGCGCTTCGTGACCTCGCGGTGCGGGCGGTCGACCTGTTCGACCGCCACGTTCGGGAGCCGATCCACGACACTGCGGGCGACGATCCCGAGGCGGCGGCGCGGATGGTCGGTGCCTTCGAGGAGCTCCTTCCTGCGGTGACCGGCCTCGTGTCGAGCCACTTCCGCCGCCTGCTGCTGGAAGAAGCCGAACAGCGGATCGAGACGTGAGCGACGAGCAGCTACCCCGCGGGGACGAGAAGGCTGCGACGGTCCGCGATCTGTTCGACCGCATCAGCCCGCGATACGACCTGGTGAACCGGGTCATGACCCTGCGCATGGACGTGGGGTGGCGGCGACGCGCGATCCGCGAACTGCACCTGCCCACCGGCTCCCGCGTGTTCGATCTCGCGTGCGGTACCGGCGACTTCTGTCGGGAGCTGCGCCGCGCCGGATACCTGGCGGTGGGCTTCGACTTCTCGTTCGGGATGCTGGCGAGCGCTCGCGCGGACGCGCCTTTGGTGCAGGCCGACGCGCTGCGACTGCCGGTGCGGGACGCGAGCGCCGACGGGGTGACGTGCGGGTTCGCGCTGCGAAACGTGGTGTCGCTGTCCGACCTGTTCGCCGAGCTGGGGCGAGTCGTGCGCCCCGGCGGGGCGATCGCGCTGCTGGAGGCGAGCCGTCCCGACAACGCGGTCATGCGTGTTGGTCACTCGGTCTACTTCGAGCGAGTGGTGCCGATGATCGGCGGGCTCCTGTCGGACCGCGATGCGTACGCGTACCTGCCGAAGTCCATGGCGTATCTTCCGCCCCCCGCCGAGATGCTCGCGATGCTTCGCGACGCCGGGTTCCCGTCGGCCCGTCGACTGCAGCTGTCGAGCGGGATCGCCCAGTTGCTCGTCGGGGTGCGGGCATGAGTGTCGAGCAGCTCGGCGCCTCCTTCGACCTGCTGGCCGCCTGGCAGCCGGGTGGTGTCTTCATCGAGCACGACGGTCTCGGACTCGCCACCGGGCCCGGGGCCTCGGTCTCGATCCGCGATGCGAGCGACGTCCTGCGCGATCGCGGAGACGGCGCGGTGGCCTGCGGCGCGCTGCCCTTCGTCGGAGACGGCGACCTCACCGTGAGTCCGTCGGTGACTCGGCGTGCGGACCCCTTCGCGACCGCGCGGATCGGGCCGATCGTGGCACCCGTGCTCGTGTCGGGCGCGATCCCCTCGGCGGCGTTCCCCGAGGCGCGGCTCACCTACGAGCCGGCCTCCGCGGTGTATGAGGGTGCGGTGCAGGAGGCCGCACGCCGGATCCGTGCGGGAGAGCTGCGCAAGGTCGTCCTGGCCCGCACGATCGAGGTCGATGCCGGTCGATCCCTCGATCCGAGGCGACTCGCGCACCGGCTGCGCGCGGTGGATCCGCATGCCTACACGTTCATCGCGCCGACGCGGCGCGGCGTGCTCGTCGGCGCGTCCCCCGAACTGCTGGTGTCCAGGCGAGGGGCCGAGGTGCGCGCGCATCCGCTGGCCGGCTCCGCGCCGCGTTCCGGCGACCCGGTGCAGGATCGCGCCAACGCCGAGGCGCTCGCGCGTTCGGCCAAGGATCAGCAGGAGCACCGGATCGTAGTCGAGGCGGTGGCGGGGGTGCTGCAGCCCTTGTGCGACACGCTGCGCTGGGATCCCGAGCCGACGCTGCGCGAGACCCCGAACGTCTGGCATCTGTCCACCCGGTTCCGCGGCCGGTTGCGTGCACCGGCGCCGACCGTGCTCGAGCTCGTGACGGCGCTCCACCCGACTCCCGCCGTCGCCGGCACGCCGACCGTCGACGCGTTGGCGCTGCTGCATCAACTGGAGGCCTTCGACCGAGGCTCCTACGCCGGTCCCGTCGGGTGGGTCGACGCCGCCGGTGACGGCGAGTGGGCGATCGCGCTGCGGTGCGCCGAGCTCGTCGGCGATCGCGCGACGCTGTATGCGGGTGCGGGCATCCTGGGGGACAGTGAGCCCGCGAGCGAGCGGGAAGAGACCGACCGCAAGTTCCGCGCGTTCCTCGACGCGCTTCGCTGGGGGTGACGGATGCGACTCGGGAAAGCAGCGGCAGATGCGAAAGGCTGGATCGGCGGTCCCTGGAACTGGGATCTGCCCGTGGCCATCGGATACGCCAACGAGGGCCACGACGAACCGCATCGGCACAAACGCCAGACAGAGGTGTACCTCGTCGCGAGCGGGTCGGCGGTCGCGTTCGTCGACGATGCCGAGGTCGCGCTCGTCGCGGGAGATGTCTTGGTCGTCGAACCGTATGAGGTTCGTACGTTCACCGCGTCGTCACCGGACTATCGGTGCTTCGTGCTGCTCTTCGGTGGGGATGGTTCGTCCGACAAGGTGCTGATGGACTGATCAGCGGGGTCGGAGCGCGGCGTGGATCTCGGCGTGGAGCTCGGCTCGTCGCTCGCGGTCCCGCTCGGCGTCGATCGAAACCTCCACGACGTGCACCCCGCCCGCCCGCGCGGCTCGCTCCAACGCCGGGTGCAGTTCACTCGACCGACCGACGAGCGAGTGCCCGACGTTGGCCGCGGCACAGACGTCCTCGATCGCCGCGGGATGAGGGGTGGTGAACAGCTGCTCGAGCTCGGGAACCGATCCCTGATCCAGCATCGAGAAGATCTGTCCTCCGCCGTTGGCGAGCACGACGAACACCGCATCGACGCCCATCCGCGACGACCACAGCAGCGTCCCGGCGTCGTAGAGGAAGGACAGGTCTCCCAGCAGGGCGTAGGTCGGACCGTGGTGCGCTGCCGCGACGCCGAGGGTGGTGGCGACCAGACCGTCGATGCCGCTCGCACCTCGGTTGCCGATGACGCGCAGCAGATCCGCTGCCGCCCAGATCCGAGGCGGCCGCCGAGGCGCCATGAACGAGTCGAGGTCGCGCACCGGCGTGGAGTTGCCGATCACGAGCGCGGCTCCGTGCGGCACGAACGCCGCGAGGTCGCGGGCGACACGACCTTCGAACGGTTCCTCCCAGCCGTCGAGCAGTCGATCGACCTGGGCACGCGCCACCAGATCGGAGGTGCGCCACGTTTCGGACCAGTCCGGATCGCACGCCGGGACCGGCGTGGACCCACGGTCGTCGTAGGCGATCGCCGCGAAGAGTTCGGGCTCGACCCGCATCCGGTGCTCCGCACGGCCCTCGGGATCGGGGTCCAGGTGCCCGCGGTCGAGCACGACGAGGGACGATGCCGAGGCGCTCAACCGCTGGCTCGTCCGGGTCGTCGGTGCGGCGCCGATCTGCAAGACGACCTCGGGGGCATGTCGGTCGAGCCAGTCCGCGTCGCTGAGCAGGAACTGCCCGGCGGCCAGGGCACGGCCGGCGTCGGAGGCGTCGAGTCGGAGTCCGCTGAGCGGTTCGGCATGCACGGGCCACCCCAACATGGAGCTGAACGACAAGAGTGAGAGCGTCTCGGGCGCAGGGAGTCCACCGATCGTGCACATCCCGCGGCGCCCTGCGTAGGTCTCGACGAATCTGCCGACGGCCGCCCGCGCCGCACCTGTGTCCGGCTCGCGCGTCGGCGACGCGACCGCGCCGACCGCCGGCGCCGGGATCGACCTTCCCGTGGGGGTGAGCGGTTCGTCGAATGCGCAATTCACGTGCACTGGACCGGCGGGGTCGCCGTACGCCGCCTCGACCGCGCGCGCACCGGTGTCCGACCACGCGGCTGCGTCGTCGTTCGTCATGGGTACGGGCGGCTCGAGGTATGCGCGGGCATAGCGGCCGTACAACTCGGTCTGATCGATCGTCTGGTTGGCGCCGGTGCCGCGGAGCCGTGGCGGCCGATCGGCCGTCAGCACGACGACCGGTGTGCGCGACTGGGACGCCTCGACGATCGCGGGGAAGAACTCGGCCGCTGCCGTGCCACTCGTGCACGCCAGCGCCACAGGCGTGCCGCCAGCCTTGGCCACCCCGAGCGCGAAGAACGCCGCCGAACGCTCTTCGAGGAACACCTGCACCTGCAGGCGTTCGTCGCGCCCGAGCGCGAGCGCCAGCGGCGTCGAGCGCGATCCCGGCGACACGCAGGCGCGACGCACACCCCCGCGCACGAGCGCGTCCACCAATGCCGTGGCGCACGCGAGCGAGGCGTCGGCACGACTCATGTCGAGACCGTCTGCGCCAGCACCAACCCGAGCGCCAGCAGCAGTCCCGTCGCCGCGTGCAGTTTCGCCGTGCCGATCAGCACAGGGATCAGCGCGCCGCCGGTCGCGGTGCGCGAGGCCTCGAGCGGGCGTATCGCGAGCGGCCACGCCGCGAGACCGAACAGTCCCCACTGCGTGAGGCCGGCCGCCGGCCACGCCAGGTACACGAGCACGCCGGCGGCGATCGCGACGAAAGGAACGACGATCAGCCCTGCGTAGAGGCGGCGCGCGCGTGCCTCGCCGATCCGCACTGCCAACGTGTGCTTGCCCGCGGCCGCATCGGTCGCGACATCGCGGATGTTATTGGCCTCCAGGATCGCCACGGCGAGGGATCCGAGCGCCGCCGCGCACCACCACGAGGCTGCCGGGATCGTCTCGACCATCACGAAGCTCGTTCCACAGGTTGCGACCACACCGAAGAACACGAAGACCATCACCTCACCGAGCCCCAATCCCGCGTAAGGTCGTGGCCCGCCGCTATACAGCAGCGCCGCCGCGATCGCGAGCGCCCCGACCGCAAGGATCAGCACGGGCGCCGTGGCGAGGGCGAGCGCGAGTCCCGCGAGCCCGGCGACCCCGAACGCGATGAAGGCGGCAATCAGCACGGCACGTGGGCTCGCCGCCCCGGACTGCGTTAGTCGCGGGGGTCCCAGGCGTTCGTGGGTGTCGACGCCCTTCAGCCCGTCGAAGGCGTCGTTGGCAAAGTTGACGCCGATCTGCAGCCCGGCGGCCACGAGCCCGGCGGCCGCTAAGCGCCACCACACGACGTCGCCCGAGGCGGCCGTGCCGACCACGACGGGGATCGACCCGGCTCCCAGGGTTCGCGGCCGCGCGCCGAGCCACCACACCCGCCAGCGCGGCACGGCATGCATCGGCGCGGGCGTCCCCTCACTCACGGCCGCTTGGGGAATCGCGAGAAGTCAGGGTCCCGCTTCTGCTGGAACGCGTCGCGCCCCTCCTGCGCCTCCTCGGACATGTAGTAGAGGAGCGTGGCGTCGCCCGCGAGATGCTGCACGCCCGCGAGCCCGTCGACCCCCGCGTTGTAGCCGGACTTCAACAGACGCAGCGCCAGGGGCGACATGGCGAGCATCTCGCGGGCCCACGACACCGTCGTCTCCTCCAGCCGGGCGAGCGGCACGACGATGTTCACGAGTCCCCAGTCGAGCGCGGTCGCCGCGTCGTACTGCCGGCATAGGAACCACACCTCCTTCGCGCGCTTCTCGCCGATCTGGCGAGCCAGCAGCCCCATCCCGTAGCCGCCGTCGAACGAGCCCACCCGCGGGCCGGTCTGGCCGAATCGCGCGTTGTCCGCTGCGATCGTCAGGTCGCAGCACAGATGCAGCACGTGGCCGCCGCCGATGGCATAGCCCGCCACCATCGCGATCACCGGCTTGGGGAACCGCCTGATCTGGATCTGCAGATCGAGCACGTTGAGGCGTCCGATGCCCTGCTCGTCGACGTAGCCGTCGTCACCTCGGATCTTCTGATCGCCGCCGGAGCAGAACGCCTCGGGACCCTCGCCGGTGAGGATCGCCACACCGATCGTCGGATCGTCGCGGGCGATGTCGAAGGCGTGGATCAGCTCCCGCGTCGTGAGGGGTCGAAAGGCGTTTCGGACCTCGGGCCGATCGATCGTGATCTTGGCGATCCCACCCCCGACCTCGTAAC
>DATECH010000113.1:0-2295 GCA_035287005.1 Actinomycetota bacterium | reverse complement strand
ATGTGCACCCCCCCTTCCCTCTTCGATCGACCCTACGCCCCGCTCCCGAGGTGGCGCAAGCCGCACCTGGAGGCCTAGGCTGGGGACGATGAACCCACCGGTTGATGAACGTGAGGCTCGGATCGAGCTGGCCGCGGCGTTCCGGATCGCCGTGCACTTCGACTTCCACGAGGGGGTCTCGAACCACTTCTCGATGCTCGTTCCCGGACGCGAGGACCGGTTCCTGATCAACCCGCTCGGGCTGCACTTCTCCGAGGTGACGGCCTCGAGCCTGTCCGTGGTCGAGGTCGACGGCACGCCGGTGAGCGGGACCGCGCCGCCGACCGGGATCGGGATCCACGCGCCGATCCACCGGCTGTGTCCGCAGGCGACGATCGTTCTGCACACGCACCAGCCCTGGACCACGGCGCTGGCGATGCAGAACGACCTGCACCTCGCGCCGATCAGTCAGACGTCGCTGCAGTTCACCGACCGGGTCGTCTACGACGAGCGATACGAGGGACTGGCCGACCTCGACGAGGGCGAGCGCCTCGCGAAGGTGCTCGGCGAGGCCGAGGTCATGTTCCTGCGCCACCACGGGATCCTGGTCGCCGGCAGGGAACTCGGCGCCGCGATGGACGACCTCTACATGCTCGAGAAGGCGGCGCAGCTGCAGGTGCTGGCCTCCGGGCTCGGCGTCCTAACGCCGATCCCCAACGAGACCATCGAACGCACGCGCGGCCAGTTCATCGGCGACGGCATGATCGAGTGGGGTCGCATGCACTGGGCCGCGATGCTTCGCATGGTCGAGCGGACCCAGCCCGACTTCAAGGACTGAGGCCGCCGGTGTCGCCCGAACCAATGACGCTCGCGGTTGGTCGGCTCGGCTGGATCCAGATCGACTGTGCAGACCCCCTGCGGCTCGCCACGTTCTGGGGAGCGATGCTCGGGCAGGCCTTCGACCAGCCGTTGGGAGAGCCCGTCCACTACATCGGGCTGGTCCCGACCACCCCGGGTGCCGCGATCGTGAGCTTCCAGCGCGTCCCGGAGGCCAAGGCGGTGAAGAACCGCCTCCACCTCGACATCGAAGTCGACGACGTCGACGTGGCTGCGGCGCGGGTGGTCGAACTCGGCGGCTCGATCGCGCCGGGCGACGACTTCCACGAGTACGGGTTCAGCTGGCGCCTGGCCGCGGACCCCGAGGGCAACGAGTTCTGCCTGATCTTCTGATGTCGCGATCGAATCTCAGCGCCGGGATCCTGCTGTGGCGAAGAACGCAGGGACATGTCGAAGTTCTGCTCGGCCATCCCGGAGGCCCGCTCTTCGCCAGGAAGGACGCGGGCCACTGGTCGGTGCTCAAAGGAGAGGTGGAGCCCGGCGAGGACCTCCTCGCCGTCGCGCAGCGCGAGTTTCACGAGGAGAGCGGCCATCCGATGCCCGAGGGCCCGAAGATCGAGCTCGGCGAGATCCAGCAGAAGGGCGGCAAGGTGGTGGTGGCCTGGGCGGTCGAAGGCGATCTGGATCCGGCGGCCGCGGCGTCCAACACCTTCGAGATGGAGTGGCCGCCGAAGTCGGGCAGGATGCGCACATTCCTCGAGATCGATCGCGTGGAGTGGTTCGACGTGCCGACCGCGCGGGTGAAGCTCAAGGCCGCGCAGGTGGCGTTTCTCGATCGACTCGAAGCGGCGCTCGACTAGGGCACCACGAGGATGTGCTGGACCCCGGGCAGACCGGATGCGAGCTCGTGCCAGGTGGAGCCGGCGTCGTCCGAGACGTACACGCTGCCCTGCGACGTCCCGAACGCGGCGAAGGAGCCGGCGCTCAACGCATCCAGGCAATAGGTGTCGATGTTGCCGTCGAACCACTCGGGAAGCCCGGCGCGGCAGTGCTCGAACCCTCCCGTGGCCAGGTCGCCCCGATACACCGCTGCCCGACTGCCTCGCGGACCTCTCGAGGCGGAAGCGAGGATCGCCTCGCCGCACACCGTGACCGCCCGCGAGTACGGCGCCTCGAGCCCATCGGCGCGCATCGTCCACGTCGCGCCGCGGTCGCTGCTCGCTGCGACGCCGCCCGCGCACGCGGCAAGCACCAGGCCCTCGGCGGTCGCGACCTGGTGGACGTCGGCGTCGATGTCGATCGTCGGTGTCCACGATGCGCCGCCGTCGTCGGTGCGCAGGATGCCGCCCACGTGCACGTTGACGTAGACGTCGTCGTCCCACTCCGACATCGAGCGCACGTCGGGAGGCCCGCCCCACGGCGTGTACCAGTCCGAGCGACCCTCCGCGCCGTCGAACCCGGTGTCCGGCTCGAGCGCGT
>DATECH010000112.1:0-23169 GCA_035287005.1 Actinomycetota bacterium | reverse complement strand
GGCCCGCGTCGGGCACCTCGGCACCGCGCAGGCCGGTGCGTGGCCACACGTGGTCCCGGTGTGTCATGTCCTGGACGGGGATCGGATCGTGATCGCCAGCGCCTACGATCGCAAGATCTCCGACATCCGTGACAATGCGTCGGTCACCTACTGCGTCGATCGATATTCTGAGGACTGGGACGCCGGTCTCGCGCAGGTGATCGTGTCGGGCGAGGCGTATCTGGTGGAAAGCGGTCCGGAGTTCGAGCGTGACCGAAACCTGCTCTACGAGAAGTTCCCGCAGTACGAGGGGGTGGCGCCGATCACCCAGGGCGACACGGCCATCATCGAGTTCCGGATCGATCGGATCCACGTCTCCGGCGTGTAGTGAGCCACTACGGGTGGCCAGCGAAGAAATCCAAGACATACTGCATGTGTCGGACCTGCTCGGTCATCGAGTTCGTGTGATGGCCGGCGGCGTACGTGTGCACCTCGACCTGTCCCCCGTGCGCCCGAACAGCGTCGACCCAGGGGGTGACGCCCTCGATCGGGCACCGCGGGTCGTTGGCTCCCGCGATGATCAGCACGGGCGCGGTGACGTGCTCTACGTAGGTCATCGGATCGCTCTGCAGGTAGGAGGCGGGCGCCGCTTCGGGGCTGCCCCCGTGCACGGCGTCATCCCAGGCCTGTAGCTCGGGTGCCGACGCCCAGTGCGCCGCCACGAAATCCCCTGCGGGGATGCCGGCGAAGATCGCGCGGAACCGATCCGGATGTGCCCCGGCGTGGAAGCACGCGAGGCACCCGCCCCATGACCAGCCACTCCAGTACACGCGCGCGGGATCGGTTGTACCGTCGGCCACGAGCGCGTCGAGGCAGGCCAGGATGTCCTCGGACTCAGTGAGGCAGACGCGACCGATCAGGGCTTCCCGGAACGAGATGCCGTAGCCGGTCGATCCGCGGTAGTTCACGATGCCGACCGCGTAGCCGTGGTCGACGAACGCCTGGGTTTCGGCGTCGTAACGATCGCGCTCGTGCCACTCGGGGCCGCCGTGGATGTTCAGCACGGTCGGAAACGGCCCCTCCCCGTCGGGCGTCACGACGAACATGTGGATCCGATCGCCGTTCCCGTTCGTCGCGAACCGGCTCTCGTAGCCGCGCCCCGCCGGTCCCGGCTCGTCGCGCGAGGCGAGCACGACGCCGCCCGCGGTGTCGACGATCCGCGGCGGGCGGGTCGCGTCGCTGATCCGATACCACACCGCACCGTCGGGCCTGATCCGCGCGGATCCGATGTCGCCGTGCAGCTCGGTCAGCGCCTCCGTCGCACCCGTGTCCACGTGCAGTCGCAGCAGTTGTCCGCGTCCCTCGAACTCGTGGCGCACCAGGAGCGAGGAACCGTCCGGCCACCACCCCACGGCGAACGCTCCACCGGGCAGGTCGAGCGAGATGTCGAAACGCTCACCGGTGCCGAGATCCCAAACGGCCGGGCGCTCGTAGGCTCCCAACTCGCTGGTGAACGCGAGTCGCTGATCACCCGGGATCGGCGACCACGCCGTCGGGACCAGGTGGTGACCTGCGTCCTCGAGGTCGCCCACCCTCGCGCCGGTATCGACGTCGAGTACCCGCAGGGCACCGTGCAGGATGTCGCCGTGCTCGGAGTGGAAGACGCAGACGAGCGAGCCGTCCACCGACAACCCGCCCCCGCCCGACTCGGTGCCGCCGACGCCGGCGGCAACGTCGAATGTCGCGAGTCGCCGGGTGGATCCGTCGGCCTCGACCACGTACACCCCATACGCGCCCCCCGTCTCTACGCCGATCGCCGCACGCCCGCTTTCGAGCGACAGGCCCATGAGCCAGCCCTCCGGCACATCGGGGAACACGTCGGACGTCGGACCGCCGGCAAATGGCACCGCGACCAGGCGGCCGCGTTCGTCGCCCGTGGCGTCGCTCCACCACGCAACGCGGTCATCCGGAAGCATCCAGACCTGCTCCACGCCAACCGGCTCATCGCTCACCCGACGCCAGACGTCCCCATCTCGATCCACTGTCCAGGCCTGCCACGACCCGTCCTGGTTGCTGACCACCGCTAGATGGTCCGGCCGGGTCTCCTGCCAGTCCGGGAAGCCGATCGCGGTGGCGGTGTACCGGCGGATCCACGCAGGCTCGGCTCCGTTGGCAGACATGGCGGCCACCCTATGCCCGGCGGCCCCGCCTTGCCACTTCTGGCCCGACCGGGCTACCATCGTTAGCACTCACACCCATCGAGTGCTAGCAGTCGGTGGGGTCGGCTGACACCGGAAGCAGGAGGTAGGGGATGGCACCGAAGATCATCTCGTTCGACGAGGACGCGCGTCGCGCGCTCGAGCGTGGCATGGACCAGCTCGCCAACGCGGTGAAGATCACGCTGGGGCCCAAGGGCCGCAACGTCGTCCTCGAGAAGAAGTGGGGCGCGCCCACGATCACCAACGACGGCGTCTCGATCGCCAAGGAGATCGAGCTCGCCGACCCGCTGGAGAAGATCGGGGCGGAGCTCGTCAAGGAGGTCGCCAAGAAGACCGACGACGTGGCGGGTGACGGCACGACGACCGCGACCGTGCTCGCGCAGGCGATCGTCAAGGAGGGCCTGCGTAACGTGGCTGCGGGCGCTAACCCGATGTCGCTGAAGCGGGGCATCGAGCTCGCGGTCGAGCTCGCCGTCGAGCGCATCAAGACCGTCGCCAAGTTCGTCGATTCCAAAGAGGAGATCGCCAACGTCGGTGCGATCTCTGCCGCGGATCCGGAGATCGGCGAGAAGATCGCCGAGGCGGTCGACAAGGTCGGCAAGGACGGCGTCATCACCGTCGAGGAATCCAACACCTTCGGCATGGAGCTCGAGTTCACCGAGGGCATGCGCTTCGACAAGGGCTACATCTCGCCGTACTTCGTCACCGACCCCGAGCGCATGGAGGCGGTGCTGGACGATCCCTACATCCTGATCGCCAATTCGAAGATCTCCGCGGTCAAGGACCTGCTGCCCGTGCTCGAGAAGGTCATGCAGGCCGGCAAGCCGGCCCTCGTGATCGCCGAGGACATCGACGGCGAGGCGCTGGCCACGCTGGTCGTCAACAAGATCCGCGGCACGTTCCACTCCGTCGCGGTGAAGGCGCCCGGCTTCGGTGATCGCCGCAAAGCCATGCTCCAGGACATCGCGATCCTGACGGGCGCCACCGTGGTGTCCGAAGAGGTCGGCCTCAAGCTGGAGAACGCCACGATCGATCTGCTCGGCACCGCCCGCAAGGTGGTCGTCACCAAGGACGAGACCACGATCGTGGAGGGTGCGGGAAAGAGCGACGACGTCGCCGGACGCATCAACCAGATCAATGGTGAGATCGACAAGACCGACTCCGACTACGACCGCGAGAAGCTCCAGGAGCGTCTGGCGAAGCTGTCAGGCGGCGTCGCGGTGATCAAGGTCGGCGCGGCCACCGAGGTCGAGCTGAAGGAAAAGAAGCACCGCATCGAAGACGCGGTGCAGTCGACCAAGGCCGCCGTTGAAGAGGGCATCGTGCCCGGCGGCGGCGTGGCGCTGCTGAACGCGCAGGCCGCACTCGACAAGGTCGACCTCGAGGGCGACGAGCTCACCGGTGCGCAGATCGTGCGTCGTGCGCTGGAAGAGCCGATCAAGCAGATCGCCCTGAACGCCGGTCTCGAGGGAGGCGTCGTCGTCGAGAAGGTCCGTGCCCTCAAGGAGGGCGAGGGCCTGAATGCGGCCAACGGCGAGTACGGCGACATGATCGGCTTCGGGATCGTCGACCCGGCGAAGGTCACGCGATCCGCGCTGCAGAACGCAGCCTCGATCGGGGCGCTGTTCCTCACCACCGAGGCGATCGTCGCGGAGAAGCCCGAGAAGGCTCCCGCCATGCCTGGTGGCGGCATGCCCGGCGGTGACATGGACTTCTGATCACCGCCAGACCCATCAGCTCGTTCCGGAAGGGGCCCGCACGGGCCCCTTTCCCGTTGGGACGTCCCGCGAACCGCCGACTGAGCGAGCTACGCAACCTCGACGGGCGCCAGGCGCGACACACGATCGCCACGATCGACGGGGAACCACGCAGGGGGTGAGGGCGAACGACCGGGTGGAGCCCCTCTCTCCGATCGAAGGCCCCGGCTGCCCGCAGCCGGGGCCTTCGACCATCTAGGCTCAGCGCCGTGATCGAGCAGTCCATCCGCATCCGCTGGCGTGACGTCGACAACTACGGCCACGTGAACAACGCCGTCTACCTCACCTACCTCGAGGAGGCCCGCGACGCCTGGGTACAGGGGGCGTTGGGCGCGAGCGTCAACTTCGTGATCGTGCGCATCGCGGTCGACTATCGCAGAGAGCTGTCCCTGGCGGATGAGGAAGTGACGGTGACGTGCCGGGGCATCGGGTACGGCACGTCGTCGATCCGCACGTCGGAACGGATCACCGCCAAGGCCGGTTGGATCGCGGCGGAGGCCGAGTCGGTCGTAGTCGCGCACGACGAGCGAGAACGGCGGTCGCGCCCGCTGACCACGAAGGAGCGTTCGCTCCTGGACGCCGCGATCTCGGCCGACCAGCCCTAGTTCGGCAGGATGCGCCGGCCAAACCTGAAGTGCTCGCGGTACCAGCCCCTACCGACCCACATGATCGTCACGCCACCTGGCGTGCTCGACGAGTCGAGCGCCCAGCCTCTGCCGATGTACGTGTCGACGTGGTCGACGATCCCGTTGCGGTCTCCGTCGTAGAACATCAGGTCGCCGGGCATGAGGTCGTCGTACCTGACCTTGGTCGGTGCCATCGTGGCCATGTCCGCGGAGGTGCGCTGGGGGAGCGACCAGCCGTGGTACGGGCGTGGGGGGTTGATGTTCCAGTACCCGCCGTCGTCCGCGCGCAGCAGCCACCAGGTGAGCCCCGAGCAGTCGAAGCCGCTTCGGGGTTGCCCGCCGAGCGCTGACGGCTCCGGCTTCTCGAGTCCCCATTCGCCGCCCCAGATGTAGGGGTACCCCGCGTATCGGATGCCCCAGCGAACGATCCGGAGAGCTCGTGGTGCAAGGTGCGGAAGCTCGACCTTCGCGTACTGCGTGAGGAGGTCCGGAACACTCCAGGACGGCTGGGTCGTCGCCTTCCACAGCGAGTACGCGACCTGCGCTCTCGGCATCCGGTCGAACGGCGCGACGTCGCGCGACTCCGAGCCCGTCGGTGCGTTGTACCGCAGTCCCAGTCGCATACCGAGCACGGTCGTGCCGAAGTGCGGCGCCGTCTGGAAGGTCACGCCGTCGCGCGTGTGGATGTCGTTCAGAGCCTCCGCCGCCGGACGCAGACCGAGAGCGAGTGCGAGGGCACGGTGAACCATAGCCATCGTCACGGGGGCGTCGGGCGCGAATGCGCCGTCTCGTGCCGTCATCCAACCGTGCCCGACGGCGACGGACGCGTAGCGGTACCACCCCACCGACGGGTCCAGATCGCTGAACACGATCGTGGGATCCGGCGATTCATCGGGCGCGAACGCGCGCACCACCGAACGCGCGAAGTACTTTCGCGTCTCGATCGCATCCGGGCGGAAGTTGAACGTGCCGTCCGGGTTGGGGGCGAAATCGAGCATCCAGTTGTTGGTCTTGGCGACCCACACGATCGCGGTCTTGGCCCACGCGTCGCTTCCGTCGAGATCAGCAAAGGTGATGGTCGTGCTGGTCGCAGCCGTGCGCGACGCGCCCGCCGCCGAGGCGGTGCGTGTCCGTGGGTACACGACGGGGATCTCGGGCATGCCGGAACCCGCCTCTCCCGCACGGATCGAAGTCTGCCGGGCAACGTCCGTCGAGGCCTGCGCCGGCGTGGCAGCCAGCGACAGGCAGACAGCAACCGTCGCGACGATCGCGCCGGCCGTCGTGCGCATACGATGGCGGAACAAGCATCCCCCCGGAAGCATGTAGTTGTGGTCGGTCCCCCGGCCGGCAACCTTGAGTCGCGGGTAGGCTCCCAGACGTGCTGGGGGAGCGTGAAGCCGTGGTTGCAGAGGTGAAAGCCTACGAGGTCCACGGCTCGCCGCACGTGCAGGTCGCGCTCGCCTTCGCGGACCAGACCTTCATGCAGGCGCAACTGGGAGCCGAGAGCGTGCCCGCCGGTCTGCGTCCGGGCGACGCGGTGATCGTGAGGCTGGCGATGAACGTCGTCGTCGCGATCGATCGAGCGGCCGCGCCACCGCAGCCCTGAACCAGGCCTGGACTAGGTCTGAGGACCCTCGCGGCGAACCGCCTCGACCCCCTCGAGGGCCTGTCGCAGATCGCCGAGCCATTCCTCCTGCCGCTCGGCCACCAGGCGAACGCACCATGCGAGCGCGTGACTGCGCGACCGAGCGACGCCTGCATCGATCAGGGTGTCCAGCACCGCGCGCTCGGGCATGCGCAGGCGCGTCATCGCCGGCGTCGCGACCGTCGTGAACGGCACACGGAGGTCGTCACACCTTGCGCCCCAGCTGACCTTCCGTCCGAAGCGCCGCTGGGCCTCGTCGGCGATGCGCATCCGGTGCGCTCGGGTGTCTTCGCGGAACCCCTGGACGCGCGCCTCCAGCGCCGCCTTCCTAGTTTCCGGGCCGGCGCCGGCGGGCAGATCGGGCTGGGCGAGCTCACCGACCACGAGGATCTCGTCTCGATCGAACTCGACCTGCGGGGCGGTGGTGAACCAGTCTCCGGGCAGCCGCCCAGCGAACCATCCTTCGAGGTGTTCCTGGAAGTCGCTCTTATCGGTCATGCAAGAATGATTACATCATTACAGACATACGTCAAGACGGAAGCCACCGCGTCGCCGGTTGGTAGTCTTCCCGACCTTGGATCCACTTCCTGACGATGTGACCCCGGCGGCGTATGCGGGCAGTCAGCTGGCGACGGGCTTGGAGCCCCCGGAGTTGGCATACGCGGGTCTGCCGATGCCCGTCGCACATCCCGAGGCCGCGAAGGAGATGGCGGCCGAGGACACCGAGATCGCCGAGGCGATCGCCGCCGGCACCGAGTGGATGATCGAGGTGCTCGCTCGCCTGGTGGACAAGGACACCACCCTGGGCAACGAGGAGTCCGGGCAGGGTGTGATGCGGGAGGCGCTGCGCGAGCTCGGCCTCGATCCGGTGGACGTCCCGATGGATCCGGAGGCACTCCACGCGCATCCGGCCGCGTCCCCGTTCGACTGGGACGTCCGGAACAAGCGCAACGTGGTGGCGACGTGGGCGCCACCAGATCGTGATGGGGGGCTGAGTCTGATCCTCAACGGGCACATCGATGTCGTGAGCCCGGAGCCGCGCTCGCAGTGGATCTCCGACCCGTTCACCGCCCACGTCGCGGAAGACTGGCTGTACGGACGGGGTGCCGCGGACATGAAGTGTGGTCTCGCTGCGATCCTCGGCGCGGTCAAGGGGTTGCGCGAACTCGGGCTTTCGCCGAACGCGCCCCTGTACGTCGAGTCCGTCGTCGAGGAGGAGTGCACGGGAAACGGCGCCCTGCAGACGCTGCTGGCCGGCTACCGAGCGGATGCCGCGATCATCGCCGAGCCGTTCGGCGCGGCGATCACCACCTCGCAGGTAGGTGTGTTGTGGTTCGACGTGGTGATCGAGGGACTGCCGGGACACGCGGCGGAAAGCGGCCACGCCGTCAACGCGATCGAAACGAGTCTCACGATGATCGGCGCCTTACGATCGCTGGAAGCGGAGCTCAACGCGTCGCCACCCCCGCCCTACGATCAGTACCCCCACCCGATCTCGTTGAACATCGGCCAGATCCACGCAGGGGACTGGAACTCGACGGTGCCTGGCGAATGCGTGACGGGATACCGGATCGCGACCTACCCAGGCATGCCGGTGCAGGCGCTCCGCACGCGCATCGAACGCGTGGTCGCCGACGCGGTGGCCGAGAAACCAGAGGCGTTCTCACGCCCGCCGCAGGTCGTGTACCGGGGCTTCGCGGCCGAGGGATACGAGCTGTCGCAGGACCATCTATTGGTGAACTCGCTGTCATCGGCGTACGCCCGGCACATGGGCTCGCCGCCGGCGCTCGTTGCGACGACGGGCACGACCGACGCCCGCGTCTTTGGCCACGTCGCCGGGATCCCGTCGGTGTGCTTCGGCCCCTACGCCGAGTCCGCGCACGGGGTCGGCGAGCGGGTGTACCTTCCCAGCGTGGTGCAGACTGCGCAGGTGATGGGGTTATTCATCAGGGACTGGTGCGGCTTGTCATGACGGCGCTGTGGTGGGCGATCGGCCTGGTCGTCCTGACCTTCGCGGCCCGCGAGCTGGTCGGTCGGATCCGGCGCCGCGATCGAGAACACAGGGACATCACCCTCGCGTCGCCGGAGTCGTCGGCACTCACGAGCCGTCCCGTCGGCGCCCCTGGGCTGATGATCACGACCAAACCGCTCGCCGGCATCCCCGCGATCCGGAACTTCTTCCGCACGAACGACACCCCGATCTACTTCGTGAGCGCGACGGCCTTCAACCTGCTCGGTATCGATCGGTGGGTCCGCAACTTCAGGTTCATCAACTACTACGACTCGTTCGACGGCATGCATCCGAACGTCTTCGTGCCGAGGGAACAGACCCCACGGTCGTTCGAATCGATCGAGGAGATCGTGAACTATCTGCTCGGTCACAAGGAGGTCGGGGATCTCGTGGCGGCCAACGGTGGCTCGGGCAAGGCGGCCTTCCTCATGTTCGATGAGGAGACTGAGGAGCTCACGCACGAGCTCGGCCTGGATGTCGCGTTCCCGTCGGCGTCGCTTCGTCACCGGATGGACTCCAAGATCGAAACGACGCGGTTGGGGAACGATGCCGGTGTACCCAGCGTGCCGAACACGATGGGTCGAGGCACGGACTACGAGGGGTTGCGCTCCCTCGCCGCCGATGCAGGCTTGGGCGACGACCTGGTGGTGCAGACGCCGTACGGCGACTCGGGTCAAACGACCTTCTTCATCGCGGATCGTGGCGACTGGAAGGAGCACGAGGACAAGATCGTCAAGCAGGACATCAAAGTGATGAAGCGCATCGAGCCGCGCGAACTCGCCATCGAGGGCGTGATCACGCGATACGGCACGCTGGTGGGCCCGTTGATGGCGGAGCTGACCGGATTCCCGGAGCTCACGCCCTACGACGGAGGTTGGTGCGGCAACGACGTCTCGCCGGAGCTGCTGACCGAGAGGCAACGACGAACGGCGCGTGAGCGCACGATCGCCATGGGCGAGCGTCTGCGCCAGGAGGGTTACCGCGGCTACTTCGAGCTCGACTACCTGCTCGATGCGGACACCGGTGAGATGTGGCTGGGTGAGTTGAACCCGCGGGTCACCGGTGCGTCGAGCATCACGAACGTCACTGCGGTGGCCTACGGCGACATGCCTTTGTTCCTGTTCCACCTGTTGGAGTTCATGGATGTCGATTTCGAGATCGATGTCGACGAACTGAACCAGCGTTGGGCACAGACGCACAATCTCGACGAATGGACGCAGTTCATCTTGAAGCAGACCGAGGATGTCACCGAGCTGATCACGCGGGCGCCCACCTCGGGCATCTGGAAGATCCACGGCGGCGACATCCGGTTCGCTCGACGCGACACCGACTGGCACACGGTGTCCGACGAGAGCGAGGCATTCTACCTACGGATCGCGGGCGCCGATCAGTACCGTTACCCTGGAGCAGATCTGGGCATCATGGTGACGCGCGGGAGGTTCATGGATGAGGAGCACCAGCTCCTGGACCGGGCCCGCTCGTGGATCACCGGCATCAAGGGGCAGTTCGCGAGCGTCCCACCGGGCGAGGAGCAACCGCCGCTGGTCAAACCGGAACCCTTTGGCTTCAAGATGCTGTAAGCGGCGGCTGGTGGCCTTCGAGGCCCTGGCCTGGGATTATCTGGCGCGATGCGCATGCTTCCGTTCACCTTCCGTGCGGTCGAGGAGCTGGATCTCGGCGCGAAGTGGCGAGCCGTCTTCGAGGAGAAGTGGCCCCACTACAAGACCTGGTTCCTGCGTGAAGGCGAGGCGGCCAGGCCGTCGTATGCGACGAGCGTGCGGATGCTGCGTGCGCACATGCCGGAGCTGATGCCGGCGTACGAGCAGGCGGTCGAGCTTGCCGGCGGCGGCGACCTCGCTGCCCGGATGCTGTCGCTCTACAAGCCGCCGCCGTATCTGGCCGCTTGCTCGCAGGGAGCCTGGACGCGCGACACGGCGCCGATGCTGGTGCGCAACTACGACTACGCGCCGTCGCGTTTCGAGGGCGTGATCTGGTCGACACGGTTGCTGCACAAGCGAGTGATCGGGATGAGCGATTGCCTCTGGGGCCTGCTCGACGGGATGAACGACGACGGGCTGGCGGCGTCGCTGACCTTCGGTGGCCGCCGTGTGCTCGGAGACGGGTTCGGCATCCCGATCGTGATGCGGTACCTGCTGGAGACATGCAGCACGGTCGGCGAGGCGCGTGCCGTCCTGACTCGCCTCCCGTACTCCCTGAGTCACAACCTCACGCTGGTGGACGGGTCGGGCGCGGTGCTGACCGCGTACTTGTCGCCGGATCGCGAGCCCATCTTCCGTTCGTTCCCGGCCGCCACGAACCACCAGGGCATCGTGGAGTGGCCCGAGCAGGCGCGCGCGACCCGGACGATCGAGCGTGAGCACATGATCATCCGCTTGCTCGACGACGTGTCGATCGACGCCTCGACCTTTGTCGACAGCTTCCTGCGCGCGCCGCTGTTCTCCACGTCCTACGCGCACGGGTTCGGCACGCTGTACACGGCCGCGTATCGACCGACCGAGGCAGTGGCGCGCTTCGTATGGCCGGCGATGTCCTGGGAGCTCGGGTTCGAGGGCTTCGCGGATGGCGAGCACACGGAGGTGCTCGCCGAGCCGACGTTCGTCACGTCAGCGGGATAGCCGCTCGATGCACACGCAGATCGTTCGGGTCGACACGCGTGGTCGGCGTACGACCGATCTGACCGCCGACGTCCGCGCCTTCGCACGTGGCCTCGGAGGCGACGGCCTCGCGCACGTGTTCGTCCCGCACGCTACCGCCGGGCTCGCGCTGATCGAGGTCGGAGCGGGTTCGGAGCAGGACCTCGAAGGATTGCTCGAGCGGACCTTCCCTCGGGACGATGCGTACGCGCATCGACACGGGAGCGCCGGCCATGGGGGCGATCACATCGTGCCCGCATTTGTGTCGCCCTCCCTGACCGTGCCGGTGATCGGAGGCGAACTCGCGCTGGGGGTATGGCAGTCGATCGTGCTGGTCGATCCCAACCGGGACAATGACGAGCGATCCGTGCGCCTGAGCTTCGTGCCCGCCTAGAGGTACTGGCCGGGCGCCCGTTCCTTGGCCGACGGTTTCGCGGGAGCCTCCGAAACCGCCTGCACGTCACGTTCTCGCAGCAGCACGAGATCCTGGCCGTCCAGCTCAACCTCGAGTCCCGCCGACGGCAGGAAGAGCACGCGGTCGCCGGCCTTGGCGACGCGCACGTCGGGGCCGATGAGGGTGACGTCCCCCCACGACAGCCGCTTGGGGGCCGGCATCGCGGTGGCGGGGATCAGCAGCCCTCCGGAGGTCTTACGCTCGCCGTTCTCGGGTGCGCGCACGACGAGTCGGTCGCCGGTGAGTCGAAGCGTCGGGTCGGCGGTCGCCTTCTTCGCCCGCGGTTTGCGTGGCTTGGTGGTCTGCGGCTTGCCGGACGGCGTTGGCGTGGGGTCGTCCTTCTCCGAAGCGCGGGGCATGGGCCGAGTGTACCGAGCGCGACCCGATAGCATGTGGCGCCCATGAAGGCTCGAACGCTGCTCAAGGCCGGTACGGCGCGACTGAAGGACTCCCCAGCGATCGACCATTGGCAACCGGGGCGGGAGAAGATCGAGGCCGAGATCCTGTTGATCGAGGTCATGAGCGGTTACGAACCTGAGCCGACCGATCAGGTCTCGAAGAAGAAGCAGCGTCGTTTCGAGGAATGGATCGAGCGGCGCTTCACGGGCGAGCCGATCGCGCACATCACCGGCGTCACGGAGTTTCGCGGGCTGGACCTCATCGTCGAGCCCGGAGTGTTCGTGCCGCGCGACTCATCGGAATGGCTCGCGGAGCAAGCGGTCCGCCGGCTCCGCAAGCGCAGGCATCCCGTCCACGTCGACCTGGCCAGCGGCATGGGCACGATCGCGCTCGCCGTGGCCAACGAGGTGCCCGAGGCCGAGGTCTTCGGCGCCGAGCTGTCGGAGTCTGGCGTCGCGCTCGCGCGGCGCAACGCCCGGCATTTCAAGCTGCACGCGAAGTTCGGCTCCGGCGATCTGTTCGAACCCGTGCCGAAGCGGTTGCGGGGCAAGGTGGATGTCATCACGATCCATCCTCCCTACGTGGCGAGGGACGAGCTGCTCGATCTCCCGGATGAGATCAAGGACTGGGAACCCGCCCACACCCTGACCGACCGGAGCGACGACGGGCTCGGCCTGGTCCGCCGGACGGTCGAGGAGGCACCCCCGTGGCTGGTGTCGAACGGGTGGGTCCTGATGGAGACCGATCCCGACCGCGCGCGCGACGTGAGGAAGGTTATGGCCGCCGGGGGGTTCCGTGACGTGCGGTCGACCAAGGGCGGTCCGATCCCGATCACCCGCGTGATCGTCGGGAAGCGACCGCGATGACGACCGTCGCTCCCTACGGCACCTGGGCTTCCCCGATCACCGCAGGCATGCTCGCCACGACCGCCATCGGGCTGGGGGAGGCGTCCGTCGTCGACGGCATCGCCTATTGGCTCGAGATGCGCCCCACGCAGGGTGGGCGATTCGTGGTGGTCAAAGGCGATCCACACTCCGATCCCGTCGACGTCACCCCCGAGGGATTCGACGCGCGCACGATGGTGCACGAGTACGGAGGCGGCTCCTACACGGTGTACAACGGCACCGTCTTCTTCTCGAACATGCCCGATGCGCGGCTGTACCGTCAGGATCCGGGCGCCGACCCGGTGGCGATCACACCGGAGACGAACGCGACGCAGCGATTCGCGGACGGCGCGATCACGCGCGACGGCCGGTGGTGGATCGGGGTGCGCGAGCGCCACGACCTGGGGCCGGGCATGCTCGATGTCGTCAACGAGCTGATCGCCGTGCCGAGCGATGGGTCCGCTGAACCGCGAACGATCGCCGGTGGGCACGACTTCTATGCCTCCCCACGGATCTCACCCGACGGCGCGTGGCTCGCGTGGCTCACCTGGGACCTTCCGTGGATGCCGTGGGACGGCTGCGAGCTGTTCGTTGCGCCGCTGTCGGAAAGCGCGGAGCTCGGCGAGTCCAACCTCGTGGCCGGTCGCCCCGGGGAGGAGTCGATCTGGGACCCGGAGTGGAGCCCGGGCGGCGATCTGGTGTTCGCGTCGGACCGCAGCGGCTGGTGGAACCTCGAGCGGGTTCGTGCCGGCGAGCGGCAGGTGTTGTTCCCAGCCGAGGCGGAGTTCGGCTACGCGCAGTGGGCCATGGGCGAGCACTCGATCGCGTTCCTCGACGACGGGCGGATCGCGTGCATGTACGACAGCGGTGGCAGGACGTTCGTGGCGATCCTGGATCCCGAGACCGGCGAGCTGACGGATCTCGACCTGCCGTTCGATGCGCTTCGATGGGGTCCGGACATCAGGGCGGAGGGATCCACGATCGTATTCACGGCCGGGTCGGCCACCGAGTCGAGTCGAGTCGTGTGGCTGGACTTCGCCGCGAGGTCGGTCGATGTGCTGCAGGTCGCCACCAGTGTGCCGGTCGCCGCCGAGATGCTCTCGGTGCCGGAGGCCATCGAGTTCTCGACCGACGGCGGAACGACGGCGCACGCGCACCACTACCGTCCGACGAACCCTGACTTCACCGCGCCCGAGGGGGAGCGACCCCCACTGATGGTCCTCAGCCACGGCGGGCCGACCAGCAGCGCGACACCGCTGCTGGATCTCAGCATCCAGTACTTCACCTCGCGAGGCTTCGGCGTCGTGGACGTCAACTATGGCGGCTCGACGGGTTACGGGCGGGCGTACCGGCAGCGACTCAACGGCATGTGGGGAGTCACGGACCTCCATGACTGCATCAACGCGGCGAGGTATCTGGTCGAGCAGGGCGAGGCCGACGGCGATCGGTTGCTCATCCGCGGTGGCAGCGCGGGCGGCTACACGACGATGTGCGCGCTGACGTTCACGGATGTGTTCGCCGCGGGCACGTCGTTCTACGGCATCTCCGACCTCGTGCCGTTCGCCACCGACGACACCCACAAGTTCGAGTGTCGGTACGAATACACCTTGATCGGCCCGTGGCCCGCATTCGAAGAGACCTACCGAGCGCGCAGTCCGATCAATCACACGGACCAGCTGTCGACCCCCATGCTGGTGTTGCAGGGAACCGAGGATCATGTGGTGCCGCCGTCGCAGGCCGAGCTGATCGTCGGCGTGTTGCGCGCAAAGGGGATCCCGCACGTGTACCTGCTATACGAGGGCGAGGGTCACGGGTTCCGGAAGGCCGAGACGATCATCAGTGCCCGAGAGGCGGAGCTGTCCTTTTACGCGCAGATCCTCGGGTTCGAACCTGCCGGCGAGTTGCCGAGGCTCTCGATCGAGAGCGCGACCTAGCGTCGGGGTCTCTCAGCCGCCGATCGCGCTCATCGAACGGGCCGGCTGCACGAAGTCCTCGTGGTTCACGCGATGCCCCGACCACTTCGCCCACACGCCGCGACGGATCAGGTGTTCCAGGTCCGCATCAGACGCTCCGCCTCGCATCGGTTCGCGCAGATCGGATTCTTCCAGGGCGAACAGGCAGTTGCGGAGCTGCCCCTCGGCGGTCAGGCGGAGTCGGTTGCAAGTGTCGCAGAACGGTTCGGTGACGCTCGCGATCACGCCGATCCCTCCCGGTGCACCATCGGTGAACCGGTAGGTCGCCGCGGGCTCGGTGTCGGGGCCGTTCGCGCGCAGCGGGTAGATCGCGTCGATCGCTTCGAGGATCCTGGCCCCCGGCACGACCTTCTCGCGCTCCCATGCGTGCTGGGCGTCCAGCGGCATGTACTCGATGAAACGAACCTCGTAGCCGGTCTCGCGTGCCCACCGCGCGAACTCCACGACCTCGTCGTCGTTGGTGCCGCCGATGACGACGGTGTTGATCTTGATCGGCGTGAGTCCGGCGCTCTCGGCGGCCCGGATGCCGGCCAGCACCTTGTCGAGCGCGTCTCGGCGGGTCATCTCCTGGAAGCGGTGCCGCAGCAACGAGTCACATGAGATCGTCGCCCGATCGACGCCGGCGTCGGCGAGCGGCTGCGCCAAGGTGTCGAGCACCATCGCGTTCGTCGTGATCGAGATATCGAGGTCGGGTCCGACCTCCCGGAACATGCGGATCAGGCGTGGCAGGTCCGCGCGGATCGTCGGCTCTCCGCCGGTGACCTTCAACGATCGCACGCCGAGCCCCACGAACAGTCCGAGCAGACGGGTCAGTTCCTCGAAGGTCAGCAGCTCCTCTTTGGGGAGCCAGGTCATCCCCTCCGCCGGCATGCAGTAGGAGCATCGGAAGTTGCAGCGGTCGGTGACCGAGATACGCAGGTCGTCGGCCACGCGGCCGAACGTGTCGACGAGTGGGCCATCCGCTGACATGGTGCGCGACTTCTCGGACATGACAGAACTCCAGCCTACCCCCACTCGCGTTCGGCGCGTTCGGGCGGCATCGCCAGCGGCTACCGTAGAAGGGTGGATGTCCGCGAGCGCAACCGTCGCTACCAGATGGTGGGGCTCGCCTACCTCACGGCGGCGATCGGCGCGCTCGGCCTGTCGCCGGCGCGACGACTCGGTCTGTGGCTGCCGCTGCACCTCGCCGTCGCGGGGGCGGTCGCCACGTCGATCTCGGGAGCGATGCAGATGTTCGCTCGTGCCCTCACCGCGACCCCCCAACCCAGGCTGTCGACCGTGCGGGTGCAGCTCGTGGCGGTCGCGGGAGGCGCGGCAGCGATCGCGATCGGCCTGCCCGTGCACGCCCGATGGCTGGTCGCCCTCGGCGGCGTCGTCTGGGTCGCCGGGATCGGGATCCTGGGCTGGATCGTGTGGCGGGCGTGGTCGCGCTCCCTGCACCGGCGCCATCCCGTGCCGATCGCGGCGTACGCGATCGCGATCTGCTGCGCGCTCCTCGGCGGTCTCCTCGGCGCGTTGCTCGGGCGCGGCGGGCTCGATGGCGGGACCTACGTCGCGGCTCGGCGGGCCCACCTGACGCTCAACGTCCTGGGGTTCGCGTCGCTGACGATCGTCGGCACCATGGTCACGCTGCTGCCTACGGTCCTACGCGTGCGGATGGTGCGGTGGCGCGCCGGAGTGGTCGTCGGGTTGCTCGGTGCGAGCGTGCTGACCGAGGCGGTGGGGTGGACGCTGGCGTCCCGATGGATCGTGCGGGCGGGTGGCGCGCTCGGTGCCGCCGGGGCCGTCGCCTTCCTGACGTTCGTCGTGTTGATCGCGCGCTCCCGTCGCCGCTGGGCGGTTCCGGCTGCGGCCTTGCATCTGCTCTGCGGGGTCGCCTGGTTCGTCGGGGGCAGCCTGTGGTTCGCTCTCCAGGTGTGGCGGGGACCGGTCGCGGTGGATCTCGCGCGCTCCCCGTTCCTGGTCGTGTTCGTCTGGGGGTGGCTCGTTCAAGTGCTGCTCGGCGCGTGGGCATACCTCCTCCCGATGGCGGGCGCGGGTGGACCAGGGGATCATCGAAGAGGCCTGCAGTTCTTCGAACTCGGCGGTCGAACACAGGTGGCCGTGCTCAACGCGGGCCTGGTGCTGCTCGTCGGCACGGCCGCCGGGTGGTTTCCTGCGCGGATCGGCACGCTGGGGTGGACGCTCGCCGTACTCGCGACGTCGGTCGCGTTGGCGAAGACGTGGTCGTTCCCGGCGCTGGCGTCCCGCGTCGGTGCCGGACCTCGCGCGACATCCGTGTGGGGAGGCTGAGTCGCGAACCGCGTGGACCTGTTATCCATATGCGGGCGATGCGAGTCCTGATCCTCTACGAGAGCCGACGCGGGTTCACGTTGACGGTGGCGCGCGCGTTGCGCGACGAACTCCGGCTGCTGGGGGTCGACGCGACCACCGCACCTCTTCGCGGGGTCGACGCCGGCACCTTCGCGGCGGCGGACGCGCTGGTCGTCGGCACCTGGGTGAAGGGGCTGATCATCGCGGGCGTCGGTCCGGCGAGCGGCACGTACGAGGGGGTGGCCGCGCTTCCTCCCCTCGATGGGCTGCCGACGGTCGTGTACTGCACGTGCGAGGTCTCTCCGCGGGGCACGCTCGACACCTTGTCGGGGTGGCTCGAGGGTCGCGGTGCACAGGTCCGCGCCCACGCGGTGTTCCGACGAAGGAAGAGCCTTGCGACGGTGCCCGACGTTGCCGGCCGCATCCTCACGGTGCTCGCGCCCACCGACGCCCCTTCTTGATCGTTCGCGGTCGGCGGCCACGGATGGGAGGATGACCGCATGGCGCTCCTGACGGCCTCGGTGATCACGGTGTCCGACGGTGTGACGCAGGGCACAAGGGTCGACACCTCGGGCGACGTCGCGGCCGGGCTGCTCACCGACGCCGGGTTCCAGGTGGTGGCGCGCGAGGTGGTTGCCGACGAGCGCCCCCAGATCGAGGCGGCGCTCACACGGCTGGCCCGCACGAGCGCGCTGATCGTGACGACGGGCGGGACCGGGTTCGGGCCCCGGGACGTCACCCCCGAGGCCACCAAGGCGGTGTTGGACCGCGAAGCGCCGGGGCTGGCGGAGCTGATGCGCGCCGCCGGGCTCGACCACACGCCGATGGCGTCGCTGTCGCGCGCGACCGCCGGCACGATCGGCGCGGCGCTCATCATCAACCTGCCGGGCAGCCCGTCGGGCGTGCGGGAATCGTTGGAGGCGATCCTGCCGGTGGTCCCCCATGCGGTCGGTCTGCTGTCCGGCGTCGCGGGAGCCCATCCGACCGGGCACGGGTCGCCGTCCGCGTCCCCCACGCCGTCGCAGGCTCGGGTCGACGTGAAGGCGATCAAGGTGGTGGCGGGGTCACCGCCGTGCCGCGTCAGTGCTTCGATGTCGATCGTGCCCGGGGGGGCGGTGACCGGCACGCTCGGGTGCGCGGAGTTCGACGCTGCCGCGGTGGCCGCCGCTGCCGAGGTCGCATCCGCGGGCGTCCCCGACACGCGGGTGTTCCACCATGATCTCGGCGATATCGAGGTGTACGTCGAGCCCCATCGGCTCGCGGCGCGCGCCCTGATCGTGTCGGCCACCGAGGTTGCGCGCGCCCTGCGCTTGCACCTGCGACAACTCGGGTACGAGGTCGTCGTGCTCGAGTCTCGACGGGAACGGGTGACGCCGGCGGACGAGCCAGCGGTCGCGGGGATCGGTGAGCTGGACCTCGGTAGATTCGACGTGGCGGTGCTCACCGACCACGACGCGCCGGACGTGACCGAGGCCCTCGCCGCGCTGCTCGCATCGCCCGTGCGGTTCGTCGGCGTCATGGGATCGCGCCGGCACGTCGGCCACTACGTCGAGACGCTCCGGGCGCAGGGCGTCACCGACGAGCAGCTCGCCAGAATCCGCAGTCCGCTCGGGCTCGACATCGGGGGGCGTGAGCCCGAGCAGATCGCCCTTTCGATCGCGGCGGGCATCGTGGCGGACGTCAACGACAAGCCGGGGGGATGGCTCGACCGATGAGTCGTGACGACGTGCGGGTGAACCGCGCGAGCTGGGAGGCGGACAGCGCCGACTACCAGCAGCGGAACGCCGCGCAGCTCAATCGCTGGGATCGCCTCGGCTGGGGCGTCTGGGATATCCCGGAAGACGAGATCGGCGCGCTGGGCGATGTCAACCGCCTTGACGCCCTGGAGCTTGGCTGTGGGGCGGCGCAGTTCGGCATCCGCGTCGCGATGCGCGGCGCGCAGGTGGTGGGTCTCGACGTCAGCGCGAATCAACTCGCCGCCGCCGGGCCGCTCATGGCCGAGACGGGTACCCGGTTCCCGCTGATCCAGGCGAGCGCCGAGGAGCTGCCGTTCGCAGATGCCAGCTTCGACCTCGTCTTCTGCGATCACGGCGCGACGACCTTCACCGACCCGCACGTCACCGTGCCGGAGGTAGCCCGCGTCCTTCGCTCCGGCGGGATGTTCGTGTTCGATATCTCGACCCCGATCATCTGGTTGACCTGGCCCGAGGTCGACGGCCCGCCGGGTCGTGAGCTCCTTCGCCCCTACTTCGGCATCGGCAGGAACGTCTGGGATGCGGCCGACGGCACGGTGGACTACCAGTTGACGTACGGCGAGTGGATCCGGCTGTTCCGCGCGAACGCGTTGACCGTCGAAGACCTGATCGAGCTGCGTCCCGGCGTGGACGCCGACTCGACCTTCGAGGGCTACGCCAGCCTCGAGTGGGCTCGTGACTACCCCGGCGAACACATCTGGAAGGTGCGGAAGGAGTCGTCCTGAGACAGGGGCTGGCCGCCGCGCTCGCCGGGCTGGCGCTGATCGCCGCCGCGTGGTGGGCGCCGCCCCTCGCCCGGGGCGCCCCGGACCCACGGCCCAACATCCTGCTCGTTCTCACCGACGATCAGACCCTGGACACCCTTCCGAGCGACCCCCCTGCTATGCCCTGGTTCCAGGCGCAGTTGCAGGATCCGAACGGGAACTGGCTGTGGTTCGCCAACGCCGTCGCGTCGACGCCGCTGTGCTGCCCCTCGCGCGCCACGATCCTGACCGGCCAGTACGACACCCACACGCACGTTCGTGACAACACTCAGGGACAGAACCTCGACGACACGAACACGCTGCCGGCGTGGCTCGACGGCGTGGGCTACACGACCGGGTTGGTCGGCAAGTACCTGAACTCCTACCCGTGGCAACGAGCCCCGTACATCCCGCCCGGGTGGGACCGATGGTTCGCCAAGCAGAATGCGAACGAGTCCACCGCCTACTACGACTACGACGTCGTCGATCAAGGGGTCGTGCGCCATTACGGCGCGATGCCGCAGAACTACGCGACCGATGTGCTCGCCGAGCAAGCCGTTCGGTTCGTGCAGGACGCGCCCGCCGGGCAGCCGTGGTTCCTGTACTTCAGCCCGAACGCGCCGCACCTTCCGTGGGTGCCGGCGCCGCGCTACGCCGGCGCCTTCCGGGACGTGCAGCCGCCGATCCCACCGTTGGACGTGCTGAACGACGTGACGGGCAAGCCGGGCTACGTGCGGGCGATGCCGCCGCTGGACGAGGCTCGTCGGCAGGGATACGTCGAGGCCGACCGCAACGAGCGAGCGATGCTCCTGTCGGTTGACGACGCCATCCACGCGCTGATCGACGCGGTGGCGGCCCGCGGCGAGCTCGACAACACCGTGGTCATCTTCCTGACGGACAACGGCTACGAGATGGGTCTGCATCGCCTCGACGGGAAGCGCTTCCCGTACACTCCGTCGATCGGGGTGCCGTTCGCGATCCGGTCGCCCTGGACGCCGTCCGACACCGTGGAGGACCTCGTCGCGAACCTGGATGTGGCCGGCACGATCGCGGAACTGGCCGACGTCGCGCCCGGACGGCCGCAGGACGGGATCAGCCTCGTACCGGCCCTGTACGGGCGGCCGATCGCCGAGCGACCCGGTGTCTTCCTGGATTGGGGCGGCGACGAGAACGTGCCGCACTGGCAGGGCGTGCGGACGCGATCCTACGTGTACGTCCGCAACGCCGACGGGTTCGAGGAGCTGTATCGCAGCGACGACCGCTACCAGCTGGACAACGTTGCAGGGGACCCCGCCGCCTCGCGGCTCCTTCGCCGGGCGCGGGACCTGTTGGAAGTCCTCGCAACGAGGGCCCGGGAGTAGACTCCGCGCGATGCAGGACCGACCACCGATCATCCGTCCGGCGTCCTCGCGACGCCCGACCCGCGGGCAGATCGCTCGCAGGCGGACGTTCGTCTCGGTCGCCCTCGTCCTCGTCGTGGTCGGCGTGTGGCAGTTCTGGCCCGCCGGGGGCTCGGACGGTACCGAGGGATCAGTCGGCGGACCGGGCGGGAGCGACTCGGCCGGGCCGTCGAGCAGCGGCTCGCCCAGCCCGAGCGTGATCGTGCCCGGCGAGAATCCGATCGAGCACGTGATCTTCCTCGTGAAGGAGAACCACTCGTTCGACAACTACTTCGGGAAGTATCCGGGCGCCGACGGCGCGACGGAGGGAGACACCCTGCAATGCGACAAGGGATACGCGCCCGGTGAAACGGTCCCGTTGACCGACGCGCCCTACGTGTACCCGCACGACCTTGGGCACGCCTTCTCGCCCGGTCTGACGGCGATCAACGGCGGCAAGATGGACGGGTACAACTGCGTCACCTACGGCGACGACCTCACCGGCTACACCCAGTTCGACCGCAAGTCGCTGCCCGCCTACTGGGCGCTGGCCGACCGGTTCGTCTTGGCCGACAAGTTCTTCACGTCGATGTACGGGCCGACGTTCCCCGAACACCTGTACACGGTGGCGGCGCAGGCCTACGGGATCGTGGACAACAAGACGACGACCGATCACGAGGGCAACTACTGCGACGATCCGACCGAGCACACGCGACGGTTCCCGATCGAGGATCTGACGCCGGCCGATCTAAAGAAGATCATGAAGCTCGAGGACCGGTTCCTGGACGATCCCGGCAACCTGTTCCGGGTCGCCGCGTACTGGGTCGACACGCCCACCTGCATCGACATCCCCGTGCTGCCCGACCAGCTGCGGAAGGCGGGCATCAGCTGGAAGTACTACGCCCTCGAGGACAAGTGGATGAACGCGATGCAGGCGATCGAGCACGTGCGCTTCGGGCCGATGTGGAGCAAGGTGCAGGATCCCGAGACGATCCTGACCGATCTGGCGAACGACGAGCTGCCCGCCGTCTCGTGGCTGATCCCGCCCGAGGGCAACCCCAACGAGCATCCTGGTAGCAGCGTCAACATCTGCATCGGGGAGAATTGGACCGTGGAGTACCTGAACGCGATCTTCGCCTCGGACGCATGGCCGTCGACCGCGGTGGTGATCGTGTGGGACGACTTCGGCGGATTCTACGATCACGTGGCGCCGCCGCACTACGACATCATGGGCCTCGGGCCGCGCACGCCGGCCTTGATCGTCTCCCCGTACACGAAGGCCGGGGACAACCCCGACGGCGGCTCGATCGACTCGACGGTGTACGAGTTCTCCAGCGTCCTGCGGTTCATCGAGGATCTGCACGGGCTCGAGCCGATGACCGCACGCGACGCGCAGGCCTCGCCGCTGGCCGGGGCCTTCGATTTCACGCAGCCGGCACGACTGGACGTACCGAGGTTGCGAGAGCGCGCCTGCCCCACATCGTGACGCGGACCGCGGCGACCTTGTCTGTGCTGCTCGTGCTGCCGATGCTCGTTGCTGCGACCGACCCACGGGGGGACCTCGTCGCGTGCGACGGCTCGGGCGCGTTCGCGAGCGGCGCTGCCGACCTGCTCGGCGTGGACGCGGTTGCCGCCGAGTTGGGTTCGGTGGCCCTCTGGCGGCTGCGGTTCGCGGAGCCCCCGCCAGGCGGCGGCGACCGTTCCGCCGCGCTGCACATAACCGTGTACGTTCGCGATCCACGGATCCCGGGGCAGGTGGTCGACGGCCATCCAGGCGTGAACAGGACCGTCTCGTGGTCGGGCGGCCCCGACGATCCGGTGCAGATCCGGCTGGTGCCCGAGGACAGCACGACGCCGTTCAACCCCCCGGTGATCGACGGAGACACCGTGGAGATCCAGGTGCCGGGTCGGATCCTGGTCGGCGAGGAGGAGGACGGCACCGCCGATGTCGGAGGGATCCGGTGGAGCATCGTCGTACGACAGGGCGACGCCTGTGACGGGTTCGGCGGCGGGAAGCCCACCCTGCGGCTCCGCGGGCTCGGCTCCACGCCGGCGACGTCCGCTCGTCCGGGCACACGAACCCCGGTTGCCACCGCGAGTGCCGGCGCCTCCCCGATATCCGGGGGGGGCCGTGCGATGCTCACGGCTGCCGTGCTCGTGCTCGTGTGTGGGGCGATCGTGTGGGTCGTTCGCCGACGGCGGAGGCTCTGAGCACCCGCTCAAGCGCGTTGTACGGCGGGTCGACACTTCGGAGTGTCATGCAAGGGAACGAACGGGCGTCCTCACAGGTCCGATGGGTCGCGTACCGGGATCGCGCCGGCCGATCGCCCGGCCCGTCCCTCGGGGCCGGGTTGCCGATCGGCCTGGGGTGGCGTGGGG
>DATECH010000111.1:0-5746 GCA_035287005.1 Actinomycetota bacterium | reverse complement strand
GGTGCAGCCCGGCGGCGATGCGGCGACGCGCGACCCAACCCGCATGGCCCTCGCCCACGCGCATGACGCAGGCGTGCTCGGGCGGGCGGTCGACCGCCTCGCGGCGACTCCGGCGCTCGTTGACGTCGTCACGCGCCAGATCGAAACCGGCCTCGCGTCCGTGCTCACCAGCTCGGCAGGCAGGCTCTTCGACGGCGTGGCGGCGATCGTGGGGGTGTGCCGGGCGGCGAGCTACGAGGGTCAGGCGGCGATGCTGCTCGAGGAGGCGGTGCGTGAGCCGGCCGTGGCGTCCACACCGCCGATCGTCACGAGGCTGCCCGACGGCATGCTCGAGCTCGACACGCGGCCGCTGATCCTGGACGCCTTCGAACCGGGCGACGCCGCCGCGCGCTTCCATGCGGGGCTCGCGGCGCTGGTCACCGAGGCAGCCACGACCGCGGCCGCCGACGCCGGCCTCGATCGCATCGCGCTCGGCGGGGGCGTCTTTGCCAACGACCTGGTGACCTCATCGGTGGCGGCCGGGTTGACGGCGGCCGGTCTGCGGGTGTTCCTTCCCAGGCAGGTGCCCGTCGGCGACGGCGGGATCGCGCTCGGTCAGGTGCTGGTCGCCAACGCGTCGAGGGGGCGAACGTAGATGTGTCTCGGGGTTCCGGGCAAGGTGATCGACACGTTCGATGAGGACGGCATCCGCATGGGCACCATCGACTTCGGCGGGATCCGGCGCAAGGCCTGCCTCGAGTACGCGCCCGAGGTCGACCTCGGCAGCTGGGTCGTGATCCACGTCGGTTTCGCGATCAGCACCGTCAACGAGCAGGAGGCCGCCCGCTCCTACGCGCTGCTGGAAGAGATGGACAACCTCGAATACATCGACCTGCCGCAGGATCCCGACGGCGTGCGGCCCGAGCACCTGCCCGGGGGTGCCGTGTGAAGTACGTCGACGAATACCGCGACGACCGAATCGCGATGGCGCTCGTCGAACGGATCCGCGCGACCGCCACGAGGCCGTGGACGATCATGGAGGTCTGCGGCGGCCAGACTCACACGCTGATCCGTCAGGGCATCGACCAGGTGCTCGACGGTGCGGTGGAGCTCGTCCACGGCCCCGGCTGTCCGGTCTGCGTGACGCCGCTCGCGCTGATCGACGAGGCGATCGCGATCGCGAAGAACCCGCGCGCGATCCTGTGCTCCTTCGGCGACATGTTGCGCGTGCCCGGCTCGAGCGAGGACCTGTTCATGGCGCGCGCGGCCGGCGGCGACGTGCGCGTCGTCTACTCGCCGCTGGACGCGCTCGAGGTTGCACGTCGAAACCCCGAGCGGACCGTCGTGTTCTTCGCGGTGGGCTTCGAGACCACCGCGCCGGCCAACGCGATGGCCGTATTGCAGGCCTCGCGCCTCGGCGTCACGAACTTCGCGCTGCTGGTTGCCCACGTGCTGGTGCCGCCGGCGATCATGGCGATCCTCATGTCGCCGGGCAACCGCGTGCAGGGGTTCCTCGCGCCGGGACATGTGTGCGCGATCCAGGGCTGGCGCGAGTACGAGCCGATCGCCCACGACTTCGGCGTGCCCCTGGTCGTGACCGGCTTCGAGCCGATCGACCTGCTCGAGGGGATCGAGATGCTCGTGACGCAGCTCGAACAAGGTCACGCCGAGGTCGAGAATCAGTACGTCCGAGCCGTGGAGCGCGACGGGAACCCGGCCGCGCTGGCGGTCGTGAACCAGGTCTTCGAGGTGGCGGACCGCGCCTGGCGCGGGATCGGGGTGATCCCTGCCAGTGGGCTGAAGCTTCGGGAGGCCTTCGCGGCCCATGACGCCGAACGGCTCTTCCCCTGGGCGGGCGGCATCCCCGCCAGCGAGTCCGAGGTCTGCATCGCCGGCGAGGTGCTGCGCGGCCGCGCGAAGCCATCGAACTGCCCGGCGTTCGGCGTCGAGTGCACGCCCGCGACGCCCCTCGGAGCGCCCATGGTCTCCGCCGAAGGCGCTTGCGCTGCATACTTCCTTGCCGGCCGTACGAAGGAGGCGTCGCCGGCGTGACCCCGGACCCGCCCACCGCGTCCGAGGAGGCGATCGAACGTGAGGTCCGCGCGTTCGCGATGCGGTGTCCCGTCCCGCTGGAGCCGGGCGACACCGTTCTGCTCGGGCACGGCAGCGGCGGGGCGCTCACCCAGGCGCTGATCCGGGACCTCTTCGTGCCGACGCTCGGCGGCGATCCCGAGCTCAGCAGGATGGGCGATGCAGCGGTGGTGCCGCTGCCCGACGGCACCCGCCTCGCGTTCACGACCGACGGCTTCGTCGTGCAGCCGGCGTTCTTCCCCGGGTCCAACATCGGCGAGCTCGCCGTCAACGGCACGGTCAACGACCTGGCGATGATGGGCGCGGAACCCCTCGCCCTGTCCGCGGCGCTGATCCTGGAGGAGGGCCTGCCCCTGGAGCGCCTCGCCGGCGTGATGGCGTCGATGGCCGAGGCGTGCGAGCGCGCGGACGTGCGGCTCGTCACCGGCGACACCAAGGTCGTAGAACGAGGCGCTGCCGACGGCCTGTACGTGACCACGAGCGGGATCGGGGTGATCCCGAACGGCGTCGAGGTCGGCCCCGAACGCTGCCGGCCGGGTGACCGGATCCTGGTCACCGGCCCGGTCGGCTCGCACGGCGTCGCGGTGATGAGCCGCCGCGCCGGGATCGACTTCGAGGCCGACGTGCGATCCGACACGGTGCCGCTCACCGGGCTGGTGCACGCGATGCTCGCGGCCGGCGACGTCCGGTGCCTGCGGGACGCGACGCGCGGGGGCCTCGCCAGCGTCCTCAACGAGCTGGCGCAGGCAAGCGGCGTCTCGATGACCGTCGTCGAGCGCGACGTGCCGGTGCTGCCCGCGGTCAAGGCAGCGTGCGAGATGCTCGGCCTCGACCCGCTCTACGTCGCGAACGAGGGCGTGGCGGTGGCGGTAGTCGCCCCCGAGGATACTGACGCGGTGCTCGCGGCCGCTCGCGCGCACAGGTTCGGCGCGCAGGCGACAGTGGTGGGCGAGGTCGGCGACCCTCCCGTCGCCGTTCGGGCGCGCAGCGGCCTGGGCACCACACGCCCGCTGATCATGCTCGCGGGCGACCAGCTACCGCGGATCTGCTGAGGGCTGCGGCTTCGCCACGGTTGCCGACCGGCCGCTTCGGCGTGTCGAAGCGGATATGGTCTGGCGGTGACGCACCCGACGGACGGTCGCATCCTGCGGCGGCGTCAGGATGCCATCGCGGCGGGGGTCGGGCTCGCCATCCTGATCGCCTGCGGCCTGATAGCGCGCGACGGCACGGTCGGGGTCCTCGAACAGCGTGTCTTCGAGGCCATCAACGGCCTGACCGAGGCGTTGTCTCCACTCATGCGCAGCGCGCAGTTGCTCGGCGTCCTCGCCGCAGGACCGATCGTGGCCGTCGTGGCGCTGGTACTGCGACGCCGGCGCCTGGCGATGGCCGCGGTCATCGTGACGATCGGCAAGCTCCTTGTCGAGCGCGTGGTCTGGCAGTTCGTAGAGCGATCCCGCCCCGGCACGACGATCGCCGGCGCCATCGTCCGCGGCGACACCCCGACGATCGGGCTGTCGTTCGTCTCGGGTCACGTCGTGTTGCTGGTCGGTCTCGCGTGGGTCGTGTTGCCGTACCTGCGCGGCGCGTGGTGCATGGCGCCGTGGCTGGTCGTCGGTCTGGTCGTGTTCGCGCGCGTGTACCTCGGCGCGCATGCGCCGTTGGATGTCCTTGGCGGGTTCGGACTGGGACTCGTGGTCGGCGGCATTGCCAACCTCATCGTCGGTGTCCCAGAGTGACGGCCGCGCCGGTCGCGACCGGACGTCTGAGAGCATCGTCGCCGTGACCGACGCGACCCAGGATCCGCTCAGGAACCACCGCCGGACCCTGCTGTATGCATCGGGTCTGCTCGCGGCCATGGTGCTGATCTTCGTGGCCGTCGGGAAGCACCCCGGCGAGCCCGGCACCTCGACCACCTGGCCGCCGGTCGGCACCTTCGACGGCGACGTGTACCGGCTCGTGCAGGAACACCGCGACGCATTCCTCACGTGGCTGGCGAAGGCCCTGAACGTGCTCGGCAGCGGCATCGTCACGATCCCGCTGCGGATCGGTGTCGCGCTGTACCTGGCGTTTCGGCGCCGCTGGCGGGCGTTCGCGGGATGGGTTCTGACCTGGATCGCGGCGGAGGTGATCCTGACCGGCGCGAAAGCGTGGTTCATGCGCGCCCGTCCGCCGGCCCCCTTGGTCGTGACGAACGGCTACTCGTTCCCGTCCGGTCACGCCGTTGCGGGCGCGTCCATCGCGGTCGCGCTCGTGCTCGTCGCGATGCCCGCCGGCTCGCGACGCCGGAAGTGGGAGGTCGTGGCGGCGCTCGCGGCGTTCCTGATGGCCCTGTCGCGCGTGTACCTGAACGCGCACTGGTTCTCCGACGTCGCGGCGGGCGTTCTGTTGGGCACGGGGGTCGCGCTCGCCTCGACGGCGCTCGTCACCGAGATCCGCGAACTCACCGACGCCCGCCGATCGCCTCCGAAGCGCGCCGGGCCGTAGCCGGCGCGGTCGGATCCGATACGGTGCGCTCGTGGCGATGGCACCGATCACGATCGACGTGGACCGGTTCGAGGTTCGGGTGACGAATCCGGACAAGGTCTTCTTCCCCGAGGCCGCGGGCGGGCCGATCACCAAGCTCGACCTCGTCCGGTACTGGATCGAGGTGACCGAGGGTGCGCTCCACGGCTGCGCCGATCGCCCGTCGTACCTGCACCGGTTCCCGAACGGACTCCTGGACGACGGCTTCTATCAGAAGCGGCTCCCCAAGGGCGCGCCCGCATGGATACGCACGGCGCTGATCACGTTCCCGAGCGGCCGGACCGCGCAGGCGCCGGTGATGATCGACGCCGCGCACCTCGCCTGGATGGCGACGCTCGGCTGCCTCGAGGTGAACCCGTGGCCCGTTCGCTCCGACGATGTCGAGCATCCCGACGAGCTGCGGATCGACCTGGACCCCGTGCCGGAGGCTCCGTTCGCGTGGGTGCGCGACGTCGCGCTGTGCGCACGCGACGTCCTCGCCGATCACGACCTGGTCGGGTTCCCCAAGACGAGCGGCAAGCGCGGCATCCACGTAAACGTGCGGATCGAGCCGCGATGGTCCTTCACCGAGGTTCGGCGCGCAGCGCTGGCGCTCGCGCGGGAGGTCGAGCGCCGCGTGCCCGACCTCGCCACGACCGCGTGGTGGAAGGAAGAGCGTCACGGTGTCTTCCTCGACTACAACCAGAACGCGCGCGACCGGACGGTGGCGAGCGCGTACAGCGTGCGCCCCGTCCCCGACGCCCGTGTATCGACGCCGCTCGCCTGGGACGAGGTCGCCACCGTGGATCCCGCCGCGTTCACCCTTCGGACGGTGCCGGACCGGATCCGTACCCTCGGCGATCCGGGCGCCGGCATCGACGATCGCGCCGGCGTCCTGGACGGCCTGCTGGAGCTCGCCGCGCGCGACGAGGCCGGCGGGTTGGGCGACGCGCCGTGGCCCCCCCATTTCCCGAAGGCCGAGGGGGAGCCGCGACGGGTGAGCCCCTCACGCGCTCGACGTCAGCCCCACGACGGCGGCGAGGCGCCGACCTGATCGAACGTGCACGAGGTCGACGCACGATCGTCGCGCCACCGGACGAACGTCGCCGCATGCCGGATCCGCCCCGACTGGAACCGGTCGAACGACACCTCGCAGACCAGCACCGGCTCGAGC
>DATECH010000110.1:0-13152 GCA_035287005.1 Actinomycetota bacterium | reverse complement strand
GTCCTCGGTCACGCCGAACTCCATCACGGCGAAGGGCTTGTCGGGGGCGAGCCGGCGAACGGTCCGATACGAGCTCGACGGATCGCCGGGGTCGCCGAGCTTCTCGATGAACGGGTTCCAGCGGGCGGGGTTGCCGGTCGGCACCTGTTCCCCGTAGTCGGACACCGAGAGCCAGTCGATGAAGCCGTCGCCCGGGTAGTACCACTTCGGCTGGTTCCACCAGCGCTTGGGCCAGCCGTCGGCGTCGACGTGGAAGTTCCACGTGATCTTGCGCGCATGTTGCTGGCGCGCCAGCGTGATGACGTGGCGGTACGCGTCCCGGAATCGCTCGGGACCGTCGGGCCACCGATCCGACCCGTAGCCGTCGGTGGTGCCGCCGCCGTTCCACTTCCCGTTCCACGGGAACCACTCGCCGTTGACCTCCACCCCGAATTCGAGCATCAGCGGGATTCCGAGGTTCCGAGCGTCGTCGAACCACCCGCGCAGCCGTTCGTCGAAGTCGCCGCGGACGATCCGTTGCATCGTGAACACGGGGTCGGCGCCCGTCTCCCAGCGCTTGGACCACGGCATCAGGCGGATCATCGGCAGCGAACCGTGGCGCCAGAACATCTTCACCTTGTCCGCGGGGAACGCGATGTGGATGCTTCCGCGCTCGGTCCCCCAGTGGTTCGAGAGGTAGATGCCGGCGGGGTGACGGCGTGTGAGGTCCTGCCACCACCGGATCCGTTCGTCGGTGTATCCGGTCTCGGCTCCGACGGAGCTGAAGTAGGCGGTGTGATACGCGCGCTCGCCGAGAGGAACCAGAACCGTTCGCTTCGCGCCGCACGCCGGCACGTGCGGCGAGGCGGCGACCGGGCTCGGAGCGAGCGGGACGACCGAGAGAGCTGCGGCGAGCAGGATCAGGAAGCGGCGCACGTCCCAGGTATCGGCAGGATGCGGCGCTAGCCTTCGCGCTCGCGCACGACCGTCCAGCCGGGGGCTCGCTGTGCGCGACGGACGTCGATCTCGCTGCCGTCCTCCAGCTGGAGTCGATAGCCGAGCTCGCCGATGCCGAGCACGAGGACCGGCTCGCGGGCCGCGCCCCACTTGAGTGCGATCGGCATGCCCGCGACGTCCAGGTCAAGATCTATCTGGGCACGTCGGGACAGGAGGGAGGGTAGGACGGGCGTCCAGAGCAGGAAGGCGAGACCGACCGCGATCAGGGTGCCCTCGACACCGAGGTTCGGAAACATCACGATCGCGAGGCCCGCGGCCACCAAACGCGCGGCGTTGTAGAAGAAGTCATAGACCGAGAACACACGGCCTCGATACCCGTCGGGGAGCGACTCCTGGACCAAGGTGTCGACCGACACCTTCTTCCACGCGAACGTGAGGCCCAGGATGGCGGCGACGAGCAGGATCACCGGTCCGCTGATGAAGAAGGCCGCCACGACCAATGCGGCGCCCCCGACTGCGAAGCCCACCGCGACGATCCGGTCCTTGGACAGGCGGTCCTCCAGGAGACCCGCCGTGAGGATCCCGAGCAGCACCCCGACACCGCCTGCTCCGATCACGTTCGAGAACGAGGCGACGCCCTGGCCGAGCTGCTCGCGGAACACGACGAGCGCGAGGGTCAGCATGATGCCCTGGCCGATCTGATCGACGGTGATCGACGTGATGGGGCCGATCGCGTGCGGGGTTCGCAGCATCGCGCGCGCGCCGTCCCCCGTCTCAACGAGGATGCGTTTGATCGAGTGACGCAGCAGCTCCGGGGATCCGGGCAGGGTCATCGGCGCCAGGTCGGACCGGATCCGGCCGGCGATCGTCGACGCCGCGAGCCACGCCATCGTCGCGATCAAGATGACGCTGATCGGCCCGATCGTGTCCGCGATCTTGCCGCCCACGAACACCCCGACGAGGAGCGCCAGCGTGCCGCCGACGGTCGCGATCGAGTTGGCGATCAGGAGATCGTCCGCCGGTACGAGGCGCGGCACGACGGCGGACGCCGCGGCGAGCTGGAACCGGTTGATCGACAAGACGGCGAACGCCCCGAAGTAGAAGAGGAGCTGCTCGGGCATATGCAGCGGGTCGAGCAGGATCAATGGGACGAACGCGATCTTGAGCAGCGGCGCGATCGACAGGATCCGGCGCCGCGGCCAGCGGTCGATGAACACTCCCACGAACGGCCCGAGCAGCGTGAACGGCGCGATCGTCGCGACGGTGGCCCACAGGAGACCTTCCGCGGTGTTGGTTTGCTCGATGTTGAAGACGGCAGCGGCGATCAGGGCCGCTTGGAAGATCCCGTCGCCACCCTGTCCCGACAGGCGGATCCACAGCAGGCGCCGAAAATCGCCCGAGCGCAACGCCGCACGTCCGCGCGCGAGGCTGCCTGACGGGGAAGGCGCGCTCATGGCGGCAGCTTACGGGGTGCGGGGTTCCGCCCCGGCGCCTGCGACTGTCGCCGAGGTCAGGCGCTGACGTCGGCGCTCGGCGCTCGGTCCACGACCTCCAGCGGCGTCTCGTCGGCGGCGAACTCCTCCACCATCTGTCGCGCTTCATCGTCGGTGAACTGCACCGGTGGTGACTTCATGAAGTAGGCGGACGGGCCGATGATCGGGCCGCCGATGCCGCGGTCCTTCGCGAGCTTGGCGCAGCGCAGCGCGTCTATGATCACGCCCGCGGAGTTGGGTGAGTCCCAGACCTCGAGTTTCATCTCGATCGTCAGGGGCACGTCCCCGAAGTTGCGGCCCTCGAGCCGGATCATCGCCCACTTGCGGTCCTCGAGCCACGGGACGTGGTCCGACGGACCGATGTGGATGTTCTCCTTGGCCAGCGGCTGATCGAGCTGGGACTGCACCGACTGCGTCTTGGAGATCTTCTTGGATGTCAGCCGCTCGCGCTCGAGCATGTTCATGAAGTCCATGTTGCCGCCGAAGTTCAGTTGGTAGGTGCGGTCGAGCTCCACGCCGCGGTCCTCGAAGAGCTTGGCGAGCACGCGGTGCGTGATGGTCGCACCCACCTGGGACTTGATGTCGTCACCGATGATCGGCACGCCGGCGTCGGCGAACTTCTTGGCCCAGACCGGATCGCTCGCGATGAATACGGGCAGCGCGTTGACGAAACCCACGCCCGCGTCGATCGCGCATTGCGCGTAGTACGTGTCGGCCTGCTGGGAGCCCACCGGCAGATACGAGATGAGCACGTCGGCGCCCGTGTCGCGCAGCACCGCCACGACGTCGGCCTCGGGCTCGTCGGACTCCGTCACCATCTCGCGATAGTAGGTTCCGAGTCCGTCGAGGGTGCGGCCCTTGCGGACCGTGATCCCCGTGGGCGGCACGTCGGAGAACCGGATCGTGTTGTTGGGCTCCGTGAAGATGGCCTCGGCCACGTCCTTGCCGACCTTCTTGGCGTCGACGTCGAACGCGGCAACGATCTTCACGTCGCGGATGTGGTAACCGCCGAGCTCCACGTGCATGAGGCCGGGTACGGAGTCGTTGGGATCCGCATCCTTGTAGTACTCCAACCCCTGCACCAGGGATGAGGCGCAGTTGCCCACCCCGATGATCGCGATGCGGACTTCACTCATCTTGTGCGCTCCTTCCTCCGCAGGGTCGCCGATGCGCGACGCTGCTCGCCCACGGGGGCAGTGATCTCATACGTGCGTCGCTCGATCTGGATCAGGTCCGTCAGCCACGCGATGTCTGCCTCGGTAGCCGCTCGGGCGTGCTCCATCAGTGCACGCTGGTAGTTGTCGGTGACGGCCGGGTCGCGCAGGTGCGCCTTGACCTCGGCCAGGCGCTCCTGCAGCCCCTGGCGCCGGCGTTCGAGCACGCGCACGCGCGTTTCGGGCGGCAGGTAGCGGAAGAACGCCATCCGCACACGGAACCGCGTGTCCTCGGTCTGTCCCTCGTGCGGTGGCTCCTGGAGCAACTCCAGGAAGAGCCGCTCGCCCTCGTCGGTGATCGCGTACACGGTCTTTCGCCGGGCACCGCTTCCGCCCCCCGGCTCACTGCTGATCGCACCGGAGCGCTCGAGGCGCCGCAGCGACGGGTAGAGCGAGCCGTACGAGACCCGCCACAGACCCCCGAGCTGCTCGGACAGCTCGCGATTGAGCTGATAGCCGTGCATGGGGTGTTCCTTCAACAGACCCAAGATGGCGAGTTCGATCATCCGTCGTCCTTCTCGTGTGTTCGTTCGATATATCGGCTCGATATAGCGACCGAACATATATAGCACAGGACGCGTGAGCGTGTCGGATACTGACCACATGGCGGATGAGACGGCGGTCCTGGCGGCCTTCGACGCGCTGGACGATGCGTTCGTTCGCGGGGACGTCGAGGCGGTCGTGGCGGGGTTCGTTGAAGACGCCGATCTGACCCTGTGGCGCTCTGCGGAAGCCGAGCACGCGGTCGGTCCGGCGGAGCTTCGGGCGTTCGCCTCGTGGGCTGCCGGACTGTCCGGGGTGTTCACGGTCGATTACGAGGAACGTCGTGTGCGCGTCGAAGGTGACGTCGCGTGGATCAACGCGAGCGGGACCGCGACGTGGGACGATGGCGTGGGCACGACCAAGCAGATGCCGCATCGGGTGACGGCGGTGTTCCGGCGGGTCGACGGGGCGTGGCGCTGTCACACCCGCAACGGCTCGCAGCCACGCGTGGTCAAGCTGGCGTAGCGCCGGGGCGCCGCCAGTTGGTCACGTAGGGCGGTTGCGGAGTGCCGGGCTTCAGGAGCGGATCGTCTTGCGGAACGCCTGGCGTCGTGCGAAGCGGCAGGATGCCCGCCCACACGTCGAGTGCAAGGTCGTCGTCGGGCTCCTCGGGGAACCCCTCGCTCACCTTCGCGCTGCACTCGTCCAGCGACACCTTGACGAAGGTGGTCTGGCGAAGCTCCTCGTCGGTGGGCCGGCGGGCGTCGGCGGAACGCCCGGGCGCGACCTGATCGGTGATCGCGTCGAACACACGCGCCAGCTCCGTCGGATCGGTGACCTCCTGGGTCGTGCCGTAGACGATGACCGTGCGGTAGTTCATCGAGTGTTCGAACATCGATCGCGCGAAGCGGATCCCGTCCACGATCGTGACGGCGATGGCGATCGGTACGCCGCCTCTGATCCCGCGAAGCGTGGTCGACGCGTTCGACCCGTGCACGTACAGCGTGTCGTCGATGCGCGTGTGGATCGTCGGGATCACGCGGGGATCGCCGTCCGCAGCGACCCATGCCAAGTGGCAGTACAGCGCCTCGTCGAGGATCGCCTTGATCTGATCTCGCTCGTACACCCCGAGTTCGGGCAGGCGTCGGACTCGAGTGCGCGGCGTGAGCGCTTCGGTCGTCATGGGCGTCGGTATCCATCCAGGTAGTCGGGGGCCGCGATGCCCTCGCGTAGGTCGGGTGACGGTATCGGATCGCCGACGACCGTGCGCAGCGGCAGGGTGCCCGCCCAGACGTCCAGATCGAGGTCGGATGTGTCGTCCTTGGGCGGGCCGGCGCGCACCTTCGCGCTGGCCTCGGTGATCGGCATCCCCACGATCAGCGTCTCTCGCCAATCCTTGTCGCGCGGCTCGGCTGCATCCCGCTCCCGCCCGGGTAGCACGTGGTGCGTGATGGCCCGCGCCGCCGCGTACAACTCCTCGGGATCCGTGACCTCCCGAGCGTGGCCGTAGACGACGGCGCTGCGGTAGTTCATCGAATGGTGGGGTGATGTTCGCGCGAGCACGAGCTCGTCGATCAGCATGGCGACGATGCAGATCTCCGCGCCGCCGGCGATCGCCTTCCATGCGCGGGCGGCGCGAGAGCCGTGCAGGTACAGCGTGTCGTCGATCCGCGCGTGGATCGTCGGCAGGGCGCGCGGCCTGCCCTCCGCGTCGACCCAGGCGACCGTGCAGGTGAGCGCCTCGTCGAGGATGCGGGGCACCGTCGCCGGGTCTTGGTCGGCGCGCTCGGGATGCCGGTGGATCGTCGTGCGTTCGCCGGGGTCTGCAGACATCCCGGCATGCTACCGGGAGGGCACCTGGACGAGCCGAAGGTCGGTAGCGGCGGCCGGTCTGAACGGCATAGGCTCACGCGCGGGAGGACTTGTCTATGGCAGACGCATCGCACGCCTCGACCCCGCAGGGGCTCGTCGCGATCACCATGTCGACACCTGGGGGCGCACGAGAGGTCGTGGAGCATCCGCTCGCGGACTTCGAGCAGTCCGAGCAGGGCGTCGCGCTGGATCGGCGGGTGATCCCGTGGCACCGAGTGCATCGGGTGTCGTGGCTATTCCCGCCCAAGGAGATCGTGACCGACGAGCCGACGGGACGGGTGCGCGTCGTGATCGACGACGGCACCACGACGGGAGAGGAGCTCACGGTCGGCTCCGAGCGGTTCGAAGCGACCGCATGGGCGATCACGGTCCTGCTCGACGACCGGGTCGACGCGGACGCCGGCACGGTGACGCAACGCCGACTCGTGGTGCCGTGGCATGCCGTGGTGGAGTACGAACGCCTCGTGTCGACCAAACGCGAACGAACCGCCGCGGACGTGCGGCCCGACGTGCTACCCGGGCGCCCGGACGCCTAGCCCGGATCGGTCTGGCCGCGTAGGAACCGCTCGATCTCGGCCGCCAGCTCGTCGCCCGAGGGGATCTCCTCCGCGTCGTTCTGCTCGAGGCGTTGGAGGATCTCGCGAACGTCGTCGTCGCCCTCGACGGCGGCGTCCAGGCGCCGGCGCTGCGCGTCGGCCTCCTCCTCCAGTTCCTCGATGGGCAGCTCGACACCGAGGTGACGCGAAAGATGCCGCAGCAGCGAGACGCTGGCCGCCGCGTAGGGCCCGCCGATGTAGTGCGGCACCTGCGCGTAGAACCCGACCGCGGGCACTCCCGTCTGCGTCAGCGGGAACTCGATCGCCGAGAGAGCGGCGCTGGGCACGCGAAGCAGACCGGGCGGTCCCTTCGTTTCCGATTCGTGGAGCAAGCCGTCGCGCGAGGCGCTTGCCAACACCGGCACCGGGCGAGTGTGGGGCACGGCCGCGGGGATCGCTCCCAGACTGATCCATTCGACGACGCCGGCGCGCAGGCAGAACTCCCCGACCGCGTCACCGAGCTCCTTCCATCGGAAATCCGGCTCGGGACCGTGCAGGATCAGCAGGTCACGCCCCCCGATCGAACGGTGATGGATCTGCAGGGCTGGCCATTGGAGCCGGTGCAGCGTGCCGTCGATGATGTCGAGCGTCGGCCGTCGGGACCGGTAGTCGAACAGCGCATCGTCATCGAAGGTCACGACCAGCTCGCCGCCGTCGGCCAGGTGCTCGGCAGCGGCGCTGGAGGCGCCCGCGGCGTCGACCCACCCGTCGAACGCCACCACCATCACTGGGGCGACGAGGTCCCCAGGTAGCGCACCGATGCGTAGAAGCGTCATGCCAGCAGCATAGTCCGGGTCCCCGATAGGCTGGCCCGCTTGGTGGTGGAGCGTCTCGCCGGCGGTGCGACGTCTACGGCGAGACCGCGTGCTCGCACTGCGCGCGGGTGAGGCCCTGCACCCTGGGTGCGTCCTTGCCGAGCTCGATCGACTGGGTTCCCTCAACGCCGTACGACGTGAACCGCAGCGGGATCGGCGGGAACGCGAGCCGATCGCTCCGCCTGTCGTCGAACCGGTCGCAGGCGAGTTCCGGATTCACGGCGAAGACCACGAAGACCCCGACCGAGCTGCCCGGATCCAACCCGACGGGTGTGAATGCGGCGGCCGCATCCGGGCGCGCCGTCTTGCCGTCGCCGAGCCCAACGCTGATCGCCCGGAGTGCCTGATCGGGAGGCGATGCACCCTCCGCGAGACCCTGGAGCGTCACCGGGAGGGTGCCGTCGTTACGGACCAACGTGGCCAGGTAGACCTGTCCGTCCGGCGTCACTATCACGACGTCCTCATCCCCGGCGCCCGCAGTCGTGCCGAGGTGCACGTCCGCGATCGTCAGTGGCTGTTGTCGCTTGCCGTAGACGTACATGATCCCGCTCAGGATCAGCACGATGACCAGCGCCAACCCGAGCAGCTTGCCGATCACACCTCCGTCTTCGCGATGCAGGCGCGTCATGCTCCCTCACCGCCGCCGTCGCGCGTGCGCTCGGCGAGCACGTTGCGCAGCGTCGACATCGCGTTCATCGCCGGTGGAAACCCGGCGATCGATGCGGTGAGCATGATCGATTCGCGCAGCTCGTCCTCGGTCAGTCCGGCGTGCAACGCAGCTCGCAGATGCTGCGGCAACTGGGAGGATCGGCCCAGGGCCGTCAGCGCCACGACGGCGCCGAGCTCCCGATCGCGGTCGGTCAGGGCGGGTTGGGTGTACAGGTCGCCGTAGACGAACGACACGATGTGCCGCCCGAGCTCGCCGAGGCCCTCCACCGCCCGCAGCGCCTTCTCGTCATGGACCTCGAGGAACCGCTGGCGGCCGAGATCGTAGCGCTCGTCCATAGGCTCCAACGGTAGCCGAGCTCCCGGCGAGGATCGGGACCTTTGCCCGTAGGCGGCTCGCATCGATCCGGGGCATACTCGGTACCTCAGGGTGTCCGGGAGGGACCGAATGGAGACCGAGATCACGTTCCTCGGCGGGCGCGTCGAGACGTTCGACCAGTCCGTCACGATCAAGATGACCCAGTACGGCGTCGAGGCCCTCTCCACTCAGGGCGAGGAAGCCGTGCGCGTGCTGTTCCCCTGGGCTCAGATCGAGAAGATCACCCAGCACGGGGCGAACGTCGCCGCGATCTACACCTACTGATCGCTCCGACCTCAGCTGGTCGCCGACTTCGGCACGTCAACCTGTAGCGTGCCGTTCCATGGAGTCCGCCGCGCGACTCGCCGACGTCCGAGCCCTGATGGACCGTGCCACGGGCGATGAGAAGCACGAGGAGAGTTCGACCTCCACGCTGGATGTGCTGTGGGTGCTCTATGACCGGATCCTGCATGTCGATCCAACCGCGCCCGACGCGCCTGATCGCGATCGATTCATCCTGAGCAAGGGCCACGGTCCCGTCGCGCTCTATGCGATCTTGGCCACGAAAGGGTTCTTCCCCGCGTCCTGGCTGGACACCTTCATGGACCACGGCGGTCGCCTGGGTTCGCATCCAGATCGAACCCAGGTGCCGGGGATCGAGGCGTCGACCGGCTCGCTCGGGCATGGCCTGCCGATGGCCGCCGGTGTGGCGCTTGCGCTGCGCGCGAAGGGGGTGCGCGGGCCACGCGTGTTCGTTCTGTGCGGGGATGCGGAGCTGAACGAGGGTGCCAACTGGGAGGCGATACTGCTGGCTCCCCAACAGGGGTTGGACAACTTCACCCTCGTGGTGGTCGACAATCACAGCTCCTCGCCCGACATGTCGCCGTGGGAAGCGCGTCTCGGCGGCTTCGGCTGGGATGTGCGAGTGGTCGACGGCCACGACCACGACGCGCTGGAGGCGGCCTTGCGTGCACGGCATCAAGAGCGACCGAGCGCCGTGATCGCCGACGTCCCCGAGGGGGAGTGGTGATGAGCGATATGCGCGCATCGTTCTGCCGCTCGGCCGCGGATCTCGTCGAACGCGACGAGCGGGTGGCGCTGATCCTCGCAGACATCAGCACGCAGTACTTCGACGCAGCGTTGCGGCGGCATCCGACGCGTGTGATCAACATCGGCATCATGGAACAGGCGATGGTCGGGGTTGCCGCCGGTTTCGCGATGGAGGGGTTCCATCCGATCGCGCACTCGCTGTCCCCGTTCATGGCCGAACGCCCCTACGAGCAGTTGAAGCTGGACTTCGGCTATCAGGCACTGGGCGGCACGTTCGTCGGGGCGGGTGGCTCCTACGACTACGCAGCTGAGGGAGCGACGCACCACTCGCCGGCCGATGCGACACTGATGCTTGCGATCCCCCGCATGCAGGTGCTGATCCCGGGGCACGCCGGTGAGGTCGAGCAACTGTTGCGTGCGACATACGACAACGGGCGACCGACCTACCTCCGCACCAGCGTCGCGTCGAACGACGAGGCACTCGACGTCGAACCGGGCCGGATCGAGGTGGCCCGCCGGGGCCGCGGTGCGACGGTGCTGGCGTTCGGCCCGATGTTGGATCGTACGCTCGCGGCATGTGCCGGGCTCGACGTGACGGTCGCCTACTCGACGAGCCTGGAGCCGTTCGATCATGAGGGTCTGCGCGCGATCGCCGGCCCATCACCCGATGTGGTCGCGATCGAGCCCTTCTACCAAGGCACGAGCGCGTCGGTGCTGACGGAGACCTTCCGAGGCAGCGCCGCCCGTCTCGCGTTCGTCGGTGTCGCCCGCGCATTCATCCACACCTACGGCACTCCTGCCGAGATCGACGTAGACCTGGGTCTCGACGCCCCCGGGATCCGGGCGCGACTTGCCGAACACAGTGCATAGCGAATACGCATATCGCCCGCGACGCGATCCATCTCGTGATCCTTGGTGTCGCGGTGGACGTGGCGTCACTCGCCGACATCATCCGGTCGAAGGAGGCCGCGGGACGCGAGAAGGATCGGCAGTACTGCCGACCCTTCGCCGCATCCTGGAAAGAACAGGCGGCGGCTAGCCGCTGACCGTCACCAGCCGGAGCTGTTCGTTCCCGCCCGCGAACGAGCCTTCCCACACGATGCCAAGCCCCGGTGCATACAGCTTCATGCCCATGACCTGCGGCTCCAGGCGCGTCCACTCGAAGGAACGCACGACATGATCGACCGTGCCGTACGGTACGGTGACCGATCCACCACGCGTCACGGTCCACGCTTGGTCCTCGGCCTCACCGACGTAGAGCTCCTGCCGGTAAGCATCGGTCGGCTCGGGGTCCGCGGGCATGATCAACCCGGCGACCGCGCCGTCGACGCCCGACTTCCACGATCCGGCCGTGCTGACGATGCCGCCCTGCGCGTCGTAGACGGCCGTCCGTTCACCGAAGTACCAGACGTTCCCGACGTTGTCGTTGGCATACCAGTCGTGGGTCTTCTCATGGATCCTCCCGTTCCTCCACACGACATCGAGCACCACGGTGGTCGTGACGCCCTGGATGATCTTCGTGCGATGCGTTGTGGTGACGCGCTCGAGGAGACGAGCTCCGTTCTCGCCGCCGCGAAATGTCGCGATCCGCCCCACCACCAGCGGGTAGTAGGGGTTGGACACCGGCGTGGTGAAGTTCGCGGGGTCGACTCCACCTGCTTGGGTTGGAGCGTTTCGCTGCGCGTTCGCAGTCGCCACCCCGGCGACCACCGCGACCGTCATGCTAAGCGCGATCAGCGCCTTCCTCATGTCCGCCTCCTTGTGTCGTGGACCCTGTGAGCCTGCGCGGCGATCCCTGAGCCCTCGCTGAACTACAGGTGATCCCCTTTCAGCGCGGGTTCAGGCAATCGGGGGAAGATGGGTGTGACATGCGTGTGCTCGTGATCGAAGACGAAGTGGGTCTGGCCGAAGGTTTGCGCACTGGCTTGGAGGCCGAAGGGTTCGCCACCGATGTCGCGCGCACCGGCATCGATGGCCTGTGGATGGCGCGCGAGCGCCCGTACGACGCGATCGTGCTCGACATATTGCTGCCCGGCATGAATGGGTACCGTGTCTGCGCGACCCTTCGCGACGAGGGCAACTGGACGCCGATCGTGATGCTGACGGCGAAGGACGGTGAGTTCGACGAAGCGGAGGGCCTCGACACTGGCGCCGACGATTTCGTGACGAAACCCTTCTCGTACGTCGCGTTGGTGGCGCGCCTGCGAGCGTTGATCCGTCGAGGTGCAGGCGAACGCCCCGTGGAGTTGTCGGCCGGCGATCTCAGGTTCGACCCCGGCTCTCGGCGCGCCTGGCGCGGTAAGACCGAGGTCTCACTGACCGCCCGCGAGACGGCACTGCTGGAATTCCTATTGCGCCGCGCGGGCGAGGTGGTGTCGAAGTCCGAGATCATCGATCACGTGTGGGACGAGGCGTTCGACGGCGGCCTCAACATCGTGGAGGTCTACGTGCGACACCTGCGCAACAAACTGGATCGTCCGTTCGGGCGCGACTCGATCCAGACGGTGCGTGGCGCGGGCTATCGTTTGGCAGTGGACGGTGGCTGAACATCCTGGCGGAGTTCGCCTCCGCACGACTGTCGCCGCCGTCGTGGTGGTCGGCTTTGCCCTCGTTGTTGGGTCTCTTGCGATGCGTGCGTTCGTCGAGCGCTCGCTCGTGGCGCAGGTCGCGGACGAGGCTGCCCTCCGCGCAGAGGCGCTCGCCAAAGGGCCTGCTGCCGCATCCGCAAGCGTGGTCGAGGTGACGGACTCGACGGAGGAGTATGTGCAGGTGCTGCGCGCGGGTGTGGTCGTCGGCGCGAGCGCGAACGTCGTCGGGCTCGCGCAGCTCGCGATGCCCGAACATGATCGTCCGGTCCGGGTGGATACGGTTCCGTTCGCACCCGGCTCCTTCGTCGTGATGTCGGTTGCAGCCGACAACGGCGACGTGATCGTCGTAGGGCGCAGTATCGACGACGTCGCGGAGGCCCGGCGTGCGGTTGGAGTGGCGCTCGCCGTGGGCGGGCCGGCGATCCTCGCGATCGTCGGTGCCGTGACGTGGTGGATCGTCGGCCGCGCGTTGCGACCGGTCGAGGCCATCCGGCTCGAGGTCGAGCAGATATCGACGAGCGAGCTTTCACGCCGCGTGCCGGCTCCCTCTGGTGAGGACGAGATCGCCCGGTTGGCGACGACGATGAACGGCATGCTCGAGCGTTTGGAGGTTGGGCACGAGCGACAGCGCAGATTCGTGTCGGACGCGTCGCACGAGCTGCGATCGCCGGTGGCCTCGATCCGCCAGCATGCCGAGGTCGCGCGGACGCACCCGAACGTGATGTCGGTGACCGGATTCTCCGATACGGTCCTGCACGAGGTCACGCGTCTGCAGGATCTCGTCGACGACCTGCTGCTGCTCGCGCAGATCGATGAGGGCGTCCCGGCGCTCACGGTTGATGTGGACGTCGATGACCTCCTCCTGGCAGAGGCCGCGCGGCTGCGCGCAGTCACGCCGCTCGAGATCGACACGAGCCATGTGATCGCGGGTCGAGTGCGCGGGGATCGGGTCCAGCTCGAGCGCGTGGTGCGCAACCTCGTCGATAACGCCGCACGGCACGCTCGCACCCGTGTCGAGCTCTCGGTCCGTGAACGGGATCCCGGGACCATCGTCGTCGCATGCGACGACGATGGTCCCGGG
>DATECH010000109.1:0-3245 GCA_035287005.1 Actinomycetota bacterium | reverse complement strand
CCGGGTAGTTCGCGCGCTTGTCCTCGACCATGTGATCGAGCGAGATCGAACCTTCGATCGCGCGGCGGAGGGTCGACCGGAACTCGCGCCAGCGGCGCTCGCCGATCTCCGGCTCGAACGCCCCCTCGACCTCGAACAGGTCGACGGCCACATGGTCGTCCGTCGTGAACACCTGCGCCGACAGGATCGAGATGCCACCGATCGCCAGGGCGCCGGCCACCGACGACAGCAGCGCCGGCCGGTCCGGGGTCACCACGAGGAGTTCGTACGTGTCGGCCCGGGTGCCGCGCACAGCAGCGGTTCGAACCTCCCGAGCGCCGAGCACCGGCGCGATCGTGCGGAAGTGCCGAGCCGCCCGCCGCGGCTCGATGGTGAGGAAGTATCCGCGCGGCATCCGCAGCACGAACCGGTCCACGTCCGCCTCCGGCGCCTCCGCGAGGAGCCGGCGGACGTCTTCGGTGCGTGAGGCGAGTCGCGCCGCCAACTCCTCGCCCATCGCTCCCCGATCGAGCACGTGGTGGACCTTGGCCACCAACTCGTGGACCAGCGCCTGCCGCCACAGCGTCCACGCTGCGGGCCCGGTCGCGGCGGCATCGGCGACGGCCAGCAAGTACAGGGCAGCCAGCCGCTCTGCCGTGCCGATCCGCGCCGCGACGTCCATCACGAGATTCTCGTCGGTCAGATCGCGGCGGGTGGCGGTGTCCGGGAGCAGAAGGTGCTCGCTCACCATGAAGGCGGCGAGGTCCGCCGTCGCGGCATCCAAGCACATGGCGTCGAGCTGCGTGCGCGCGATCGCCGCACCGATCGGCACGTGGTCGCCTCGCCCGACCTTGCCGATGTCGTGCAACAGCGCCCCGAGCAGCACCGCGTCCCGGTGCTCGATCGAGCCGATCAGGTCCGCGGCCATCTGGTCGGCGGTCGGATCGGCCAGCAGGTCGGCCATCGTCTCCAGGGCCTGGGTCAGATGCGCGTCGACCGTGAACCGGTGGTACGGATCGCGCTGCGGCCGGCACCGGACGTCCGCCCACGCGGGAACGAACCGCTCCAGCCGTTCCAGGCGGTCCAAGACATCGAGCGCTCGGATACCCCACGACCCCGACCGCAGGATCCGCAGGAACGCGTCGCGGATCCGCGGATCCCACGCGACCGGATCGGGGATCGGCGCCAGCTGGATCGCGTCGATCAACTCGGGTGCGGCCGTCGCGTTCGCCTCGGCGGTCGACGCGAGGGCCTCCACCACCGCCGCCGCGTCGTCGAGGACGACGGCCGAACCCGACGGGCCGGCGTGCTGTGCCAACCGCTCCGTAACCGCGGCCACGACCGCCGTCACGGAGCGCCCGTGCACGAACGCGGTACGCATCAACGCGTCGATCGCCGACAAGGTCGGCGCGTCGTCGAACCCCATCGCCTCGGCGACCTCCGGCTGCAGATCGACCGTCAGTCGGTCCCCGCGCTTGCCCAGTTCCAGATGCACGGCGCTGCGCGCACGCACGAAGAACTCCTCCGCAGCATCGATCCCTTCCGACTCCGCATGGCGCAGGAGACCCGCATCGAGCAGGGAACCCCCGAGGGCGATCGCGAGCCACCCGAGGGACGCGATGTCGCGCAGCCCGCCGACCCCCTCCTTCAGGTCGGGGGACAGGTCGTAGGCGCAGGAGCCGAAACGCGCGCGCCTGCGCTCGCGTTCCTCGCCGAGTCGGGCGGCGAAGGCGGGCGGATCCTCGCGCACCCATGAACGCACGGGGTCGAGCGCCCGGGACCACAGGTCGTCGGCACCTGCGAGCACGCGACCGTCGAGCAACGCCGTGCAGCTATCGACCCGATGCCTCGCCGCCTGGAGGCACTCGATCGGGGTGCGGACCAACGGCGTGAACGCCCACCCCCGATCCCACAGCGGATACCACAGCCGCTCGCCGAGGGCGGCCAGCGCCTCGCCATCGAGCCCGTCGTGGACCAGCAGGATGTCGATATCCGAATGCGGCAGCTGCATCCGCCGCCCGTAGCCACCCAGGGCGACCAGGGCGACCGCGGATGGTCTCGCGGCGTTGCCCAGCGCTTCGACGAACCACGCGTCCAACGCGTCGGCGCGCTCTCCGGCCGCGGCACGACCCTGCGCGCCAGCGGGATGGGCGCGCTCGAGCGCGTCGAAGCGCCGCCGCAGCTCCCCCGCGTCGCCCATCGCCCTACAGGGCGTCCGGGCCCATCTCGCCCGTGCGGATCCGCACGACCCGATCGACCTCGGTTACCCACAGCTTGCCGTCGCCGATCTTGCCGGTGCGGGCAGCCTTCACGATCGCGTCCACGACCCCGTCGACGTCGTCGTCGTCGACCACGACCTCGACCCGCACCTTCGGCACGAAGTCGACCTGGTACTCCGCGCCGCGGTAGACCTCGGTGTGCCCGCGCTGGCGGCCGAACCCCTCGACGTCGGTCGTGGTCAGTCCGCTGATCCCGATCTCGCGCAGGCCCTCCTTGACCTCTTCGATCCGGTGGGGCTTGACGACCGCGGTGACGAGCTTCATCGGGCGGAGCTTACCCCGGCGTCAGACGCTTCTCGTAGCAGTGGAACGAGCGACGGACCGTCATGCCTGCGGCCTCATACAGCCGCGTGGCGCCCGTTTCGTTCCCGCTATCGACGTTCAGCTGCAGGTGAGAGGCACCCCGTGTCGTCAGACCCTCGAACGCGCGCTCGAGCAGCGCGCGCCCAATCCCCAGGTTTCGCCCCGACGCCACCACGCCGAGATCCCCCACCCAGCCCACGTCGCCGAGCAGGAAGCAGGTGACGATGCCGACCGGTGTGCCGTCGAGTTCCGCGATGGACGCGAGCGAGGGATCCCACATGTCGCTGTCGATCACGTCGTGCCGATAGTCCTCGAACGACATCGGGTCGATCCCGAAATGCCCTGCGAACGCGTCCTGGATCAAAGCCCAGCTCAGCCGGTCGTCCTCGGCGGCCACGTAGGGGCGGATGGTGACTCCCACCGGGGGATCGATCGATCGGAAGGACGGATCCACCGGTCGGTGCATGTGCCAGAACGTGCGGACCAGGTCGAACCCCGCCGCCTCGGCGTCGGGGGCCGCGCCTTCCGTCGCCGAGAAGTTCAGCAACAGTGCCGGCGCACCGACCGCGATCGTGCGGGCCTCCGTCTCGAGGTGTCGGACCAGCGCCGGACGCACGCCGCGCCGGTGCTCGGGCAACACCGGGCAGAAGCTGTCAATCGTCGCACCCGGATCGCTCCCAGCCA
>DATECH010000108.1:0-19556 GCA_035287005.1 Actinomycetota bacterium | reverse complement strand
GGGCTGGGTCGCGACGGTGTAGGTCCGCACGAGCGACACACGGGCGGGGCCGCTCCATCCGATCGCCTTCACCGGCTCGAGCCGAGCCGCGCACCAACGCGGGTCCGTGTTCGCCGGGCTCGCTTTGCCAGGAGGCTTCGTGACCGTGCCGCCGCGGGACGTGAAGGCGCCGATGTTCGTGCCGGTCGGGGTTCCCACGTTCCAGTCGACGATGTTGAACAGGCCCGCCCCCGCGCCGTCGTCGACTCGGATCTTCAACACCGGATGCCCCAGGTAGGCCTGCTTTCCATTGCTCGACCACGCGACCGCGTTCCCGCCGCTTTGCCCTGTGGTCCACAGCTCCCCGTCGATCATGAGCGTGTGCGACGGTTGGCCCTTGCCCGTCCCGAAGTCGCCGTTGACTCCGGCGATCGCGCCGGCGCGCGAGGACATCGTGCTCGTGGGGGCCCACATGGGGTATTGCTGGGTCGCGGGCGCGATGTCGGGTGCGGCGGCCGATCCCGGCGTCACCGTCAGGATCCGGATCTCCTCCGGTCCCGACGAGACCCGGACGCGTTGCAGCTTCAGATCCGGGTTGAGGGGAAAAGCGGAGGTCGAACGCGTCGCGGCGAACGCGGGCGCTGTGGCGACGGCGGCGGTCAGGATCGCGATCCCGATCCCCGCTGTCCGCGCCCTTCGCAGCACCCCGTTGCCCACACTCGCCTCCCCTGAACGCGATTCAATCGGCAGACCAACCCGTAGGCGGGAAAGAGTAGCGAAGAAGAACTAGTTCGGGAACCCCCTCAAGGCAGAACCCGCCTTTTGACCGATAGATGACGTGTGCCAGATCGCCGCGAAGTTGGATCCGCGCGGGTATCGTGCCCGCCATGAGATGGCTCCGTCGGGTGCTCGCGTCGGCGATCGTGCCGCTCATCCTGGTCACTGCCGCCGCGCCGAGCGCCCAGGCCCTGACCCCACGATGGATCCGTCGTATCGACATGATCGTTGCAGGGCACCCTATATCGGTGATGGTCGGCGACGACGGAGGCGTCTGGTATCGACACGGCACAGCCGTCGAACGCCCCCCGGCCTCGAACGAGAAGCTCCTGCTGTCGATGGCCCTGTTCGACCGGCTCGGCCCGGGTCGGACCTTCCAGACCCGTGCGATGGCCCTGGACGTGGACGTGGACGGCACGATCGCGGACAACCTCTGGCTTCGCGGGCAGGGCGATCCCGAGGTGTCAGAGCCGCGACTGGCCCGTTTGGCCCAGCGCATCCTGGACGCCGGGATCCACCGGATCGACGGGAGGGTGATCGGGGTCACAGGCCCGTTCCAGCGAGACTGGTTCGCGCCCGGATGGAAGTCCTATTTCCCCAGGGACTACATCGCGTTGCCGACCGCCCTGACCTTCCGAGGCAACGTCGACGCGAGCGGCACTCACATCAGCGATCCGGAGCGCCGTGCCGCCGCCTACCTCACTCGGCGGTTGCGAGAACTCGGGGTGAGGGTCGAGGGCAAGCCGGGGGCGGGCACGGCTCCCCCCGGACTCTCCGTGGTCGCGACGATCACGTCGCAACCGCTGCGAACCCTCGTGCGACACATGGACATGCGCTCGGTCAACTTCTCGGCGGAGGTGCTGGGCAAGGCGCTGGCATTTGACGCCGGCGATCCCGGCTCGATCGCCAACGCGGCCGCCGCGATCTGTGGGTACGAGGCCGCACACGGGGTCGCTGCCACCTGCCACGACTCCTCGGGTCTTTCGTACGCCAACCGGCAGACGGCCGCCGGCATCGTTCGCATGCTGTGGGTGGCCGATCGGCAACCGTGGGCGGGCACGTTGCGCATGTCGTTGCCCGATGGCGGCCAGGGCACGCTGAAAGGTCGCCTCGCAGGTGTGCGCGTCCGGGCGAAGACAGGCACCCTCGACAACGCATCCGCACTCTCCGGTTGGGTGTGGAGCGATGCCGCGGACACCTGGATCGAGTTCTCGCTGCTCACCAGCGGCATGAACGAGTATGCGGCGAAGGACCTGGAGGACCGGATCGTGCACGTGCTCGCAGCGAACGCGCGCGATCCCGCTCCCTAGAGATCCGAGGCGTAGCGCACCATCGGGCGGTCCGCGCACTCAACCGCGTGATCGTCTCGCGCGCCGTCCGCGCGCCACCCCATCCGCTCGTAGAAGGCGCGGCCACGGTCGTTGGCCTCCAAGACCCACAGCGTCGCACGCGCGAATCCCGCCTCGCGAAGACGCTCGATGGACGTCTCGAACAACCTGCGCCCAAGACCCGTCCCGACATACGAGGGAAGCACGTACAGCGCGCCCAGCTCGCCCGTGTGGGCGTCGGCGTCGGGATCGCAAGAAGGCAGAAAGGACGCCATCCCGACGATCGAGACCTCGTCGAGCGCGACGATCACACCCCGGCCCGCCTCCGGATCGGCGATGCCCCGACGCCATCCGTCTGCCTGCTCGGCTACCGACATCGCCGCCAGGTGTTGGGCCGGCAGCATGCCGGCGTAGGCCCACCGCCAGGCCTCGATCTTCATCGCGACGAACGCTTCGACATCCGCGGCCGTGGCATCGCGGATCGTCACGGGCACCGGCTCAGTCCTCCACGCGCTCCCGCGGGTGGAGCAGCCCGAACGTGTAGCCGTCGACCAGTGCCTCCCACGAGGCCTCGATGATGTTTTCGCTGACGCCGACGGTGGTCCATTCCCGCTCGCCGTTGGATAGGTCGATCAACACGCGGACCACCGCGCCGGTGCCGACGCTGCGATCGAGGACCCGAACGCGAAAGTCCTCGAGCACCATGTCGTCGAGCTGCGGGTAGTCGTTGGACAGGGCCTTTCGCAACGCGTTGTCCAGCGCGCCGACCGGGCCCTGGCCCTCGGCGCTTTCGATATGCCGGGTTCCCTCGGTCACGACCTTCACGGTCGCTTCGGCCAGGGGCGCATCGCCCGTGCGCTCCTCCACGTGCACCCGGTAGCTCTCAACGTCGAAGTACGGCTGGGTCCACCCCCCGGCTCGGCGCAGCAGCAGGTCCAGCGACGCCTCGGCGATGTCGAACGTGTACCCCGCCGCTTCACGCACCTTGAGCTCCTGCACCGCCACGGGGATCGCCGCGTCGTCGACGTCGATCCCGAACTCTGCGGCCTTCATCCGGATCGACGCCCCGCCGCTGTAGTCCGAGGCGACCACGCCGCGCCGGTTGCCGACCAACCCGGGCTCCACATGCTCGTAGGCCCGCGAAACCCGTGCGACGCCGCTCGTGTGCAGCCCCGCCTTGTGCGTGAACGCGTACCGCCCCGCGTACGGCTGACGCGCCTCGGGCGACAGGTTGGCGATCTCGGCGACGTAGTGCGCGAGCTCCGTCAGATGCTCGAGAGCGCCCGAGGGCAGCGCGTCGACGACACCCATCTTCAGCACGAGGTCGGCGGCGATCGGCACGATGTCGGCGTTGCCGGTGCGCTCGCCGTAGCCGTTGACGGTGCCCTGCACCTGCAGTACACCGGCGTCCACCGCCACGAGCGAGTTAGCGACCGCGCAGCCCGCGTCGTTATGCACGTGGATCCCGAGCGGCGCCGCGGCCTGCTGCTTGACCGCCTGCACGACCGCGGCGATGTCGAACGGCAGCATCCCGCCGTTCGTGTCGCACAGCACGAGGCGCTCGGCACCGGCTTCCTCGGCCGCGGCGAGCACCTCCATGGCGAACGCGGGGTCGCTGCGATACCCGTCGAAGAAATGCTCGGCGTCGAAGAACACGCGGCGGCCCTGCGCACGCAGGAACGCCACCGAGTCGCGCACCATCGCGACGCCCTCGGCGAGATCGGTCCGCAACGCCTCGGTGACGTGCAGGTCCCACGCTTTGCCCACCAGGCAGACGACCTCGGTGCCGGCATCGAGGAGGTCGCGCAACGCCTGCGCGTCCTCCGCGCGTTCGCCGGCACGGCGGGTCATGCCGAACGCCGTGAGCTGCGCATGCCGAAGCGACTCCTTCGTGGCCAACTGGAAGAACTCGGTATCCCGCGGGTTCGCCCCCGGCCAGCCGCCCTCGATGTACGGGAAGCCGATCTGATCGAGCTTGTGCAAGATCCGCAGGCGATCCTCGACCGTGTAGGACAGGTCGGCCTGCTGCGCGCCGTCGCGCAGCGTCGTGTCGTACAGCTCGACGGTTACCCCGGCGACGTCGCTCATGCGATCGCGCCCTCCACCACCAGGTCGCCGACCTGCGAGGTGGTGAAGCCCATCTCACCGGCACGCATGCTCTTCATCTGCGAGGTCGCCGCCCGGATCCCGCGGTCGACCTTCGCCGCGGCCTGGTGCTCGCCGACCTGGCGCAGCAGCATCTCCATCGCGCCGATCGCCGCGAGTGGGTTGATCGTGCCTTTGCCGGTCTCACTTGGCGCCGTACCCCCGATCGGCTCGAACATCGACACGCCGTCGGGTTTGATGTTGCCGCCCGCGGCGATGCCCATGCCCCCTTGGATCATCGCGCCGAGGTCCGTAATGATGTCGCCGAACATGTTGTCGGTGACGATCACATCGAAGCGAGACGGCGAGTCGAGGAAGTAGATGCACGCCGCATCCACGTGCACGTAATCGGCCTCGACACTGGGGAACTCGGACGCAACCTCGTCGACCGTGCGCTGGTAAAGGTCGCCGGCGAAGGTCAAGACGTTGGTCTTGTGCACGAGCGTGAGCCGGCCTCGGCGCTCGGGTGAGGCTGCCAGCTCGAACGCGTACCGAACGATCCGCTCCACGCCGTGGCGGGTGTTGATCGACTCCTGGACGGCGACTTCGAGCGGGGTGCCCTTCCGGTGGAATCCACCGGCTCCGGTGTAGAGCCCTTCGGAGTTCTCGCGAACCACTACGAAGTTGACGTCGTCCTCGCCGTGGCTCGGCACGAGGGTCTGCACGCCGGGGTAGCGAACCACCGGTCGGAGGTTCACCCACTGATCGAGTTGGAAGCGGATCTTGAGCAGCAGGTCGCGCTCGAGGATGCCGGGCCTGACCCGCGGGTCGCCCACCGCGCCGAGGAAGATCGCGTCGCAGCCGGCAAGGCGCATCAGCTCCTCGTCGGGCAGCACCTCGCCGGTGCGCAGGTACCGGTCGGCGCCGAGGTCGAAGGCGATCAACACGACCTCGGCGTCGCGCACGGCGTTGAGCACCTTCAGCCCCTCCGCCACGACCTCCGGTCCGGTGCCGTCGCCCGGGATCACGCCGATCGTGTGGCTCGTTCCCGTCACGGCGTGACCTCGTTGGTCTGCGCCTCGTCCTTGGCCTGCACCTGCAACGCGCGATTGACGGCGGCGAGGTAGGCGCGGGCGCTCGCCTCAACGACGTCGGTGGCCACGCCCCGGCCGGTCACGCGCCGACCGTCCACGTCGAGCTGCACGACGACGTCACCGAGGGCGTCGGTGCCCTCGGTGACCCCCGACACGTGGAAGCTCACGAGGCGACCCTCGATGCCGGCGGCACGCTGGATCGCGCCCATCACGGCGTCGATCAGCCCGTCACCCATCGCGGAGTCCTCGATCACCTCCTCGCCCTTGCGCAGGCGGACCGTGGCTCTCGGCTGCAGGTGCGTGCCGCCGCCCATCTGCAACGACTCCATCACCAGGACGTCCTCGTCGGTGGCGCCCAACTCCTCGGCGACGATCGCCGACAGATCCTGATCGGTCAGCTGCACCTTGCGATCGGCCAGGTCCTTGAACCGCGAGAACGCACGGTTCATGGCCCCGTCGTCCAGCGTGATGCCGAGCTTGTCGAGCGCATCGACGAACGCGTGACGGCCACTGTGCTTGCCCAGCACCAGCTGGTTGCCCTCGAGGCCGATCTCGACCGGGTCCATGATCTCGTAGGTGGCGCGGTTGGCCAGCACCCCGTGTTGGTGGATCCCGCTCTCGTGCGCGAACGCGCTCGCGCCGACGACGGCCTTGTTCCGCTGCACGCTGTAGCCCGTCGTCATGGCCACGAGGCGGGATGTTCGGGTGATCTCCTTGATGTTGAGGCCGTGCTGCACGCCGAGGTGCTCGCGGCGGGTGCGCACGATCATTGCGATCTCCTCGAGGGAGCAGTTGCCGGCGCGCTCACCGATCCCGTTGACCGCGACCTCGATCTGCCGCGCGCCGTTCTCGATACCGGCGAGGGCATTGGCGACCGCGAGCCCCAGGTCGTTGTGGCAGTGGGTCGAGATGATGACGCCGTCGGGCAGCTCTTGGCGCACGATGCGGATCAGCTCGCCGAATTCGCTCGGCGTCGCGTAGCCGACCGTGTCGGGCACGTTGATCGTGGTGGCGCCGCAGCGCACCGCCCACCGGTAGCACTCGAGCAGAAAGTCCAACTCGGTGCGGGTCGCGTCCTGCGCGCTGAACTCCACGTCGTCGGTGTAGCCCTTGGCCAGCGTTACGTTGTCCTCGATCGCCTGCAGGACCTGCTGATGACTCATCTTCAGCATCGACTCGCGCTGCACGTCGGAGGTCGAGATGAAGGTGTGGATCCGCCAGCGATCCGCGCCCTTCAGCGCCTCGGCAGCGCGTTCGATGTCACCGGTGGCGGTGCGCGCGAGCGCGGCGATCACGGGACCCTTCACGGCATCCGCGATCTCGCGCACGGCTTCGAACTCCCCCTGCGACGAGATCGGGAAGCCCGCCTCCAGGATGTCGACGTTGAGCCGGGCGAGCTGCTCGGCGATCTCGACCTTCTCGGGACGGGTCAGCGCGATGCCGGGAGCTTGCTCCCCATCGCGCAAGGTCGTGTCGAAGATCCGTACTACGTCAGGGTCCGCGTTCTCGCTCATCAGCTCGGCACTTTCTGCTCAGACTCCAGCCAGGGCATCATCTGGCGCAGCTGCCGTCCCACCTGCTCGAGCTGGGACGTCTGCGCCTGCTGGCGAAGTCGCAGGAACTCCGGGAACCCGGCGTCCGCCTCGGCGATCCACCGCTTGGCGAACGTGCCGTCCTGGATCTCGGCGAGCACCTGCTGCATCTGCGCACGTGCGTGCTCGTCGACCACCCGGGGACCGCTTTGATAGTCGCCCCACTCGGCGGTGTCGGACACGCTGTAACGCATCCAACTCAGCCCCCCCTCGTAGATCAGGTCGATGATCAGCTTCAGCTCGTGCAGGCATTCGAAGTAGGCGATCTCGGGCTGGTAGCCGGCGTCGACCAGCGTTTCGAACCCATTGCGGATCAGCTCGGAAATGCCGCCGCACAGCACGGTCTGCTCGCCGAACAGATCGGTCTCGGTCTCCTCCTTGAAGGTGGTCTCGATCACGCCGGCGCGAGCGCAGCCGATGCCGTTGCCGTAAGCGAGCGCCCGCTGCCTGGCCTTGCCAGTGGCGTCCTGATGCACCGCCACGAGGCCCGGCGTGCCGATCCCCTGTTCATAGGTGCGCCGCACGAGATGGCCCGGGCCCTTGGGCGCGATCATCGTGACGTCGACGCCGGCCGGCGGCGTCACCGTGCCGAAGTGCACCGAGAACCCGTGGGCGAACATCAACATGTCGCCGTCCTTCAGGTTCGGCGCGATGTCGGCCGCGTAGACCTTCCCGTGCGAGGTGTCGGGCAGCAAGCACATGATCACGTCGGCCTCTGCCACCGCCGCCGCCGTGTCGAGCACCCGGAGCCCCGCCTCCTCGGCCTTGGCACGGCTGGCCGACCCCGCGCGTAGCCCGACCCGCACGTCGTACCCACTGTCCTGCAGGTTCTGGGCGTGGGCGTGACCCTGCGAGCCAAACCCAAGCACCGCGATCTTCTGGTCGCTCAATACGCCGGGGTCGGTGTCCTGTTCGTAGTAGATCGTGGCCATCTGCGTGGGTTCCTTCCTCGTGGTGGTGGCGGGTGCTCGGGCTCAGGCGTCGCGGGCGACCTTGAGCGGACGATCCTTGATACCTCGGTCGCCCCGGCCGAGAGCGATGCGGCCGGTGCGCGACAGCTCGACGACGCCGAAGTCGCCCAGCAGCGACAGCAGCGCCTCGAGCTTCTCGGGCTTGCCGGCGGCCTCCAGGGTGAGCGTGGTGTGCGTCACATCCACCACGTTGACCCGGAATACGTCGGCGACCTCCATGATTCGGGCCCGGTTGTCGCCCTCGGAGCGCACCTTGACCAGCATCAGCTCGCGCTCGACGGCGCTGCCGGGATCGTGCTCCAGGATCTTGATCACGTTGATCAGCTTGTTGAGCTGCTTCGTGACCTGTTCCAGCGGCTTGTCCTCGACGTTGACCACGATCGTCATGCGCGAGATGCCCGGGTTCTCCGTGGCGCCCACGGCGAGCGAGTCGATGTTGAACCCGCGCGCCGCGAAGAGCCCCGCGATGCGGGTTAGCACGCCCGGCCGGTCTTCGACCAGCACGGAGATGGTGTGCAGGGCGTCGTTCATACGATCGGTGCCTCCCCCGGGACCTCGTGCGGTGCGAACTCCGGTCCGAGGATGATGTCGTCGTTCGTGGCGCCGGACGGCACCATCGGGAACACACCCTCGCGCGGGTCGACCCGGAAATCGATGACCACGCTGCGATCCTCGACCGCGTACGCCTTTTCGATCGTCGCATCGACCTCCTCGGGGCTGTCGACCCGCAATCCGACGGCCCCGTATGCCTCGGCGAGCTTCACGTAATCGGGCACGTCGGGATCCAGGTACACGCCCGAATAGCGCTCCTCGAAGAACAGCTCCTGCCATTGGCGGACCATGCCGAGGTAGCCGTTGTTCAAGATCGCCGTGACGAACGGGATCTGCTCGGTATTGCTCGTCGCCAGCTCCTGCGCGGTCATCTGGAAGCAGCCGTCGCCGTCGATCGCGACGACCCGCTTGTTGGGCTGCCCGACCTTCGCGCCCATCGCGGCGGGGACGGCGAACCCCATCGTTCCGAGACCGCCGGAGTTGATCCAGTGCCTCGGCTTCTCGAAGCGCCAGTACTGCGCGGCGTACATCTGATGCTGTCCGACGCCCGAGACCAGGATCGTCTCGTCGTCGGCGAAGGACCGCAGCCGCTCGACGCAGTACTGCGGCTTCAGCCGGTCGCCGTCCTGGCCGTAGCGCAGCGGGTACTTGGCCTGCCACTCCTGCAACTGGGCGAGCCATGCGGTGCGGTCGGGTGCCCCGCGATCGGCCTGACGCGTGGTGAGCTCCGCGACCAGCTTGGCGATCACGTCGCGGCAGTCTCCGACGATCGGCACGTCCACGGCTCGGTTCTTGCCGATCTCGGCGGGGTCCACGTCGACGTGCACGATCTTCGCGTGCGGCGCGAACCCGTCCAGCTTGCCCGTGACCCGGTCGTCGAAACGCGCGCCAAGCGCCACCAGCAGATCCGCCTGCTGCATCGCCGTGACGGCCGTGTAGTTGCCATGCATGCCGGGCATGCCCAGACACAGCTCGTGCGAGTCCGGGAACGCGCCGCGGGCCATCAGCGTCGTCACCACGGGCAGGTGCCCGGTGGTGGCCAGTTCGAGCAGTTCGGCAGAGGCGTCGGCCTTGATGACGCCGCCGCCGACGTACAGCACGGGCTTCTTGGCCGCCAGGATCAGCTTCACGGCCTCGGCGACCTGACGGTTGTTGCCCTTGGTCGTGGGCCGGTAGCCGGGCAGGTTGATGCGCTCGGGCCAGCTGTAGGTGACCTCGGCGTTCAACACGTCCTTCGGCAGGTCGATCAAGACCGGGCCCGGGCGGCCCGTGCTCGCGATATGGAACGCCTCGCGCACCGTCTCGACGATGTCCGCGGGGTCCTTCACCAGGAAGTTGTGTTTCGTGATCGGCATCGTGATGCCCGTGATGTCCGCCTCCTGGAAGGCGTCGTTGCCGACCACCGGCGTCGGCACCTGGCCCGTGATCGCCACGATCGGCACCGAGTCCATCTTGGCGTCGGCGATCGGCGTCACGAGGTTCGTCGCGCCCGGGCCGCTCGTGGCCATGCACACGCCCACCTTGCCCGTGGCCCAGGCGTAGCCCTCGGCCGCATGGCCGGCTCCCTGCTCGTGACGGCACAGGACGTGGCGGATCGGCGAGCGATCGACGAGCGGATCGTAGATCGGCATGCTGGCGCCGCCGGGGATCCCGAAGATGACCTCGACACCGACCTGTTCGAGGGCCTTCAGAACGGCGTCCGAGCCCTTGACCTTCATCCTGCGACCACCTCACGCTGTTCGACGGGACCGGTCTCCACGCGTCGGACCTGCGCCTGCAGCCGATGCGCCAGGTTGCGGCAGGCGCGCTCGAACTCCCAGGGGGTCCAGTCCCTGCGGCGCATCTGCAGCACGTCGGCCACCTCGTCGTCGCCGACGTCGAACCCACCCCCAAGGTAGACCACCTCGGAGGACAGGTACCGATCCACCGTTGCGCGGGTGCTGTTGTCGACGGCCTTCACGCTCACCTGGCCGGGGCCTTCCCACAGCACGCTGGCAACGACGCTGCCGTCTCGCTCGAACTCGTAGCGCATCGGGTGTCTCCTCTCTGTCGTGGTCCCCGCCAGTGACGGCTGGTCGAGGCCCGTGGTGCCGGTTGCGGGATACAAAAAGCCCCCCGCTGGGCGGAGGGCATCTGGCGCGGGGTTCTCTGGCCCTACGGGCCTCCCGCGCCTAGGCGATAAGTACGAGGACGCTGCGTCCGGACACAGCCGTATTCGACATGGTCATCACAGTTTGGGGGGCAAGGGCCGCCGGTGTCAACCCGGGCCGTGAGCGCGCGGCCGCCGACAGGAGTAGCGTCGGCGTGACGCGGGTGGCAACACACCCGCAGGGGGGAGGACCCATGCGCAAGCCATTGTTCATCGGGATGATGGTGCTGGTGGTGATCGCGACCGCGCTCACGATCTCGTTCGCCGGTACGAGAGCCGTCACGGAGCCCACGAGGCTGCACGTGGTTGAGCGGGCCATCAACGACAAGTACATCGACACGGGCGCGACCGGAGACTCCGCCGGTGACCTGCTCACCTGGTACAACCCGATCTACGACGCCACGAACACCAGGAAGATCGGCCACGACCAGGGAAGCTGCATCCGGGTATCGGTCCGCGTGGGCTCGTGGGAGTGCAGCTGGCTGACCTTCATCGCCGGACACGGCGCGATCATGGTGGAGGGGGCCTTCTTCGACGGGCGCGACGCCACGCTCGCGATCACCGGCGGCACGTTGGACTACCGCAACGCGCGCGGCTCGATGAAGCTGTCGGCGCGCAACAACGCTGGCACGGCGTACAACTTCGTGTTCATGCTACTGCCGTAGGTCGCAAGCCTTCACGGTGTCGAGGGGCGGCCGTGCGGCCGCCCCTCTAGCATCTGGAGCCTCATGTTCGACGACCAGATCCTCGACGCCGGCGGGATCCGCTGCCATGTCCTGATCGACGGGTGGCGCGCCGTGTCGCCACGGTTCGTGTTCCGCGGCTATGACGACGCGGTTCATGGACCGTTCGTGCGACCGCATCTGGACGAGCACGGCAAGCTGCTGGGACGGTTCGCGGCGCTGCTCGTCGAGGCGACGGACGGTCCGGTGCTGGTGGACGCCGGGCTCGGCATCTTCCGGGACGACCTGGACGCCGGGCATCTGCACGACGAGCTCGACCAGCTGAACGTGCGCCCCTGGGACATCCGCTGTGTCGTCATCACGCACGGTCACGCCGACCACGTCGGAGGCCTGCTGACACCGCGACACGATCCGACGTTCCCGGATGCGCGCCACCTGATCCATCGCCGCGAGGCCGACTACTGGGCGTCCGACGAGGCCGAGGCACTGCCCGACGACGCGGGCCGGCCGGCGCTGCTCGCGATGCACGCGCTGCTGGAGGCCGACCTGCTCGACGTGATCGAGCAAGACGCGCCCGTGGTCGCCGGCGTGCACGCCATCGAAGCGCCCGGGCACACGCCGGGACACCTCGCGGTGGTGGTCAACGACGCGCTACTGTGGGCGGGTGATTCCATCGTGTCGCAGCTGAACGTCTCGCACCCGCAGTGGGTGAGCGCCGCGGACATGGACCCGCGAGCGAACGAGGAAACGCGGCGTTCTCTCCTCGCGCGCGCCGCCGACGGAGGGATGACGCTCGCCGGGTCCCACCTACCGGTCGCCGGCTCGATCGCGCGCGACGGCAACGCGTACGCGATGACCGCCGACTGAAGCGGAGGCCGCCTTCGAGTAGGATCGAAACGACGATGTCGTCACGGATACCGGCGGCGCTCGAGTCACCCCTCGTCGTCGCATCCAACCGCGGTCCTGTCTCCTTCCAGCGCAACGAGGAAGGGGCACTCGTCGGTGAGCGCGGGTCCGGTGGGCTCGTCACCGCCCTCGCCGGTGTCCTGTTCGAATCCGACGCCACGTGGCTCGCGGCGGCGATGACCGAAGGCGATCACGAGGTGGCGGCCTCCGGGCGTCCGATCGACGTCGAGCCGGCCGGCCGAGCCGCGTTCGTCGACATCCCGCATGAGCGCTATCACGGGTACTACAACGGTGTGTCCAACCGCGTGCTCTGGCAGCTGCACCACTACCTGTTCGACCTGTCGTACCTGCCGGCCTGGGACGCGGAAACGAGGCAGATCTGGGACGACTACCGCGAGGTCAACCGGCTGTTCGCACAGGCGCTCGACCAGCATCGCGACCGCGAGCCCGTCTACCTCGTGCAGGACTACCAGCTGTCGATGGTGCCGCGTTTCCTTCGCGAGCTGCGTCCGAACGCCCGCATCGCGCACTTCACCCACACCCCGTTCGCCGCCCCCGCCTACATGCGGGTCCTGCCGGGCCCCTTCCGCGAGGACCTGCTGCGGGGCATGCTCGGCGCGGACGTCCTGGGATTCCAGGCCGAGCAGTGGGCGGAGAACTTCCTGCTCAGCGCGCGCGACTCGCTGCCGGACGTGCACGTCGACGTGCGTCGCCGTCGCGTGAAGGTGGGCAACCGCACCGTCGTGGTTCGCACGTATCCCGTCTCGCTCGACCCCGGCCCGCTTCGCGCGGCGGCGCGCAGCCCCGAGGTCAAGGCGATCCGCCGCGAGATCGCCGCCTGGCGCGGCGACGCGAAGCTCCTCGTGCGCGTGGATCGGCTCGAGCTGTCGAAGAACGTGCTGCGCGGCTTCCAGGCATTCGAGTCGTTCCTGCACGATCGACCCGACTGGCACGGCCGCGTGCGTTTCCTGGCGCTGCTGCCGCGCTCCCGCTCGGAGATCCCCGAGTACCAGCAGTACGCCGAACGGTGCCGCGAGGCCGCGGACATGATCAACGCGAAGTTCGGCGGCGATGGGTGGGAGCCCGTGGAGATGCGCACCGACGAGAACTACGCGCAGGCGGTCGCCGCCTACGGAATGTACGACGCGCTGCTGGTGAACCCGATCTTCGACGGCATGAACCTGGTGGCCATGGAGGGGCCCCTCGTCAACAAGCGGCACGGGGCGCTGGTGCTGTCGCGCAACGCCGGTGCGTTCGCACGGCTGGGTCGTCACGCGATCGCGGTGAACCCGTTCGACGTCGCCGAGACCGCAAGCGCGATCGCCGAGGCGCTCGAGATGCCCGAGGACGAGCGGGTCCGCCGGGCCCGCGGTCTCACCCGTGCGGTCCTGACGCGCAACCCCGTCCGATGGCTCACCGCGCAGCTGCGCGATCTCGACGTGGTCGCCGCGATGGGATCCGAGGCGTCACAGCGTGCGCAAGACCTCGAGGAGACCGGGCGGGCCTTCCACCAGGACGTCGGCGGCACCGCGTAGCTCCTCGGGCGTCTCCGCGCCGAGCACGGCGATGCGGCAGGTCGGACCGGTGACGTCGTCGAGCGCAGCGTAGGCCTCCCGATCCTCGAGGTCGTCGCCCGCGTAGACCGCCGCCGCCGGCTCCACCCGCACGATGAGCTGCCGCACCACGCCCCCCTTGCGAGCGCCCGGCGGCGCCAGCTCGATCACGCGCTTGCCTTCGAACGCAGCGAGCCCGTACCGGTCGGCGAGGGCGGCGACGGGTCCGCGCAGTCTGGCCGCCGCGGCGTCGGGGTCGGGCGTGCCGCGAACGTGGACCGACAGGCTCACGCCCTTGTCCTCGACCCTGGCCCCCTCCTCGGTCGCAGCCAGCGCATGCACGTCGGCCTTGATCGCGGCCTCGAGCACAGGCGCACCCTCCAGCCCGTACAGCCCGATCACCTCCAGCTTGTGCACGTCCAGCACGCCGCGGATGAACGCTTCGGGCCTGCCGCTGATGACCGCGACCAGCGCCGCGCGCTCGCTCAGGTCGGCGAGCATCTCGACGACACCGGGCCAGGGACGCGCATCCTCGGGCTCGGGCACGATCGGGGCGAGCGTGCCGTCGAAGTCCAGCAGGATCGCCGCTCGGGCGAGGTGGGCGCGCACGTCGTCGAGGCTCACCGCGATCCCCCGCCGGGCACCTTGCGCCCACGCAGCGCCTGTCCGAGGCGCGCCGGACGTCGGCGTCGCTCGGCCGGCCCGACTTCCCTGCGCGACAGGTTGCGAGCCGTACCGATCAACGACACGTGGGAGAAGGCCTGCGGGAAGTTGCCGACCAATCGGTTCCGGACCGTGTCGTACTCCTCGGACAGCAGCCCGCAGTCGGTGCGCACGCTCAACACCCGTTCGAACAGCTCGCGCGCCTCGGCATCGCGACCCTGCAGCGCCAGACAATCCGCCAGCCAGCAGGAGCACGGGATGAACGCGCCCTCGGCGCCCGGCAACCCGTCGATGTGCGTGCCGGTGTCGTAGCGGCGCACGAACCCGTCGCTCATCAGGCGGGCCTGGATCGCATCGATCGTTCCTGCGACCCGGGCGTCGGTGACCGGCAGGAATCCGACCAGCGGCATCATCAGCACCGCCGCGTCGAGCGACGTGGACCCATAGGACTGCGTGAACGCGTTCAGGCCCTCGTCGAATCCGTCGCGGCAAACCTCGGCGTGGATCTCGTCGCGCAGCGCGCGCCATCGATCGAGGGGGCCCTCGAATCCCCACAGCTCCACATCGCGGATCGCGCGATCCACCCCCACCCAGGCCATCACCTTCGAGTGCACGAAGTGCTGGCGGCCACCGCGGACCTCCCAGATCCCCTCGTCGGGCTCGCGCCACGCGGACTCCAAGACATCCAACATCCGCAGCTCCATGTCCCAGGCGGCCGCCTCGTGCGGAAGCCCTTCCCGAGAAGCCTGGTGCAGCAGGTCCAGCACCTCGCCGTACACGTCGAGCTGGAACTGCCGTGAGGCATCGTTGCCGACCCGGACCGGCAGCGACCCCTCGTAGCCCGGGAGCCAATCCAGTTCCAACTCGGGGAAGCGCCGTTCGCCCCCGATGCCGTACATGATCCGGAGGTCGCGCGGGTCGCCGGCCACGGCCCGCAGGAGCCACTCGCGCCACGCCTCTGCCTCGTCGTCGTAGCCGGCCATCAGCAGGCTGTAGAGCGTAAAGGTGGCGTCGCGCAGCCAGCAGAACCGGTAGTCCCAGTTGCGCGCGCCGCCGATGCCTTCCGGCAGCGAGGTGGTCGGCGCCGCCACGATCCCCCCGGTCGGCCGGTAGGTGAGGGCTTTCAACGTGATGAGGGAGCGCACCACCGCGTCGCGCCACTCCCCGCGGTACTCGCACCTCGCGGCCCACTCCGTCCAGAATCGCATGGTGCTGCGCAGCGCCGCCCAGGGGTCGATCGCGGGGGGAGCGGGCTCGTGCGAACGGTGCCACGTCAACACGAACGTGACGCGCTCCCCCGCCCGGACGACGAACTCGGACGTGACCGACCCGGTGGTGACGTCGATCGGCGCATCCGTGCGCAGGTCGACCGCGTCCGGACCCGCGACGGCGGTGACGAGGCGCCGTCCCGGTCGCAGCCATGGGACGGCCAAACCGTAGTCGAAGCGCAGGTTGAGGTCGCTGCGCATGGCGACGGAGCCGCGGAGACCCTCGACGACCCGCACGACGCGAGCCTGAGCGCGCCGCGGCGTCATGAAGTCGGTGACTCGAACGGCGCCGGAGTCCACCGCGTGCTCCGAGTCCAGAACGAGGGTTTCCGGGCGGTACCGTCGCCGCGTCTTGAAGCGATCCGTCGGCGACAGCAGCCAGCGCCCGTGCGACTCATCGCCGACCAGCGACGCGAAGCACGCGCCCGAGTCGAACCGGGGCAGACAGAGCCAGTCGATCGACCCACCCCGGCTGACCAGCGCCGCCGTGTGCGTGTCCCCGATCAGCGCATAGTCCTCGAGCGGCAACGACATGGGCCGAGGCTACCCCTCGAGCCCCCCCTCGACCGCGTGCGTGCGGAGTCGCTCTGCGGAGATCGCGTGGGCGGCGCTCTCCGCCTGCGGGAGCCCCGTGACCGTCGCGAGGAACTCCTCCTGATCCAGGGCCCACACCGTGCCGTCGGTGATCGCGCGCACGGTGGCCGTGCGCGGCACGTCGTGCAGGAGCGCGATCTCGCCGAAGTAGCCGCCCTCACCCGTCACATCGATGCGCTCGCCGTCGCGCAGGATCTCGAACTCGCCCGCCTCCACGACGTAGAAGCGGTCACCGACGTCTCCTTGACGGATCACCTCGGTGCCCGCAGGCGTTGCGATCAGATCCAACTGACGAGCGATCCGCTCGAGGTCCACGCGCGGCAGCGGTGCGAACATCGGGATGCCGGCGAGCAACGTGAGCTGACGCTCCGGCACGACCGCGGCGTCGTCGATGCGGCGCAGACCCGCGAACGCCACCGTGCCGGCAACAGCCATCGCGCTGCCGGCCAGAACGAATGCGAGGCGCAAACCGACGACCGCATCCAGCGGCGGAGCGATCGCGGCCCCGACCGCATAGCCGAGCAGCCACAGCGCTTCGACGGCGCCGAACACGCGCGTCAGCACCTCGTCCGACGTGGTGCGCTGCAGGAGCGTGCGTCCCAGGACGTCCATCATCGTGATCGCCGCGCCGTAGACGATCGCGACGATCGCCGCCGTCAGCGCGCTCCCGACGAAGCCGAACAGCACGCCGCCAAGGGCGAAGCCGATCGCCGAACCCAAGATCGCGCCGGCCAATCGGCGCCGAGCCGCGAACGCCACGGATACGCCGGCCCCGACGAACAGGCCGACGCTCGACATCGTGCTGAGGTACCCGACGCCGGGGTCGCCGAGCCCAAGCGTGTCGATCGCGAGCGGCACCATCAGCACGCCGATCGCGCCCGTCGCAACCGCGAGGATCGCGGCGATCGCCACGAGGAGCCGAGGCGCTCGCGTACGGACGATCGTCGCGAGTCCCTCCAGCGCGTCGGTCGCGAGGGACCACGGTCGGAACCGACCCTGTCGGGTGGCGCCGCGTGCCGCGCGCACCCCGAGGGTCAGCACGACGGCCACGAATAGCAGGGCGCTCGCGACTGCGAACACCGCGCCCGCGCCGGCGGCCGCCAGCGCGGCCGCGATGATCGCCCCGATCGTCGCTCCGAGACCCTCCACCAGCGATGAAACGGAGTTGGACGCGGCCACCTCCTCCGGGCTTCTCGCGAGCGACGGCAGCAGTGCGTGGTGATTCGGCCGTCCGGTTGTGTACGTGATCCCGGATAGCATCGTGAGCACGTACACGAGCGCGGGCGGCGCATCGGCGACCAACGCGACCGCAACGATCGCGGTCGTCACCGCCTGCGCCAGGTAGCCGAGCCGTACGACCCGATCACGGGCGCTCCGATCGCCGAGCGCCGCCGCGACGGGCGCGAGCAGCCCCGCCGGCACGAGGAGCAAGATCGAGACGAACCCGACCGCCCCAGTACCGCCCTGATCGTAGGCATACACGAGGATCGCGATCCACATCGCGGGCTCCGCCACGTTGAACAGCAGGAACGCGACCTGCATCCGTGTGATCGCGCGGTTGCCGAAGACACCGCGGAGCGCCCGCATCGGCGGCCCGAGGTGGGACAGGAGGCGATTCATGTGGCGCGAACGCTACGCGATGTCGAGCCGACCCGCCGGATCTCCTCAACCCTCCCGATGCTTGCGCAGCACCCAGATCGACGCGAAGGGCAGGCCCAGCACGGCCCCCTCCGGGTCGAGCCATGCGTCGGTGACGCCGAACTCTCGGAGCAGCCACTCGTCGACGAGCACGTCGAGGCAGCGCTCGACCCGCAGACCGGCCTCGACCGCCGCGTCGACGTACGCCCCGGGCCAGTGGACCCGGTTTCGCGTCACGCCACGGGAGCCATCGGCCCGCCGGAAGAACGCGTGTGCTCCCGTGGCGACCGCGACCGGGTGGATGTCGGGGATCACGACGACCCCACCGGGAGCAACGACGCGCGCGAAGCCCTCGATCGGCAAGGCGAGCTCGTCGACGTGCGTCAGCGCAAGGCCACACGTCAGGACGTCGATCGAATCATCGCGAAGCGGTAACCGCGCCAGATCGGCTCGCACGAACCGCACGTCGGATGAACCCAGGACCGCGCGAGCCAGCATCGCGTCCGACGCATCGAGCACCAGCGTGTCGTGCCCCCGCTCGGCCAGCCGTGCAGCCAACCGCCCCGTCCCCGTCGCGACATCGGCCGCACGTCCCGCGGGGAACGCCTCGAGCACGCCCAGCATCGCGCGCTCCTCGGCCACGACCAGCGGGTTGGGCTCGTCATACGTTTCCGCCCAATCTCGGTAGGCGGCGTCGACATCGAGCACGTCATGGCGCCGCTCCTCGAACGCCCCAGCGTCGCCGACGCCGTCGAGGAGGTCGCGGATCGCCTTCATCCGTGCCTCCGGCACCTCTGCGTCCTCGAACGGTCACCCGCGAAGGAGCGCGAGCCCGTGCAGGCCGATGTACCACCTGCGGAGCTGCACAGGAAGCGCCATCCGATGACGCTAGCGGCCTGATGCGTCAGCTGTCGAGGGCGGCGAGGAACTCGTCGAGGTCGGGCGCCACGTGGTAGGTCGCTTCCACGTATCCCTCGAGCGCCTCGATCGTCTTGTAGCCGTTGCCGGTGACGTAGGCGACCGTCTCTTCCTCGGGCTTGATGATGCCCTGGTCGCACATCCGCTTGAGGTTCGCGATCGTGACCCCGCCGGCGGTCTCGGTGAACACGCCTTCGGTCTCGGCGAGCAGCGCGATGCCGTCGCGGATCTCGTCCTCGGTACACCATTCGATGTGGCCGCCCGTCTCGCGCGCCACCTGCATCGCGAACATGCCGTCGGCGGGCGAGCCGATCGCGAGGGAGCGAGCGATCGTGTTCGGTTTCATGGGCTGCACCGTCTCGGCGCCGTCCTGGAACGCTTGCGCGACCGGGCGGCAGCCCTCGGGTTGCGCGCCGGAGACGCGATAGGGCTTGCCCTGCACCGCCCCGATCGCGGTGAACTCCTGGAACGCGCGGTGGATCTTGGTGAGCAGTGCGCCGGACGCGATCGGCACCACGACGTGGTCGGGCAGACGCCAGCCGAGCTGCTCTGCCGTTTCGAATCCGAGGGACTTGGAGCCCTCGGCGTAGAACGGACGCATGTTGACGTTCGCGAACGCCCAGGGCAACGCCTCGGCAACCTCGGAGCACAGCCGGTTCACGGCGTCGTAATCCCCCTTCACGGCGACGACCTTGGCGCCGTAGACCTCGGTCGCCAGGATCTTGGCGCGCTCCAGGTCCTCGGGCACGAACACGTAGCAGCGCATGCCCGCCTTGGCGGCGTGCGCTGCGGTCGCGTTGGCCAGG
>DATECH010000107.1:0-24080 GCA_035287005.1 Actinomycetota bacterium | reverse complement strand
TCTCGGGGTGTCCGTGCGGCTGTCGCGCGGCACGGCCGAGCTGGACGCAACGACCGTCGACGACGTGGAGGCGCCGCACGAGCTGGTGCGGCAGATGCGCGCCTCGATCGTGATCCTCGGCCCACTGCTCGCACGGTGCGGCCGCGCGCGCGTAGCCCTGCCCGGCGGCGACGAGATCGGCGCGCGTCCCGTCGAGCTACACGTGCGCGGTCTCGAACGCATGGGAGCGACCTTCCGCTCGGAGCACGGCTTCCTGGTCGCCGAGGCACCCGACCTGCACGGTGCGTCGATCACCCTGGACTATCCGAGCGTGACCGCCACGGAGAATCTCCTGCTCGCCGCCGCGCGTGCGCGCGGGACCACGGTGATCGACAACGCGGCCCGGGAGCCGGAGGTCGCGGACCTGGCGACGTTCCTGACCGAGATGGGGGGGCAGGTCGATGGCGCCGGCAGCAGCACGCTCGTAGTCCAGGGGGTCGATGAGCTGCGCCCCGCCGCGCACCGCACCGTGCCCGACCGCATCGAGGTGGGGACCTGGGCGGCGGCTGCCGTGGCCACCCTCGGCGACGTGACCGTCCCCAACGCGCGGCCCGAGCATCTCGAACTGCTGCTCACGAAGCTTGCCGACGCGGGCGCCACGGTCGAGATGACGGCGGACGGCCTGCGGATCCGCCAGACGGCGCGTTCGCGTGCGATGGACTTCGTCACGCTGCCGTATCCGGGCATCGCCACCGACTTCCAGCCGATCCTGCTCGCGACGCTGGCGGTCGCCGACGGCACGAGCATCGCCACCGAGAACGTGTTCGAGGGACGGTTCCTCTACGTCGGCGAGCTCCAGCGCATGGGAGCCGATATCCGCACGGAGGGCCACCATGCGGTGATCCGCGGCGTTCCGCAGTTGTCGGCGGCCCCGGTGCGCGCGCTCGACATCCGCGCCGGCATCGCGCTCGTGATCGCAGCGCTGTGCGCCGACGGCGTGACCGAGATCTCCGACGTGCACCACATCGACCGTGGGTACGAGGACCTCGAGGGCAAGCTGACCGCCCTCGGTGCCGAGGTGCGTCGCGAGGGCGATGCGGTGGTGCTGCCGGATCCGGCGGCGGCGCGGTGATCCCACAGCCTCCGCCGGGCGTCGAACCCCCTGCCGCGCCGGGCGCGCCACCACCGCCGCCCGCGCTGCCACACCGCCCCGACGGTGATCTGGCGATCCTGGGCTCCGGCCCCAAGGGTCTGCCGGCGGTCGACTGGAGCTTCGCCAAGGCGCTGCTCGTCGCGTTCGTCACCAACATCGCCCTGGGTCAGTTCCTGGCGGCGGGCATCACGATGCTTGCGCTCGGGGTGACGTCGACCGACGAGGCGGGCGGCGGCGTCCTCGTCTACGTGTCGGTCGTGGCCGATCTCGTGTGGTTGGCGGGCATGCTCGTGTGGCTGTCCACCTGGCACCGGGACTGGCGGGGGCGCGTGGGCGTGACGTTCGGCGCTCGAGGTCTGCGCGACGCATCGTTCGGTCTGATCGGTGGATTGGTGCTGTACCCGGTGATCGCGTTCGTCGTGGGCATCCCGCTTACGATCCTGTTCAAGACCCTGTCGGGGCAGGAGGCCACCACCCCCGAGCAGCTGCCGTCGGACCTGTCGCCGACGGCCGTCGTGGTCTCCGTGATCCTGGCGATCGTGATCGCGCCCGTCGTCGAGGAGCTGTTCTTCCGGGGGATCCTGTTCCGCAGCGTGCGGGACCGGCGCGGCTTCTGGATCGGGGCGCTGGTATCGGGGTTGCTCTTCGGGGTGGTGCACTACGTCCCGGCCCCGTGGCAGGACACGCTGCTGTTGCAGTCGATCATGGTGTTCACCGGGCTCGGCCTCGCGTGGATCTACGAGCGTCGGGGGAACCTGGTCGCCAACATCGTGGCGCACATGGCGTTCAACGCCGTCGGCGTCATCCTGATCTTCACGGCCCGCTGAGCGGCGGTTCCGTATCCTGGTGCCCTCACCGCCGTGGAGGGTTCCCGCCGATGCCGTTGTTCGCCAGCCAGGAGTGGTTCGATGCGTTTGTGGCCGAGGTGAACGCCTCCGAGCACTACCGCGACGTGGCGCTGGACTGGGAGGGAGACATCGCGTTTCGGATCATGGCCGAGCCGGACCGCGGCGTGCCCGAGGACCTGTGGGGCTACCTCGACCTGTGGCACGGCGCGTGTCGGGCCGGCCGCGTCATCGGCGCCGAGGACGGCGGCCGCGCCGCGTACACGATCGCCGCGCCCTTCTCACGATGGAAGGACGTGTTGCAGGGGGAGCTCGAGCCGATCAAGGGCATGATGCAGGGAAAGCTGCGTGTCCGTGGCGACCTTCCGACGATCGTGCGCTACGTGAAGGCGGCGAACGAGCTGGTTCGTCTCACCGGTGAGGTGGACACGGTCTTCCAGGACGAGATCTAGATGCGCGAAGTCGTCTTCGTCGCCGAGGGTGCGGTCGACGTGGTGGAAGGGCCGGCGCCGGCCCTGCAAGAGCCAGGCGACGCCGTCCTTCGCGTGACGCGCGCGGGGATCTGCGGCTCGGATCTCCATTTCTTCCACGGCAAGGCGCCGATGGATCCGGGGACGATCATGGGTCACGAGGCGGTCGGATTCGTCGAGTCCGTCGGCGAGGCCGTCGTGACGCTTCGTCCCGGCGACCGCGTGGTCACGTCGTTCCACATCGCCTGCGGGTCGTGCTGGTTCTGCCGGTCGGGACAAAGCGGCCTGTGCGACGACCATCGGATCCTCGGCGGCGGTCCCTTCGGCGGCGATCTTCCCGGCACCCAGGCGCAGTTCGTCCGTGTCCCGCGTGCGGAGGTGAACCTGCTCGCCGTGCCCGATGGCGTCGACGACGAGCGAGCGCTGTTCGCCGGGGATGTGTCGACGACCGGGGTCTATGCGGCGTCCCTTGCTGCGCCCTCGCCCGACGACACGATCGCGATCGTCGGGGCAGGGCCCGTCGGGTTCTGTGTCGCGCAGGCATTGCAGGTCGCCGGCGCCGGGCCCGTGTATGCCCTGGACCGTGACCCATCCCGGTTGGCGCTGATCGCGACGACCGGCGCCATCCCGGTCGACGTCGATGCGACCAACCCGGAGATGCTCCTGGCTCGTGCGACCGAGGGTCGGGGGGCCGACGTCGTCGTGGATGCCGTCGGGGCGCCCGACGCATACGGCACCGCGCTGGAGGTGGTGCGGCGAGGCGGGCGTGTCGTCGTGGTCGGCATGTACGCATCCGAGACGGTCGAGCTGCAGCTCGGGGTGTCGTGGATCCGGGGGCTCGACCTGCTCTTCGCGGGAGAGACCCCCGTGCACGCGTGGTGGGAGCGAACGATGGACGATCTCGCGACCGGCCGCCTCGACCCGTCGCCCCTGATCAGCCACCGCTTGCCGCTCGGCGAGGCGCAGGCCGGGTACGACGCGTTCGACAGCCGTGCAGCCACGAAAGTGGTGCTCGACCCGTGGGCCTGAGTGGCGCGGCGGCGGGTCAGGAGCACGCGGGATTCCGCGAGCTGGTCGATGGACTGATCGGCGCCAACCTGCGACGAGATCCCGGCCGGGCGATGTTGCTGCGTCGGCGGGAGGCCGCGTCGCTCGTCGCGCTCGACGCGGGCATCGCCGTCACGGTGCAGATGCTGCCGGGGGCCGCCCACGCCCCCGGTACGGTGCTTGTGCACGACGGCGAGGACCCGTGGGCCGAGGTCGTCGTGCACGCCGACAGCGTTGCGTTGCTCGAGATGGCGGCCGTCCCGCTCCGCTTCGGGCTGCCGGACGTGCTCACGGCCACGGGCCGCGACGTGATCCGCCAGATCGTGACCCGGCGGATCCGGGTACGCGGCCTGGTTCGCCATCTCGGCACCGTGCGTCGACTCTCGCTGCTGCTGTCGGCCCGCGAGGCGCACGGATGAGATCCGAGCCGGATCGAGCTCCCGAGCGCCCCGACGAAGCGTCGTCGCAGCGGGTCGCCGAGCGGCGGTGGCTCCCGGCGGCCGCCGTCACCGCGTTGATCCTGTTGGTGGCGGGCGGCGCTCGAACGGTCGCCGATGCGACGGCCAGCGACGCCGGTCCGCCCGTGCGCGTGGGCGCGGTCGCACAGATTCAGCCGCGTCCCGGCTGGGATCTCGAGACCCGCAGCGACGACCCCCCGGCCGCCCGCTTGCATCGCGGACCGGTGCTCCTGGACGTATTCGCCCTGCCGCCCGACGCCGCAGGAGCGATCTCGGTCGCCCGGCGCTTCGTGGACGAAGCCCTGCGACCCGGGCTCGCGCAGGTGACCGTCGGGGAGCCCGCCGCGACGCGTGTCGGAGAGGTGGAGGCGGTGCGATTCGGTTACGTGGGCGTCACACGCGACGGCGTCCCGGTCGAAGGGGTCGTCACCGTCGCGAGCGGCCCTTCCGTCTCGGTGGTGTTCGACGCCTATGCGCCCCAAGGCGAGCTCGTAACGGTGGCAGAGGACCTCCGCGCGATGATCGACGGGGCGGTGATCGGGTGATGACCGTGCGCCACGCGCACCTGCACCACCGCTCGATCTTCCAGCTGCACCAGCCCGCGTTCTGGGTGTTCGCCGCGTTCCTCGCCTACGGCACGGTTCGGATGGTTTCGGGGCTCGTGCAGCTGTCGTCCGTCTCGCGCTCGGGCTGGGCCCTGTCGTGGTTGCTGCTGGGCCTGTACGCGGCCCCCTTGTTCTTGCTGATCTACTACCTCGACCTGTACGAGCGCGAGCCGCTGTCGGTGGCCCTGGCTGCCTTCCTGTGGGGGGCGTTCGCCGCCACCGCGCTCGCGCTGGACGCGGGTGGCTGGGACCAGGTGCTGGCCCAGGTGGCCGGGGCCGACTTCGCGGCGCGCTGGGCGCCGGCGCTCACCGCGCCGGTGGTCGAGGAGTTCCTCAAAGGCGCGGGCATCGTGCTGCTGTACCTGATCGTGCGCGACGAGGTCGACGACGTGATGGATGGGTTCGTCTACGGTGCGCTCTGCGGGCTGGGCTTCGCCGTGGTGGAAGACGTCGTGTACTTCATGGCCGCGTTCGGCGGCACCCCCGCGGGCGTCCTGGAGGGGTTCTACGTGCGGGTGCTGTCCAGCGGGCTGTACGGGCACGTGCTGTACACCGGGATGGTGGGTATGGCCGTCGGGCTCGTTGTGTCTCGGCGCGAGCCCGCCCCGGTGCGAGAGCGTCTCCCCCTCGCCGCAGGCATCGTCATGCTCGCCGTGCTCGGCCACTTCCTGTGGAACGCGCCCTGGCTCGCGTTCGGTCCGTCGGCGCCGATCGAGGGCGTCGAGTGGCTGGTGTTGCCCCTCTCGCTGGCGGTCAAGGGGCTGCCGCTGCTGCTGTTCGTCGTGCTGGCGCTCCGGCTGGCCCGTCGACGGGAGCAACGATGGCTCGACGACACCCTCGCGGTCGAGGTCGGCGGCGACGGCCTGTCCGAGACGGAGTTTCGCACGCTGCGATCGCCCGCCGACCGGCGGGCGGCGGTCTCGGCCGTGCGGCGCCGGGCGGGTGCGCCGGCCGCCAAACTGCTCATGCGCCTCCAGCGCGAGCAGATCGATCTGGCGATGATCGCATCGCGGGTGGCGACCCCCGACGACCCGGCGCTCGTGCAGCAGCGCGACTACTGCCGGTCGCTGCGCAGCGCGCTCGCCGCGATGCCGGGAGCCCAGCCCGCGGCGGACCACGCCGGGTCGTCGGGTCGGTAGGCTCAGGCGCCTATGGACGTCGACGCACTGGTCAGGGGCGTGCTGGCGGGGGACGCGCGCGCGGTTGCGCGGGCCATCTCCCTCGTGGAGGACGGTCGAGCCGAGTTGCCGGCGCTTTCTGCCGGCATCTATGCGAGCACGGGGACGGCCGCGACGGTCGGGCTGACCGGCGCGCCCGGCGTCGGCAAGTCGACGCTGGCGGGGGCCCTGGTGCGGGTCGCCCGCGCGGCCGGTCGCCGCGTGGCGGTGCTGGCGGTCGATCCGACCTCGCCGTATACGGGTGGCGCGCTGCTCGGCGATCGGGTTCGCATGCAGGAACACGCGACCGACCCCGACGTGTTCATCCGGTCGATGGCCACGCGTGGCCACCTCGGCGGGATGGCGCTGGCCGCGCCGGAAGCCGTACGGATCCTCGACGCCGCCGGCTACGACCTCGTGGTGGTGGAAACCGTCGGGGTGGGCCAGGCGGAGGTCGACGTCGCCGCCGCCACCGACACCGCCCTGGTCGTCCTGGCGCCGGGGTTGGGCGACGCGGTGCAGATGGCCAAGGCGGGGATCCTGGAGGTCGCCGACGTGTTCGTGGTGAACAAGGCCGATCGCCCCGGCGCCGCCGACGTCGAGCGTGAGCTGCAGCAGATGCTTCAGCTCGGGGCGACACACGAGTGGGAGCCTCCGGTGCTGACCACGTCGGCCATCGAGCCTGAAGGCGTGGAGGAGCTTTGGGTCGCGGTCGAGCGGCATCGGGCATGGCTCGTGGATTCCGGCACGCTGGACGCGAAGCGGACGGCGCGCCTGCTGCGGGAGGTCGAGGCGCTCGCGGCGGAACGGTTCAAGCTCGCGACTGCCGAGGCGCTGGAGGCCGGCGGCGACGTCGCCACGCGGTTGCTGGAGCGCAGCGTGGACCCCTACGCCGCGGCTGACGCGCTGCTCGGTCGTATCGCACCGCAGGAGTAGGCTCGGGCCGGAGGTTGCCCGATGGTCGAAACCGGATCTCGTATCGACGCGGCGCCGCGCACGCATGGCACGAGGTCCGGCATCCCGCTCGAGGCGGTGTACGGTCCAACCGACGTCCGAGCGACGGCGGACGAAGAGCTGCCGGGCGCCTACCCGTTCACGCGCGGGCCCTACGCGTCGATGTACCGCGGGCGGCTGTGGACGATGCGTCAGTTCGCGGGCTACGGCACCCCGGCGCAGACCAACGAGCGTTTCCGCCTGCTCTTGGACCGGGGTCAAACGGGGCTGTCCGTGGCCTTCGACATGCCGACGCTGATGGGCCTCGACCCGGACGATCCGCGGTCGGTGGGTGAGGTCGGGCGGTGCGGCGTGGCGGTGGCGACCCTGGACGACGCCGAGACCTTGTTCGACGGTATCCCGCTGGACGAGGTGACGGTCTCCATGACGATCAACGGTCCGGCCGCCTGGATCTTCGCGTGCTACCTCGCCGCGGCCGAGCGCCAGGGGGTGGATCGCCACCGGCTGGGTGGCACCCTGCAGACCGACATCTTCAAGGAGTACACGGCGCAGAAGGAGTGGCTCTTCCCGCCGCGTCCACACCTGCGGCTGATCGGTGATCTCCTGTCCTTCTGCGCCGCGAATACGCCGCGCTACCACCCGATCAGCGTCTCGGGTTATCACATCCGGGAGGCCGGATCCACGGCGGTGCAGGAGCTCGCGTTCACGCTGGCGGACGGATTCGCGTACGTGGAGCTCGGGCGGCAGCGCGGGCTCGACGTCGACGCGTTCGCGCCCCGGCTGTCCTTCTTCTTCGACGCGCACATCGATCTGTTCGAAGAGGTCGCGAAGTTCCGGGCAGCGCGCCGGATCTGGGCGCGCTGGATGCGCGATCGCTACGGGGCGCGCACGCCGGAGGCCCAGCGGCTGCGGTTCCACACGCAGACCGCCGGCGTGTCCCTCACCGCGCAGCAACCGATGAACAACGTGGTGCGCACGGCGATCGAGGCACTGGCCGCCGTGCTCGGCGGCACCCAGTCGCTGCACACGAACGCGCTCGACGAGGTGCTGGCCCTGCCGACGGAGGATGCGGCGACGCTGGCGTTGCGCACCCAGCAGGTGATCGCCCACGAGACCGGGGTACCTGTGGTCGCCGACCCGCTCGGCGGTTCGTACTTCGTCGAGGCGCTGACCGACGAGACCGAGCGACGTGCCGAGGACCTGTTCACGCAGATCCTTGCGATGGGAGAGGGCTCGATGCTCGAAGGTGTGCTTCGGGGCGTCGAGATTGGGTGGTTCACGCAGCAGATCGCCGAGGCAGCGTTCGACGAACAGCGACGCGCCGAGGCCGGCGAGCTCGTCCAGGTCGGCGTGAATGCGTTCGAGGAGGGACCCGCTCCCGAGCCAGCCCTCCTGCAGATCCCGATGGCCACCGAGCGCGAACAGATCGCGTCCGTTGTCCGGGTGCGCGCCGAGCGGGATGCGGGGGCGGCCGTCGACGCGCTCGCGGCGCTGACCGCCGCGGCCGCTTCCCACGACGCCGGTCTGATCGAGCCGCTGATCGACTGCGCCCGCGCGCGTTGCACGGGCGGCGAGGTCACGGCGACCTTGCAGGCCGTGTTCGGGACCTGGCGCGAAGCTCCCGCGTTCTGAAGGGTTTACGCAAGGACTCGTTGTTGCGAGGGATTGCAAGAAGCGGGTAGGATGACCCCGCGCGGCGGGCACGTGCGAACCAGCCGCGATGGGGGGACTCACGTGAAGTCGTGGTGGATCATGGTCGCCGTCGCGACCGTCGCCGGTGCGTGTTCCTCGTCGTCGGATCCCGCGCAGGGGACGGGGGAAGCGGATTGTCGTCTCAACGTCGCCACCACGGTGTCGCCGATCACGAACATCGTCCAGAACGTCGCCGGCGCAGGCGTCTGCGTGACCGGCATCGTGCCGGAGGGCACGAACAGCCATACGTTCGAGCCGGCGCCCTCGGACGCGGCCGTCATGTCCGACGCCGAGATCGTGTTCGTCAACGGGCTGCACCTCGAGGAGCCGACGCGAGAGCTCGCCGAGGCCAACGTCGGCGAGGGAGTGCCGGTCGTCGCCCTCGGCGAGATGACGATCGAGCCCGATGAGTACATCTACGATTTCTCCTTCCCGCAGGAAGAGGGGGATCCCAATCCGCACCTGTGGACGGATCCGCTGTTCGCCAAGCGGTACGCAGAGATCGTCTCCGAGGAGCTGTCGAAGATCGACCCCGACCACGCGGCGGACTACGAAGCCAACTACGACGCGTTCGCCGTCCGGATCGACGAACTCGACCGGTTGGTGCGTGACGTTACCGCCACCGTTCCCGAAGAGAACCGGAAGCTGCTCACCTATCACGACTCGTTCCCGTACTTCGCCCGGGAGTACGGCTGGGAGGTGATCGGCGCGATCCAGCCCTCGGACTTCGCGGACCCGACCCCGCAGGAGGTTGCGGGGCTGATCGATCAGATCGAGCGGGAGCACGTGCCGGCGATCTTCGGTTCGGAGGTCTTCGCGAGTCCGGTCCTGGAACAGATCGCCTCGGAGACGGGGGCCACCTACGTGGACGACCTGCGAGACGACGACCTGCCGGGGGTGAACGGCGATCCCGACCACTCCTACTTCGGCATCATGGCGATGGACTTCGTGACGTTCATGGGTGCGCTCGGCGGCGATACGAGCCCGTTCGAGACCTTTGATGTCACGAACCTGCAGGGAGGCGACACTGCCAACTATCGGTACTGATCCGCTGCCGGGCGAGCTGCTCGCGCTCGAGAAGGTGACCTGTCGCTACGGGCACGAGCCCGTGCTGGTCAACATCGACCTGACGGTGGGGCGAGGAGACTTCCTGGGCGTCGTCGGGCCCTCCGGCTCCGGGAAATCCACCCTCCTCAAGACGATCGCCGGATCGGTGCGACCGATCGCCGGCAAGGTCCGCCGGACGAGGGATCTGACGATCGGTTACGTCCCGCAGGTCGAAACGGTCAACTGGTACTTCCCCGTGACGGTCCGCGAGGCCGTGCTCATGGCGCGCGTCCAGGGACGGACGGTGCCGTGGTCCTCCGCGCGCGAGCGCGCGGAGGCGGACGAGGCGCTGGAGCGCCTCGGCCTCGGCGGGCTGGGGGACCGCCACATCCGCGAGCTCTCCGGGGGACAGCAGCAGCGGGTGTTCGTCGCGCGCGCGATGCTTCGCCGCCCGCAGCTCCTGCTGCTGGACGAGCCCACCTCGGGTGTGGACGTCCGAACCCGCCACGATGTGATGCACCTGATCCACGACCTGCACCACGAGGGCCTCGCCATCGTGCTTACGACCCACGACCTGAACGGCATCGCCTCCCACCTTCCGTCCATCGTGTGTCTGAACCGAGAGGTGATCGCGTTCGGCACCCCACGCCAGGTCATCACGCCCGACGTATTGGAGCGAACCTATGGCGCGCCCCTGGAGGTGCTGACGCACGGTGGGATGCCGATCGTCGTGGAGCAGTACCCGGAGTTCGACCAAACAACGGGCGCCGAGGTCGTCCCGCTTCGGGAGGGACATCATGATCACTCCGCGTGAGGGAGTCCCGTGGACACCCTGCTAGAGCCGTTCGCCTATGGGTTCTTCCGCCACGCGATCTGGGTCGCGATGCTTACCGGCGGCCTGTGCGGCCTGGTCGGCACCTACGTCGTGCTCCGCGGCATGAGCTACATCGGTCACGGGCTGTCCCATGCGATCTTCGGCGGCGCGGCCGCCGCGTTCGCGTTGAACGCCAACTTCTACGCCGGGGCGTTCATCTGGGGGTTCGTCGCCGCGGTCCTCATCAACGGCGTGTCGCGCAGGCGAACGATCGGCGCGGACGCCGCGATCGGCGTGATCACCTCGGCGAGCTTCGCGATCGGCATCGCGATCATCTCGGTGGCCGGCGGGTTCACGCGCAACTTCGAGGCCGCCCTGTTCGGCAACGTGCTCGGCGTGAGCCTCGGGGACGTGATCATCGTCGGTGTCGTGGCGGTGATCACCGGCATGATCGTGTTCCTGCGCTATCGACCGCTGCTGTTCACCACGTTCGATCCCGAGGTCGCGGAGGTGTCGGGCGTCAGCACGATGTGGATCGATCTGATCCTCGCGATGGTGCTCGCCTCGACGATCACCGTGACGATGAACGTCGTGGGCGTGATGCTGATCGCGGCCGTGCTGGTGATCCCACCGGTGATCGCGCGATTGCTCACCGACAGCTTCCACCGGATGTTGTGGATCTCGGTCGGGACGGGGGCGTTGTGCGGATTCCTGGGCGTGTACCTCTCGTACTACCTGGATTGGTCCTCAGGCGCGACGGTCGTGCTGACGGCGGCGGCGCTGTTCGTCGTGGCCTACGTCGTGTCGGCGCTGCGGAACCGTCGGGCCATGCCCGACGTGGGGTTCGACGTCCACTAGCCGGTGGCCGCGAGGGTCGCGCAATCGGCGCACAGCCCGGTGATCGCGAAGTGTGTCAGGTCGGCCTCGAAGCCGTGGTGGCGGTGGATCAGGGCTCCGAGGCGCTCGGCCTCGGCGATCGATAGCTCATCGTCGCGACCGCATCGCGAGCAGGTCAGGTGGACGTGTTGCGCCTCGTCTGCCTTGTGGTATTCGGCGCCGGATTCCAGGTGCGAGTGCTGCAGGACACCGACCTCCTCGAGCAGGGCAAGGGTCCGGTACACCGTGGAGGGGTTGACCCCCGGCATGTCGCCCTCCACCCTGCGTGCGATCACGGTCGGCGAGATGTGCCCCTGGGTGCGCATCACCTCGGACACGATCGCCCGGCGCTGCGGGGTCATGCGGAGCCCCCGGCTGCGAAGCAGATCGAGGACATCGGTGAAATCGACGGGGGCGCTTTGCATCGGCGGCGAGTGTAGCAGCGTCTTGCAGGTGCAACGCTCTGTGGGGTGGACCGGCTCGTTGGGGACGGTCACCGAGCGTTCTCGCACGACCTTGCGCGTTAGCCTGCAACCGTGACGGTCATGGTGACGGGGGCGTCGGGCCTCGTTGGGCGGGCGGTTGTCAAGGCGCTGCTCGCGCGCGACGAGGTCCGTGCCACCGTGCGGCGCCCGGAGGCGGCGGACGCCTTGCGATCCCTCGGCGCGAAGGTGGCGGTGCGCGGGGGTAGGCACGCTGACGAGCTCGCCGAGATCCTGCCGAGGTGCCACACCCTGGTGCATCTGGTGGGCGGGGTGTCCCAGTCGGATCCCGATGCGCTCTTCTGGGCGAATCACGGGTCCGTGCTGGTCGCCATCGAGGCCGCACGACAGGCGGGGACGGCCCGGATCGTGGTGCTGTCCGTGCCGGGCGCGGACCCGGAGCATCCACATCCGTTCCTGCGGGCCAAGGGGATGGCCGAGGAGGTGGTCGCGTCCTGCGGCCTGGAATACGCCATCGTGCGCTCGACCCACGCGTACGGTCTGGGAGGGCTGTGGTTCACGGCCGCAGTGCACGGCGCGCTCGCATCGCCCCCGTTCGTCTGTGGCCGCGGCGACCAGAGCATGGCTCCGGTGTTCGTCGACGACCTCGCGGCGGTCGTGGCCGCGCTCGACGATCACGCGGAGCCCCTCGCGGGAACCTGGGCGTTGGAGGGGCCCGAGGCGGTGTCGGCGGATCAACTCGTCGCGATCCTCCGGGGCGACGACGCGACCCCTACGCATGCGGACGGTCAGGCGGCGGCGGCCGCGCTCACGGCGCTGCTGGGCGCCGACGTCGATGCCGTTACCGCGTCGTTCTTCGCGTTGGCGAGCCGTGCCGACGCACCCGACGCCGCGCGCACGTTCGGGGTGGCGCGCACCCCGCTGCTGGTCGGGTTGCGAGAGACCCTCGCGGCGGCGGCTGCGCTCGACGAGGGGTAGGCTTCGCGGCCATGGGGGAGTTCGTGCGCCTGGACGTCGAGGACGGTGTCGCTGTGATCCGTCTCGATCGGCCTCCGGCAAACGCGATCGGGCTGCAGGTGGGTGAGGAGCTCCACCAGGCGATCCGGGAAGCGGACCGCCGCGGCGACATCGGCGCGATCGTCGTGTGGGGCGGGCCGAAGATCTTCGCCGCCGGCGCCGACATCAAGGCGATGGCGACGTGGGGCGCGGAGGAGGTACGTCCCTCCGTCGACGCACTCGGGGATGCCTGCGACCTGCTGGAAACGATCGACACGGTGTCGATCGCCGCCGTGAACGGGTACGCCCTGGGCGGCGGGATGGAGCTCGCGCTGGCATGCGATCTCCGATACCTCGCGACCGACGCGACGCTCGGCCAGCCCGAGATCAAGCTCGGGGTGATCCCGGGCGCCGGTGGCACGCAGCGGCTGGTCCGGCTGGTCGGGCCGGGCCGCACGCGCGAACTCGTCTACACCGGGCGCTTCGTGCACGCCGAGGAAGCCGAACGCCTCGGGCTGGCGGAGCGGGTGGTGCCTCCCGACGAGCTCTTCTCGACCGCGGTCGCGGATGCTCGCGCCTTGGCCCGGGGACCACGGTTGGCGCTCGCCGCGGCCAAAGCGGCGATCGCCGCGGCCGTCGAGACCCCGGGGGCGGCGGGGATCCGAGCGGAGCGAGCGGCCTTCCTCGCGCTGTTCAGCACCCCCGACCAGCGCGAAGGCATGGCTGCGTTCCTCGAGAAGCGCGAGCCGCGCTTCGGCGCCTGAGACCTCGTCCGCCTCGACGTTCATCCAACCGCAACATCGAGGTCACATCTATGTCATACCCGCCCGCTAGCGTGGCGTTCGACGGGAACCCCCGGTCATCTCCGAGCGTCTGGATGGCAGCGGAAACGGGAATGAACCGGGCGGCGACGCTGTTCGAAGAGGGTACTGAGGGGCCGCGAGCCCGCATCCGGCCCGAAGGAAAGGATGTGAAACGGCATGTCGGACGACAGATTCAGGGGGGCGTCCGTCCGGAACCTTCCACGACCGAACAAGACCTACGCGCCAGGGCGTGTGTGCGCGCAGCCGGGCTGCGAGACCAAGCTGTCGATCTACAGCAAGTGGCAACACTGCTGGCAGCACGAGCCCGTGCACCAGTACGTGCCGCGAGGCAAGCGCAAGAGCCGTTCTCGGGCCGCGTAGCTGCGACTCACGCGTTCGGGGGATGCCGGCTAGGCCGGTCGGCCCTCCCTGTCGGCGAAGGTCGGTTGCGACGCACGGCGGGTCAAGGCCCCCCGAAAGGGCACCGATGGCTTGGGGGACCGCTCCCCCCGAGTGGGCTCCCCACGATGGCCAACGACCTTTCCGAGCCTCCGCCGCCGATGCGCATGGGCGACTGTCCGTACTGCGAGCGCACCGTGCTCGTGTACGAGGAGCCTCCGCGGTGTCCGCTGTGTGCGTGCCCGTTGGACGCAACGACGATGCGCCCGTTCGCGGTCCCCGGGGATCGCGCCGCAGAGGCCGAATAGCGTTCAATCCGCAAGCACGGCCAGCCTCCATCCCCGCACGGAGTTCACGAACGCGATCTCCTGTGCGTTCCGCAGCGCGTCCAGCGTGATCGTCGACTCGTGGAGCGAACCGTCGGCGAGCAGCGCGGCTCGCTCGCAGCCCGGCAGGAGCCCGGCGTCCAGCGGCGGGGTGAGCCATCGCTCGTGCAGACGCACGGCGATGTTCGCTCGGGTCGTCTCGGTGACCTCGCCGCGTGTGTTCACCAAGATGACGTCGTCTGCGTCCGGGAAGCGATCCGCGGCGGCTTCGTACCGATCGCGCAGCGTCGTCTTGTGAAACAGCAAGGGATCGTTCGGGTCCACGGGATGGTCGCGATCGATCGCAAGGCGCAGGGGCTCGGGCGTGTCGGGCATCGGCGCGGACCCGACCTCCACCCTGCCGCGGCGGTCGACGAGCAGGCGCACGCGGGCCGGCTTGGCGAGGTATCGGCCGGCCTCGCGTTCCAGGGACGCCGTGACCGCTTCGACGTCGAGCGGGATCCCGAAATACGCCGAGGATGAGCGCAGGCGCGCGAGGTGCTGCTCGAGGCGCCGGTAGCCCGCGCCGGGCTCGTGTGCGAGCGTCTCCAACAGCCGCAGGGGCGGTCGTCGCGTCGTGAGAACCTTCGCCTTGGCGACGATCTCGTCGTACTCGTCCGCCGCCCGGGAATCCCACGTGATCCCACCTCCGACGCCGTAGACGGCGTCGGAGGTCTCCGCGTCGTGCACCACGGTGCGGATCGCGACGTTGAATCGCGCGCGCGGCCCGGGTGCGCCGGCGGCGGCGAGGTAGCCAACCGTGCCGCAGTACACGCCACGGGCATCGGGCTCCAACTCCGCGATGATGCCCATCGTGGAGACCTTGGGAGCCCCCGTCACGGAACCGCACGGGAACAGGGCCCGGAAGACCTCATCCAGGTGGGCGTCGGGACCAAGGTCGCCTCCCACGGTGGAGGTCAGCTGCCACACGGTCTCGTAGCGCTCCGCGGCGAAGACGTCGCTCCAGGTCACGGACCCCTCGCGGGCCACCCGCCCGATGTCGTTGCGGAGCAGGTCGACGATCATCGCGTTCTCCGCGCGGTCCTTGACCGAGCCCTGAAGCCGGTCGCGGATCGCCTCGTCCTCTTCGAGCCAGCGTCCCCGCGGCGCGGTGCCCTTCATCGGCTTGGTCGTGATCCGGGGGCCGTCGATGCGGAAGAACAGCTCGGGCGAAGCGGACAGCACCTGATATCGCCCGGTGTCCAGGAACCCCGCGTAGGCGCCACGCTGCGCGTAGCACAGGTCGCGGTACAGGCCTCGAGGATCGCCCTCGATCGTGGCACGCAGGCGCAGCGTGAAGTTCACCTGGTACGTCTCGCCCGCTGCGATGTGCTGGTGCACACGCCCGATCGCCGCGTCGTAGTCCGACCTCGTCATCGAGGCTCGCCACGCCGCATCTGAGGGCGGAGCCTGGTGCGCCGGGGGATCGGGCAGGATCGTGTCCTCCCGACCCTCGAACATGGCGAACCATGCCAGGGGGACCGCGCCGAACGGATCCGCGGGCGTGGACTGGCGGAGCCGAAGCGCCGGGTCGAGCCCGGGCGCGGCGTCGTAGGCCACGTATCCCGCGACCCACAGCCCGCGAGCTGCGGCCTGCTCGGCAGCGGCGATCACCCCGGAGACCTCCTGCGGGTGCCGCGCTTCCAGCACCCCCGCCGGCCGCACCAGACGGAAGGACGGCTCCGCGCCCGTCAGGTCGTCGAAACGCGCCTCGATCACACCGATCACGATACGTGGCGGCCTGCGGGACCGGGCGCGGTAGCCTGGATGCCATGCCATCCGTCCTGGTCGCGATGTCCGGCGGCGTCGATTCCTCGGTCGCCGCATGCCTGCTCAAGGAGCAGGGCTACGACGTCGTGGGCTCGCACATGTCACTGGTGCACCTGGAGGGCGTCGAGCACGGGTGCTGCGGACCCGCGGCTCGCGCCGACGCGGCCCAGGTTGCACAGATCGCCGGGTTTCCGTTCGAGATCTGTGATCTCACCCTCGAGTTCGACGATGCGGTGATCGACGACTTCGTAGCGGAGCTCGATGCCGGCCGCACGCCGAACCCGTGCGCACGCTGCAACGGCGAGATCAAGTTCGGCGCCTTCCTTCGCCGCGCTGATGAGCTCGGTATCGACCTCGTGGCGACCGGGCACTACGTGCGCACGACCCGGGACGGTGACGGCTCGTGGCGCCTGCTGCGCGGGACCGACCCCGGCAAGGATCAGTCCTACATGCTGCACATGCTCGGCCAGGTGCAGCTGTCTCGCTCGATGTTTCCGATCGGCGGGATCCCCAAGGCACAGACCCGCGCGCTCGCCGAGCGCTTCGGGTTGCCGGTCGCGACCAAGCCCGACTCGCAGGAGCTGTGCTTCGCGCCCAGCGGTGACGCCGGCGGGTTCGTCCGGTCGCAGGCGCCGGGGCTGGTCCATGCAGGCGGCGAGGTGGTCGACCCCGATGGTCGGGTGTTGGGTGAGCACGACGGCACGTTCGCCTTCACCGTGGGGCAGCGTCGCGGGCTCGGTGTCGCGACGGGCTCGTCCGTCTACGTGCTGGAGGTCGACGCGCCGGCCAACCGTGTGGTGGTAGGTCCTGCCGAGTTGTTGTCCAGGCGGGGGCTCGAGGCCGATCGGGTGTCGTGGGTCGCGGGCGAGGCTCCCGCGCAGGGCCCGTTCGAGGCCCAGGTGCGCGTGCGGTACCGAGGTGACGACATCGACGCGGTGATCGCGCCACGGCAGCAGTCGCGCTTCGAGGTGATGTTCCGCACCCCGCAACGGGCGATCGCCCCGGGGCAGAGCGCGGTCGTGTATCGCGGCGAGGAGTTGCTGGGTGGTGGCCGTATCGTCGCCACCGTCTGAGCAGGGACCTGTCGGGCGCGACCGGGGCGCGTCGGTTCCCCGCACTAGACTGCCCGCGTGAAGCTGCTGCGGCGCCGCGCGAAGACGTTCGACATCCAGGTGCAGGACCTGACCCTGCATATCAGCGCACCCGAGGACTTCGCGGAAGAGTCTCGAGCCGCCGCCCTGTCGTTCTGGGAGCAGCTGCAGTCTTACGGGGCGCGTGATCCCGACTTCCGCACGTCCAAGCGCGCGCTGACGCGGGTGGCGTCGGACGCACCGGCGATCGTCAAGGAAGTCATCTCGGCGGCCACGGCGGCCGGGGTGGGGCCGATGTTCTGCTTCCGCGGTGCCGTGGTCGACGCCGTCGGGCGATTCCTCGGCGAGCAGGTGCACGAGGTGACGGTCGGGTGCGACGGCGACTACTTCATCAAGGCGAAGAAGCGGCTGAAGGTGGCCGTGCGACGTCACGGGGGCGAGCCGATCACGATCGTGCTCGAGCCGGATCCACGCGGCGTCGGCCTGTCGACCACGCTCGGCCGTGGCCGTGGCGGCCAGGGGCCCGACGGGCTTGCGGTGATCGCGCGCAGCTGCATGCTGGCGGACGCCGCGGCAGCCGGTGTCCAGGCCTGCCTGCCCAAGCCGGACGGGTTCGGCATGGCGCTGCACTACCTGCAGCGGGTGCCGGGAGTGTCGGGTGGCGTGGTGGTGATCGAAGAGCGGATCGGGGTCGCCGGCGGCGTGGAGATCGCCGGATGAGCGGCTCCGACGAGCGAGCCCTCGCCGAGGCCAAGGGGGCCGTCGAGGAGCTCCGCGAGCGGATCAACCATCACTCCTACCGCTACCACGTGCTCGACGATCCCGAGGTCAGCGACGCCGAATACGACGAGATCGTGGCGGAGCTCCGACGCCTGGAAGACGCGTTCCCCGAGCTGATCACGCCGGACTCGCCGAGTCAGCAGGTGGGTGCGGTGCCGGCGGAGCTGTTCGCACCGGTCGCGCATCGCGCGCCGATGCTCTCCCTCGACAACGCCTTCTCGTTCGACGAACTCGAGGCGTGGGCCGAGCGCGTCGTGAAGGGGCTCGGCGGTGCGGTGCCGGTGTTCGCGTGCGAGCTGAAGATCGACGGCATCGCCTGTGCGCTGACCTACGAGCGCGGGGTGCTGGTGCGGGCGGCCACCCGTGGCGACGGGCGGACGGGCGAGGACATCACCGCGAACGTGCGCACGGTCGTCGGGGTTCCTGCGCGACTCGCGATCCAGGATCCGCCCTCGATCGTGGAGATCCGCGGCGAGATGTACCTGCCGGTCGAGGCCTTCGAAGCACTGAACGAGGGACTGCGCTCGGGCGGGCTCAAGGTGTTCGCGAACCCTCGCAACGCCGCCGCCGGCTCCCTGCGCCAGAAGGATCCGAACGTGACGGCCTCGCGCCCCCTTCGGCTGTGGGTGCACTCGTTCGGCGCGGCCGAGGGAGTCTCGTTCCCCTCGCATCTGGCGTTCCTGTCGTGGGCCGAGGCGGCGGGGTTGCCGGTCGCACCGACGACCGAGCAGGCCGACTCGCTCGAGGGGGTCGAGGCGTTCCTGCGCCGTTGGGAGGATCATCGACACTCTGTCGACTGGGAGATCGATGGGGCAGTGATCAAGGTCGATCGGACCGACCTCCAACGCGAGCTGGGTGCGACATCGCACGCGCCGCGCTGGGCGATCGCCTTCAAGTTCCCCCCCGAGGAGCGAACCACCCTTCTGCGGGCGATCGACGTGCACACGGGTCGCACCGGCAAGGTGACGCCGTTCGCGGTGCTCGAGCCGGTCATCGTCGGCGGCGTGACGGTGACCTACGCGACGCTGCACAACGAAGATGAGGTCCGGCGCAAGGATGTGCGGGTCGGCGACACCGTCATCGTGCGTCGAGCGGGTGACGTGATCCCCGAGATCGTCGCACCGGTCGTGTCCACCCGGAAGAAGGGCGCCCGCCGGTGGAAGATGCCGGCGGCGTGCAACGCGTGCAGCACGCCACTCGTCCGAGCCGTCGGAGAGGCCGACTACCGATGCCCCAACAAGCGCGGGTGCCCCTCGCAGGGTTTGGAGTGGCTGTTCCACTTCGCGGGACGCGGTGCGATGGACATCGAACACCTCGGATTCGTGACGGTGGCGAAGCTGCTGGAACGGGGTCTGATCGAGGATCCTGCGGACATCTACGCGCTCGACGCCGACAAGCTCGCGCAGCTGCCCGGCTTCAAGGACCGGTCGATCGCCAACCTGCTCGCCCAGATCGAGGGGTCGAAGGACCGTCCGGTGTGGCGGCTGCTCGTCGGATTGAACATCCGCCACGTCGGCACCCACGTGGCGCAGGTCCTCGCGCGCGCGTTCGGCTCGCTCGACGCGCTGGCGGGCGCGAGTGAAGACGCGATCGACGCGGTGCCCGAGATCGGTCCAGAGATCGCCGCCACCGTTCGGGAGTGGTTCGACGAGGACGAGAATCGGCAGTTGATCGAGAAGCTGCGCGCCGCAGGGGTTCGGGTGGCCGATGATGTGGCCGTCGGCGATTCCGCCAAGACGCTGGAGGGGGTAACGCTCGTGCTGACCGGCGGGCTGGAGACGATCTCGCGGGAGGAGGCGACGGTCATGGCGCAGGCGGCGGGCGCACGCGTCGCATCGAGCGTGTCCAAGAAGACGACGTTCGTCGTGGCCGGAGAGAACCCCGGGACGAAACTGGCGAAGGCCGAGGAGCTCGGCGTCGAGGTCATCGACGAAGCGACGTTCCTTTCGAGGCTCGGCGAAGGGGCTTCCTGATGGCGGGCCCGTACCGGCTCCAGGTCGGCCCCGCCGGTGGGATCGTCCGCGTCCTGCTGGCGTGCACCGGTGTCGTCTCGCTGTTGATCGGCGTGTGGGGGTTCCTGTACCTGCGAGGTCACGAGTTCGTCATGGTGATCCCGGACCCGGCTCGGCCCGGTCGGCAGGACCCGTATTGGGTCGGCTCCACCTTCCCGATGTACCTGTGGATCCCCTCGCTGGTATCGCAGGCCACGATCGTGCTGTGGCTGATCTGGCAGCACCAGGCCACGGCGAACCTGTGGGCGCGCGGTTTCCAGGGGTTGCGGATCAGGCCTGGATGGGCGGTCGGGTGGTGGTTCATCCCGTTCGCGAACCTCGCGATGCCACTGGTGGCCATGCTGGAGCTGGATCGACGCTCGACGCCCGACGGGCAACCGCGCAAGGCGAGCCCGCTGCTCGGTTGGTGGTGGGCGGCGTGGCTGGCGAGTTCGACGCTGCCCGCGATCGGCATGGTCGGCTCGATGTTCTCGGCGATGCTCGACCTCGTGCGGTCGGTGGACAACAACACGCGCAGCGTCGATTTCACCGCGGTCGCGCACGCGATCGCACCGTGGCTGGTGCTGAGCGGGGTCCTGCAGGCGACCGCCGCGGCGCTCGCGTTCCTCGTGGTGCGGCGGATCGACCGGTCCCAAGAGCAGGTCGTGGCCGCGGGATCGGCCGCACCCGCCCGACCCGACGCGGGCCTCGCAGAGTGATCGCGCTCCCTCGAGCCCGGCTTCGACTGGCGGGTGGGCTGGGCTGCGCGGGCCGACCCCGCGGGCGGCAGCGCCTCGCCGTCTAGACTGCGCCCATGCCGGTACAGATCGACATCGACCACGTGGCGAAGCTCGCTCGGCTGCAGTTGCGCGACGACGAGAAGGTGCAGCTGGCCGCCCAGCTGGGGCAGATCCTCGAACACGCGGCTCGCATCGGCGAGGTGGCGGCCGAGGACGTCCCGCCGACGGCATCGCCGATCCCGCGCGCGAACGTGTACCGGAACGACGAGATCGAGCCCTCGCTGCCGGTGGACGAGGCATTGCGCAACGCACCGGAGCGGACCGGCGATCGGTTCGGGGTGCCGAGGATCGCGGAGACCGGCTCGTGACGACGCCGCTGTGCGATCTAACCGGCGCGGAGCTAGCCGCGAAGCTCGCAGCGGGCGAGGCGTCCGCGTCGCAGATCCTGGCGTCGAGCCATGAGCGGATCGATGCGGTCGACGGCGACGTGCGGGCGTTCCTCACTCCCACGCCGCGGTTGGCCGCCGAGCGGGCCGACGAACTCGACGCCTACCTGTCGACGGGGGCTCCGCAGTCGCCGGTCGCGGGGATCCCGGTCGCGCTGAAGGACGTCTTCACCACCAACGGCGTCCGCACGACCTGTGGGTCGAAGATCCTCGATTCTTACGTGCCGCCGTACGACGCCACCGCCTGGACCCGCCTGGCGGGAGCCGGTGCGGTGCTCGTCGGGAAGACGAACTGCGACGAGTTCGCGATGGGCTCGTCCAACGAGAACTCGGCGTACGGGCCGGTGCACAATCCCTGGGATCTCGAACGGGTGCCCGGGGGCTCCAGCGGCGGCTCAGCGGCGGCCGTCGCGGCGGGCGAGACGGTGTGGGCGCTGGGCACCGACACCGGGGGCAGCGTTCGCCAGCCCGCGTCGCTGTGCGGCGTCGTCGGGTTGAAACCGACATACGGGCGGGTCAGCCGCTACGGATTGATCGCCTTCGCCTCGTCCCTGGATACCGTGGGCACGTTCACCCGTAGCGTGCGCGACGCCGGCTCGATGCTGCAGGTGGTGGCGGGTCACGATCCGCGGGACGCGACGTCGCTGGACGTGCCGGTGCCCGACTACGTCGCCGGGCTCGAGGACGGCGTCGGGGGCATGCGGATCGGGGTCGTCGCCGAGGCGTTCGGGCAGGGGGTCGAGCCGGCCGTCGAGGCCTCGGTGCGCGCCGCGATCGATCGATTCGCCGGCCTGGGTGCCGACGTCGGCGAGGTGCTGCTGCCGCACGCCGCGTACGCGCTGTCGGCCTACTACCTGATCGCTCCTTCGGAGGCGTCGTCCAACCTGGCGCGCTACGACGGGGTTCGCTACGGCCTTCGCGCCGAAGGCGATCACGCCGACAGCATCGCGATGATGTTCGCCACGCGCGGCGAGGGGTTCGGCCCCGAGGTGAAGCGCCGGATCATGCTCGGCACCTACGCGTTGTCCGCGGGCTACTACGAGGCCTACTACGGGCAGGCACAGAAGGTCCGTACGCTCGTGATCCGCGACTACGAGACGGCGTTCGAGCGGTTCGACATCCTGGTCTCGCCCACGTCGCCGACCACGGCCTTCCGGATCGGAGACAAGGCGGACGATCCGATGGCGATGTACCTGAACGACATCTTCACGATCCCCGCGAACCTGGCGGGCGTGCCCGCGATCAGCGTGCCGTGCGGGCTCGACGATGCGGGCTTGCCGATCGGGATCCAGCTCACGGCGCCGGCACTGCACGAGCAGACCCTGTTGCGCACGGCGCACGCACTGGAATCGGATCTCGCGCTGCGCATGCGCCCCCCACTGCTCGAGGATGTGGGCACCTGATGCCGCCTGCGGGGTACGAGGCGGTCATCGGGCTCGAGTGTCACGTCGAGCTGTCGACCGCCACCAAGATGTTCTGCCCGTGCGCTAACGCGTTCGGCGCCGAGCCGAACACCCACACGTGCGCGGTGTGCCTGGGCCACCCCGGCACCCTGCCGGTGCCCAACCGCGAGGCGATCGCGCGCATCGTCAAGGTCGGCCTGGCGCTCGGCGCGCAGATCGCACCGCATTCGGTGTTTCACCGCAAGAACTACTTCTACCCGGACATGCCCAAGAACTTCCAGATCAGCCAGTTCGATCTGCCGATCTGCGTCGGCGGGTCGCTCGACATCGAACTCGCCGACGGCTCTACGAAGACCGTCGGCATCACGCGCGTGCACATGGAGGAGGACACGGGCAAGACGGCCCACGGCAGCGAATCGGGGCGGATCCACGACGCGACCCATGCCGCGATCGACTTCAATCGCGCGGGCGTGCCGCTCGTGGAGTGCGTGAGCGAGCCCGACATGCGTTCACCGGAGGAGGCGGCCGCCTACCTGCGGGAACTGCGGGCCACGCTGGAGGCGCTGGACGTGTCCGACGTGAAGATGGAGGAGGGGTCGCTTCGCTGCGACGCCAACGTGTCGCTTCGCGCCTCGGGTGCCGATGCGTTCGGCACGAAGGTCGAGATCAAGAACATGAACTCGATCCGCTCGCTGGAGCGGGCGCTCGTCTACGAGATCCAACGCCAGGCGGAGGCTCTCGACGCCGGCGAGGCGATCGCGCAGGAGACGCGTCACTGGGATGAGGATTCGGGCACCACGACGTCGATGCGCTCGAAGGAGGAGGCGTTCGACTACCGGTACTTCCCAGAACCCGACATCCCCGCGATGGAACCCGACCCCGCCTGGATCGCCGAGATCGCGGCGACGGTGCCCGAGCTTCCTCGGGCGAGGCGAGCCCGCTACGTCGGCGAGCTCGGGCTGAAGATGGACGTCGCCCGGGTGCTCGTGGCCGACCCGAGCTCGACCGTTCTGTTCGAGGGCGCGCTGGCCGCGGGGGCCGATCCGGTGCCGGCCGCGAACTGGGTCACGCAGGACGCCGCGGCGCTCCGCAACGCGGCCGGCGGAGGCGGCGCGCTCACCGCCCGGCACATCGCGGACGTCGTCGCGCTGATCGCCGACGGCACGGTGTCCAACGCCGGCGCGAAGCAGGCGCTGGAGGCTTCGTTCGATTCCGGCGAGCCGGTGGCCGAGGCCGTGCGACGGCTCGGCCTGACACAGGTCTCGGACACGGGCGCGCTCGGCGCGCTGGCCGACGAGGTGATCGCCGAGAACCCGGACGTCGTGCAGAAGTTCCGCGAGGGCAAGCAGGGCGTGATCGGGTTCCTCGTCGGGCAGCTGATGCAGAAGGCCGCGGGGGCCGCCAACCCGAAGCTTGCCCAGGCACTCCTGCGAGAGCGACTGCAGGGGTAACCCTTCGTGGGGACCGAACCGGGGACGCCGCAGTCAGCGGGCACCCCCGGCCGCGTGCCGTTGTGGCATCTGGCGATCCTCGGCGTCGTCAGGGCGTTCCAAGGAGCCGTGACGCACCCGCTGCAGCGCATGTGGCGAAGCGACGACCCGATCGACGCCTACGGGCTGAACCACCTCACGAGCGTGGCCGGCGACGCGTTCCTCGCGATCTCGCTGTCGGACTCCATCTTCTTCTCGGTGCCGGTCGGGCAAGCCCGTCTGCGCGTCACCGCGTATCTCCTGCTGACGATGCTGCCGTTGGCGCT
>DATECH010000106.1:0-15385 GCA_035287005.1 Actinomycetota bacterium | reverse complement strand
TTCCTCGTGCCCGCCTACAACCTGGAGTGGTTCGGCGGTCGCTTTCACACCGACCTGTGGTTCGCCGTGATGTGGGGAGGTTTCCCCGCGCTCGCGGGCGGTTTCTCGCAGACCGGGCGGATCGGCGTGCCGATCCTGCTGGTCTCAGCCGGTTGCGGCTACGTGGCGGCTGCGCAACGCAGGCTCTCGACGCCGGTGCGGCAGCTGCGTCGGCGCACCTCGGTGGTCGAGGGCACGATCACATTCGACGACGGTTCGAGCGAGTCGATCGATTCCGCCGCGATGACCGCGGCGCCGGAGGGAGCGTTGCGATTGTTGTGGCTCGCGATGGTGTTGCTGGCTGCCGGGCTGGTCATCACCCGATGGCCCGACTGAGCCCACCGGTGCGGCGCTTGAGTCAACCCGTGAGCGACCGGATCTGGCGAAGCGCCACCGTCAGCTGGGACAGATCGTTCACGCCTTCCACCCGCAACCCGCGCAGGAACCGCTTCACGCGGTCGTAAGCCTGGGACCGCTCGCTGAAGTAGCGCTCGATCGCTTCGTCGATCGGGGCGCCGCCAGCCGCCTCGAGCACGCGCTCGCACAGGCGCCGGCGCAGGGCGAAGAGGTCGTCTTCCATCGACTGCTGGGCCCAGCGCTGCCACCGGGTGGCGGCCGGCAGCTGTTCCAGCTGGGTCTCGAGCCAGTCGATGTCGAGGCCCTCGCCCAGCACGAAGAACCCGCGCGCCACCTCGAGCGGTGGACGTCCCGTCGCGTGCGACACCGCGATGATGTCGGGCGCGTGCACCAACTCGGGCTGGAACGCGTGCCGGTGCGCGACGGCCTGGGGCACGCCCTCGGCCATCAACCTGCGCGCGGTGTGCTCGTGGTCCTCGCGCCATGCCTCGGGGCCGATCTGGCTGATCGCGTCGGAGACCTCGGCGAACGACGTGCGCGACTGCTCGACCGCGTCGGCGAGTCGCTGACCGGCCGCCTGCACCAGGTACCAACGCGAGGTGGTCTCGACCAGCCAGTCCACGCCGCTCATCAGCTCGGACTGCACGCCCGGGTCGATGATGCCGTCCAGGGCCTCGATGTCGGCCCAACGGCCGACCGCACCGGTGATGTCCCGCGCGATGCGAAACGCGCGGACGACATCGGCCGGCGGGGCGCCCGTCTCGGTCACCATGCGCGACACGAACGTGATGCCCTGCGAATTGACCACGTCGTTGGACGCGATCGTCGTGATGATCTCGCGTCGCAGCGGATGCTCGGCCAGCAGATGCCCGAACCGGTCCACGATCTTCGCCGGGAAGTACCGCGCCAGATCGACTGCCAAGTAGTCACTATCGGGGAGGTCACTATCCAGCAGCTCCTTGAACACCTGCCGTTTCGCGTAGGCGAGGAGCACGGCGAGCTCGGGTCGGGTCATGCCCTGCCCGGCCGCGCGGCGCTCCAGCATCTCGTCGGTCGCCGGCAAGAACTCCACGTCGCGCTCGAGCTCGCCGTCCGCCTCGAGCTGGCCCATCAGCTCCTCGTAGGCCTCGATCCGCTGCGTCGAGACCTCATCCTCCTGCGACAGGATCTGGGCCTGCAGGTAGTTGTCGTACAGGACGTGCTGCACGACGTCGGGCGCGCAATCCTGCAGCAGCTCGTTGCGGCCATCCAGCGTCAGCTCGCCGCGCTGGATCGCCAGCCCGAGCAGGATCTTCCAGTTCACCTCGTGGTCCGAGGTGTCCACGCCCGCGGAGTTGTCGATGAAGTCGGTGTTGATGCGCCCGCCGGCCTGCGCGTACTCGATCCGCCCCCGCTGCGTGAGCCCGAGGTTGCCTCCCTCACCGACGACACGGGCACGGACCTGCTTGCCGTTGACGCGGACCCCGTCGTTCGTGCGGTCACCCACGTCGGCGTGCACCTCTCGCGAGGACTTCACGTAGGTGCCGATCCCACCGTTCCACAGCAGGTCGACGGGAGCCTGCAGGATCCAGCGGATCAGCACGTCGGGGGTCATCTCGTCGGCGGCGTCGTCGGGGATGCCGAGCGCGGTCCGCGCCTCTTTGGAGGGCGTGACCGATTTCGCCCGGCGATCGAAGACCTCGCCGCCGGGCGACAGCAGCGTGCGGTCGTAGTCGTTCCACGACGAGCCGGGCAGCTGGAACAGCCGGCGTCGCTCGGCGAACGACGCCGCCGGATCCGGGTCCGGATCCACGATCACGTTTCGGTGATCGAACGCCGCGACCATCCTCACGGTCTCGGTGTACAACAACCCGTTGCCGAACACGTCCCCGGACATATCGCCGACGCCGACGCACGTGAAGGGATCGCGCAGGACGTCAACGCCCAGTTCGCGGAAATGCCGCCGCACCGATTCCCACGCGCCGCGCGCCGTGATGCCGAGCGCCTTGTGGTCGTAGCCGGCGCTCCCACCGGAGGCGAACGCGTCACCGAGCCAGAATCCATAGGACTCGCTGACGTCGTTGGCCGTGTCGGAGAAGGTAGCCGTCCCCTTGTCGGCGGCAACGACCAGGTACGGATCGTCGCCGTCGAGCACGCGAACGCTCTCCGGGTGCGTCACGTCGCCGCGCACCAGGTTGTCGGTGATGTCGAGCAACCCGTGCATGAAGGTCACGTACTGCGCGACCACCTCCTGCTTCAGCTCCTCCGGGTTGCTCGTCGCCCGTTTCAGGATGAACCCACCCTTGGAGCCGTCGGGCACGATGACGGCGTTCTTCACCTTCTGGGCCTTCATCAAGCCCAGCACCTCGGTGCGGTAGTCCTCCTTGCGGTCCGACCAGCGGATCCCGCCGCGCGCGACCATGCCGCCGCGCAGGTGGATCGCCTCCATCTGTGGGGAGTACACGAAGATCTCGTACAGCGGGAAGGGCTTGGGCATCTCCGGAACGTCCGCCGAGCGCAGCTTGAGGGACAGCGCCGGCCGATCGGGCAAGTACGCGTTGGTGCGAACGGTCGCCTCGATCGTGCCCAGCAGCGAGCGCAGGATCTGGTCCTGGTCGAGCGATGCCACCGCCTTCAGGTCCTCGCGGATGTGGTTGCGGATCGCGTCGGCCTCGGCCGCCGCGGCGTTGCGTGCGGGGTCGAACTTCGTCTCGAACAGCTCGGCCAGCCGCCGCCCGATGTGGGGATTCTCGGCCATCGCGTCGTTGCGGTACTCCTCGGTGAACCGCGTCGACACGCGCATCCGGTACTTGCGGTAGGCGCGTAGCACGTGGACCTGGTGCCACGACAGTCCCGCGAAGATGACCAGCCGGTTGAGCGAGTCGACCTCGGCCTCCCCGCGCCACATGGCGCTGAGAGCATCGCGCACGAGATCGGCCTCGCCCTCCAGGTTCAGCACGGCGCCGCGCGCGTCCAGCACCCCGAAGTCGTGGATGTACACCCGGCCCTCGCCACGCATCGCGATCGGGATCTCCTCGACCGCGCGCAGCCCGAGCGACTCGAGCAGGGGCATGAACGCCGACAGGTCGACCTTGCCCCCGGTCTTGTAGAGCTTCACGCGGGTCAGCCGTTCGCCGACCGACTCGTTGGCGATGCCGATCACGAAGCCGTCGGGATCGGCGCGAAGCGTTTCGAGGCTGACGACGTCCATCGCCACTTGCGCCCAGTCGGTTTCGGCGGCTTTGTAGTAGTCGGGGAACCGCGGTCCGTACTCGGCGGCCAGCAACGGGCCACGCTCGGGCCCGAGGTGGACGATCAGCTGCTCGAGCAGATCGTCGTCCCAGGTGCGGGCGAGCCGCTCGACCTCTTCCTCGAGCTCCTCGTAGGGGACCTCGGGGATCTGCGTGGTCCCGTCGACGTGCACCGTGAAGAAGATCTTCGCCGACTCCGTCTCGCCCAGCGACAGGTGGTAGTCGACCGTCGTGCCGTTGAACCGCTGGCGGACCATCTCCTGCAGCCGCTTACGCAGCGCCGCACTGAACCGCTCCCGCGGCAGCGCCACCACCACCGATACCTGCCGGCCGAACAGATCTATGCGCACCAGCACCCGGATGCCGCCGTGCTTCTCCAGCTGCAAGAGCCCGACCACGAGGCCGCGCAGCTCATCGGCCGAGGCCTGGAACAATTCGTCACGAGGGAACGACTCGAACAGCTCGATGACCTGCTTGTGGTCGTGCGAGCCGGGGATCAGATCCTCGGCGGCGATGATCTGCTCGAGCTTGTGATGCAGCAGCGGCGTCTTGGCGGCCGGCTCCATGTAGGCCTTCGAGGTGAACAGCCCGATCAGCCGCGCTTCGCCGACGATCTCTCCCTCGGGCGAGACGATCCGCACGCCCACGTAATCCATCCGCGCGCGCCGGTGCACCGTGCTGTACGCCTTGGTCTTGGTGATGACGAGCAGCTCACCCACTTCGATCCGTCGGCGCACGTCGGGCTCCAGCGCGTGCAGTGGGGTCGCATCGGCGAAGGCGCTGGTGGACACGTCGGCCAGGATGCCGAGACCCGAGCCGCTCACGGCCTGGATCGTGCGGCCCTCGGGTCCGTCGGCCATCCGGTACTCGCGATAGCCGAGGAACACGAAGTTCAGGTTCAACAGCCACTCGACGAAGTCGACGGTCTCACCGACCTCCTGGGGCGAGTACGCCACCGTGGCCTGGCGCGCGAGCTCGCCCATATGCCGAGCCCGCTCCTGCATCGGTTCGAAGTCGCGCACCACCAGGCGGACGTCGTGCAGGATCGATCGGATCCGCACTTCCAGGTCGGCTCGAGCCTGTTCGTTCAGGCGCCGATCCAGCTCGAAGTGCGTCAGCGACTCGCGGTGTGCCGCGTCGCGCGCCGACATCACGCGCTCGATATGCCCGTCCTCGGCGCGCGCGGTCCCGATGATCGGGTGCAACAGCAGGCGGACGCCCAGGTTGCGCGCGGCCAGCTCCTCGGTGAGGGAGTCGACGAGGAACGGAGAGTCGTCGGTGTTGGTCTCGATGATCGTGCCACCGACCTCGTACCCGTCGGTCTCGAGCGAGGGAACGAATACGCGGACGCTGGCCGGATGGTTCCCGCGGGCGTCGATCAGCGAGAACGCCGAACGCACGGTGCCCAGCAGGTGCTCGACGCTCCGCGACCGCAGCTCCTCTTCACCCAGGCGGCGAAGCAGCATCCGAGCGAGGGTGTGGAGGGCGTCTCGTCGCTCGGGCGAGGTCGAAGTGTCGATCTGCGCGTACAGCGCAGCCAGGGTCGGGTGGGTCGTGTCGATCGTTGGGTGGGACTGCGCGGCGGTATCGGACACGTTCGGGCGCCTCGGGTGTGCTCGGGGTCGATGGTTCCGTTCGGCATGGAACCCGTACGGCACATCATCGTAGTCGTTCGGGACCGTGGCGGAACGACCCGAGGCTAGAGCGCGCGCGCCGCCTCCACCACTTCGGCGGCCCGGTCGTAGCGGCCGAACTGCGGCATCACGTACACCCCCGCAGCGCCTGCGGCGCGCAGGGCCGCCATCAGCTCGGTCGCCATCGCCAGCCCGGCGCGCCAGGCTCCCTCGGCGTCGTCGCCGGTCGTACGCATCCGCTCCCGCGTGGCCTCGGGGATCTGGATCCCGGGGACCTCGTTGTGCAGGAACGTGGCATGCCGGGCCGACACGAGCGGCAGGATGCCCGCGACGATCGGGACGGTGAGGGGTTCCCCCGTGAGGCGTTCGTACGCGTCCCGCAGGGCGTGCAGGGGCTCGACCGCGTAGAACGGCTGGGTCAGCAGGAAGCGAGCGCCCGCGTCCACCTTCTTCTTGAGCAGGCGAACCTCTCGTTGCAGATCCGGCGCGGACTGCGAGACGGCCGCGCCGCCGTGAAACGACGTCGGCTCGCCGATCGAGGAACCGGCGCGATCCACCCCGGTGTTGAAGTGCTCGGTGATCAGTTGCAGCAGGCCGGTGGCGGTCACGTCCACGTTGTTGGAGCCGTGCGGGTAGTCGCCGATCGTCACGGGGTCGCCTACGCACACGAACAGGTTGCGGATCCCGAGCGCGTGCGCACCGAGGAGATCCCCCTGCAGCCGCAGCAGGTTGCGGCCGCGCGTCGGGAAGTGCAGCACGGTCTCGATCCCCGCCTGCTCGTGGACGAGGCGACAGGCGGCCCAGGCGCTCATCCGCATCTTCGCCATCGGGGAGTCGGCCACGTCGATCGCGGTCGCACCGGCGTCGCGCAGGGTTTCGGCAGCCGCGACCAGCTGGGCGGCATTGAAGGATCGCGGCGGCTCCATCTCCACGGTGACGACCAGCTGGCCGGCAGCGAGCGCCGACTCCAGCGCGGTCGGTGGCGCGGCGGTCGATCGCGCGGCATCGGGCACGGGGGGCGCGACCGGCAGCTCCACGCGGACGTGCGCACTCCGATCTCGCAGGGCCCCGGCGATCGCGGCGGTGTGCGCCGGACCGGTCCCGCAGCACCCACCGACGACCGCGACCCCCTCGTCGAGCAACGCATGCGTGATCTCGGCGACGTACTCGGGCGTGGCCGGATACACGAACCGGCCCGCCACCTCGGTGGGACCGCCCGCGTTCGGGCGCGCCGTGAGCGGGATCGCGGCCACGGCAGCGATCGGCGCCATGAGCCGAACGATGCGCAGCACCTGCGCCGGCCCCTCTCCGCAGTTCACACCGATCGCATCGACGGCGAGCCCCACGAGCGCCCTCGCGATCACCTCGGGCGTGTCGCCGAGCAACGTGCGATCGTCCCGCGTGAACGTCGCGCTCGCGACCAGCGCGAGATCCGGCGCGGCCTCACGCGCCGCCGCCACCGCCTGTTCGAGTTCGCGCACGTCGGTCTGCGTCTCGATCACGAGCAGGTCCGCGCCCGCCGCGGCGAGCGCCCCCGCCTGTTCCCGATACGCGGCGAACGCCTCGTCGCTCGGCACGCGCCCGTAGGGCTGCAGGCGCACGCCCAAGGGGCCGATCGACCCGCCGACGAGCTCGGGTCCCGCGTCGCGCGCGAGCGCGACCCCGGCACGACACAGCTCGCCGACCCGATCCGCCAGGCCATGCTGCTCCAAACGGAAGCGGTTCGCCCCGAAGGTGTTCGTCAGCACCAGCCGCGCGCCCGCGCCGACGAACGCCGCATGGATGCCCGCCACGCGCGCGGGCGCACGCTCGTTCAGCGCCTCCATGCAGGTGTCCACCGGGACGCCGGCTTCGATCAGGGCGGTGCCCATCCCGCCGTCAGCCAACAGGGGGCTCTCGGCGAGGCGGGTTCGCAGCGATGCGGCATCCATCAGACCTTCCAGTGTGCCAGCCGTGCGCGGTTCAGTCGCCCGCGGGCTCGATCCGCACGCGGTGCGTGAGGGAAACGACTGGGCGCAGGGTGGCCGCGACCGCGCAGTACTTCCCCTCGGCCAGGTCGACGGCGCGCTCCGCCTTGTCGCGATCGACCGAGCCGGTCAACACGAACAGGACGTCGATCGAGCGAAACGTCCAGGGAGGATCGGCGTCCTGCACCGAGGTCACGATCGCCTCGAGACCACGCAGATCCTGTCGCTGCTTGCGCAGGATCTCGACGACGTCGTAGGCGGTGCAGGCGGCGAGCGACAGCGGCAGCAGATCCGAGGGCTTCGCCCCCGGCCCGCCGGCGTCGCCGCCGACCTCCACGGGCTCCCCGTAGGCGGTCTCTCCGAGGAACTGGATGCGCTCGCCCGTCCATCGGAGCCTGACCTCGCCCATCGCCGGCGGAGTCTATCGCCCTAGGTCCTGAGCCCCGCATGTGCTCACACCTGGCACGACTTCCGTAGGTAGCTCGGCCCACTGTCCGCGGGTAGGCTGTCCAGATCCGGTCTTCGAGGGGGAGACCGAGCGGGGAGCGGGATGGACCAGCGCAGCGTACGGGTCGTCGTCGGCGAAGGAAGAACGACGCGCAAGGGCCTGCTGCGTTTCGTGCTGGAAGGCGACGGTTTCCTGGTCGTCGGCGACGCTCAGACGCCGGCCGATCTCGCACCGGTGCTGGGCGCGGAGCAACCCGACGTGGTCGTGCTCGACGACACGATCGGCGTCACCGCGGTCCAGCTGACCCGCCAGATCGTCCCGAGCGCCAAGATCGTCGTCGTGTGGCCGGAGGCCGTCGTGCCGATCGGGGGCGCCACCCGGGTCGAGCCGGCCGAGGTCCTCGGCACGTTGAGCGCGACCGTCGCCCGCATCGTCGGCGTCACCGGACCGGGGTTCGAAACGATCACGAGGCCGGACTGGATCGAGAAGGTTCGCAAGGACCCGGCCACGCTTCGCGAAATGCTCGCCAAGGGCGGCGGGATGCCCAAGCGTCCCAGCGTCACCGAACTCCAGCGCCGCGGTCAGCGCCTGCATCCCAGCACCGGCATGGGCGTGAGCGCCTCCGCGCGGGTCGGTGAGCCGTCGGTCACCGACGATGCACCCGCGCCCCTCGTGATCCTTCCGCCCGGATCGATCGCCGGGGATGCCGACTCCGGCGGTACGCCTGCCGGCGGCGTCGACCCTGTCATCGTGTTGCCGCCCGGCGATGAGGGATCCTCCGACGACCAGATCGGGGTCGCGGCGGGCGCCGCCGCGGCTGCCTCGACACCAGACGAGGTCGTATGGAATCGGCGCCTCGGCATGATCGCGCTGGGCGGCGCAGCGGTTGCCGGCGCGCTGATGATCGCCCTGTCGTTCGGTGGAGGGCCCGGCCGGACCGTGATCGTCGCGGAGCCGTTCCTGCCGCCGATCGTTGCGCCCCAGCCTCCGCAGATCTCCCCCCCCTCGGCCGGTGGCGAGACACCGGGCGCCGACGGCGGGGGCCATACGACCCGACCGGACCAACCACCCACGAGGTCCGGCTCACCGCCGGCCGCGCCGACCGCCGACACGACGACGGGCGGGGGCGGAGGTGGCACGTCGACGACCGGGGGCGGCGGCGGCACGTCGACGAACACCGGCGGCGGCTCGAGCGGAACGACCTCACGGCCGACGTCGGCGCCGGGGGGCAGCGCGCTGCACAATCCGCACGGTGGTCCCCCCGGACTGATCGGCGCCACGCACGGTGCCCTGCGGTCGGCGCGGGCGCACGCGGTGAACGCGGCCCGCGCGCATCCGCACAAAGCCTGACGGCGACAGCCGGTAGCATCCAACGCATGAACGCCTACGGCACCGTCGAGCGCATCTACGTTCGCCCCCCGCACGCCGACGCCTTCGCGTCCTGGCGAGCCTACGGGTGGCATACGGAGCCCGACGCCGCGGCGGCATCCGCCGAGCACGAGGCGTTCGTCGAGACGCTCCGCTCGGCTGGGGCCGACGTCGTGGTGGGCACCACACCGGTGCCCGGGGATCCCGACGCCGTGTACGCGTTCGACCCGACACTGGTCACCGACGCCGGCGTGATCCCGCTGCGCCCCGGCAAGGAGGGCAGGCGCAACGAGCCGCTCATCGTGACCGCGGAGCTGGCCGACGCGGGGTGCACGATCCTGCCACCGCTGGAGGCGCCCGCCACCGCCGAGGGAGGCGACATGTTCTTCATCGACGACCGCACGCTGCTCGTGGGACTGGGCTATCGCACGAACGCGGCGGCGGTCGACCAGCTGCGTGCGCGGCTGGCGGCCGACGACGTCGAGGTCATCGCCTACGACCTGCCCCATCACCACGGACCCGACGAGTGTCTGCACCTGATGTCGTTCATCTCGATGCTGGATGCGGACCTCGCGGTCGTGTACCCGCCGATGATGCCGGTTCGGCTCGTGCAACTGCTCGCCGACCGGGGCGTCGCCACCGTCGAGGTGCCCCACGAGGAGTTCCTTACGATGGGTCCGAACGTGCTCGCGGTCGGGCCCCGGCGAGCGGTCGCGCTCGAGGGAAACCCGGCGACGCGCGCCCGCATGGAGGCGGCCGGAGTCGCCGTGACGACCTTCCGCGGCGATCACATCAGCCGCAACGGCGACGGCGGTCCCACCTGCCTCACCCGGCCACTCGAGCGCCGCTGACCCCCCGCGATGGGGTCCCGCCAAGGTCGGGACCTTGGACCCGTGGACGTGTCACCGGGCGAACGTACGGTGCGCGGTGGCGGCTGGTCCGTCGCCCGGTACCGACCCCCCTCGGCCCGGGCACCGATGGAGGGCGCGGCCGCAACGGCCGCGCCCTCCACAACACGGTGCCGGTATGCTCGCCGCGATGACCGAGCTGTGGGTGTTCCTGCACATCGCCGGCGTTTCGCTGTTCCTGCTATTCCATGGGGTGCAGGTGTGGTCCCTGTTCGCGCTGCCGCCGGCCTTCCCCGATCGCGAGAAGATGTTCGATCGCGCGGAGCAGTCCCGGATGGCCGGTACGCCGATGTATGCCTCGCTCGGGGTGCTCACGCTGTTCGGCGTCGTCGCCGGCATCGACGGCTCCTGGTTCTCCGACGGTTGGTGGCTGTGGGGCTCGATCGTCGTGTTGCTCGCCACGGTGGGCGCCATGAGCGCGCTCGCGGGTCCGTACATGCGCTCGATCCGCGAGGCGACCACGCGCTGGGCCGACGGCACCTACCCGACGTCGGACGAGGACCTCGAGTCATTGCTGCGAGGGCCACGTGCGAAGCTGATCGCCGGAACCGGGCTGGCCGGGCTGGCCATCATCCTGTGGCTGATGGTGTACAAGCCGGGCGCTTGATCGCTGTGGCGGTCGGTAGCCTGTTGCGGTCATGACCGAGCGCGTCGTCAACTTCTCGGCAGGTCCCGGCATCCTGCCGTTGTCGGTCCTGCAGCAGGCACAAGCCGATCTCGTGTCCCTGCCCGACGTGGGCGCCTCCCCGCTGGAGGTCTCGCATCGCGGTACGTGGTTCACCGGCGTGATCGAGGAGGCGGAAACCAACCTGCGCCAGCTGCTCGAGATCCCGAGCGGTCACCGCGTGCTGTTCTGTCAGGGCGGCGCCACGATGCAGTTCACGATGGTCGCGATGAACCTGCTGCGGGGCTCGAACCGACACGCCGACTACGTGATCACGGGCTCGTGGGGCGTCAAGGCGGAGGCAGAAGCGACCATGGAAGGCGACACGCGCATCGCGTGGTCGGGCAGGGATGAGGGCTACGTCCGCGTGCCCGATACCGAGGAACTGCTCGAGTCGATCGACGCCGACCCCGCCTACGTCCACATCACGACGAACGAGACGATCCAGGGCGTCGAATTCCCGGACACCCCGATCGTTCCCGATGACGTCACGCTCGTCGCCGACAGCTCGAGCGACTTCCTCTCACGCCCGATCGAGGTCGCACGCTACGGGGTGCTCTACGCCGGAGCCCAGAAGAACGCCGGCCCGGCGGGCGTCACGGTCGCGATCGTGCGCGACGACGTGCTGGCGCGGATACCCGAGGGCGTGCCCACGATGCTGGACTACCGCACGTACGCGGAACACGGCTCCCTGTACAACACACCACCCGTGTTCTCGATCTACATGCTGATGCTGGTCACACGCTGGCTCCGCGACGATGTCGGGGGCCTCGACGCGATGCGCGCGCGCAACCTCGCGAAGGCCGCCTTGCTCTACGACGTGATCGATGCGCTCCCCGACTTCTACCGCGGGCACGCGCAGGCGGGGGCACGCTCATCGATGAACGTCACGTTCCGGCTGCCCACCGAGCAGCTGGAGCTGGCGTTCGTGACCGGGGCTGCCGAGCGGGGCATGGTCGACGTGAAGGGCCACCGCAGCGTCGGTGGCATCCGCGCCTCGATCTACAACTCCATGCCGCTGGAGGGCGTGGAACGACTCGCCGCGTTCATGCGTTCGTTCCACGCCCACCACGCGTAGTCACGTAGCGGCGCCGGGCAACGCGTAGATGCCGGTCCAACCGCCGCAGGAGTACTTCCCGAACAGCAGGTCGCCCGCATCCAGCGAGGCGCTGTTCGCAACATCCTCGCCGGCGGGAATCGAGGCGACCTTCGTCGGGGCGGCCGACAGATCTGCCGTGGGCACCGACCAGAAGTTCACGCCCAGCCCGCAGCCGAACCCTGAGCGCACGAAGAACAGAACGCCCCCCGTCTCGTCGACCGTCGACGCATACTGCGGCTTGTTATCAGCAGTCGATGGAAGCTTCGTGACTCCGGGGACATCGATGTCGTAGACGCGAACCGTGCACGTCGCGGCACAGATCGTCCAAGTGACGTAGTGCTCACCCAGGAAGTCGTTCAGGAGGTACTGACCGCTGCGATCCCGCACGCTCGCGATCTTCGTCAGGGAATCGTCCGACCGATCGAGCAGATACAGGTTCGCGAACCAGACGCCGTTGACCCGCTGCCACCGGAAGAAGGACATGAATGACGTGGAGATGTGCGGCTCGAACTCCCATGCGCCGGTATGCAGCGGCCGAGGCGCCCGCAGGCGCTGCTTCGTGTCGAGGTCGAACAGGCGGATGTCGGACCCCTGCGACGAGTACTCCTGGTAGATCACGACGTTCGTGCCGGGATCGAACCCGCCGGCGTATCCATTCGTCCCTGAAGCGTTCATCTTCGTCGGCGCGCCACCGACGAGCGGACGCCCGAAGGCATCCCAATGCCGGGGACGATCCCTGGTGTTCGCCGAGTACAGCAGGTACGCAGCGTTCCGGTACGGCCCCAACTGGCTTCCCGGCGGATCGAACACTTCCGTCGGGGCGATCAACGCCGATGCGAGTTGTGGCAAAGCCACCACCACACCAACAGCGAGCACAACAGCGATGAGGCGCCGAAGCATCGGAGAGTCTCCTCCACAGGGATCGGGGTTGGATCCTCGCAGGGAATGCGCCCGAAAAGCAACCCCTACTCGTCGGTCAGCGCGATGTCGAACTCGTTGCCCTCCGGGTCGAGCACGGTTCGCCACCGGAACTGCTCCAGCGTGTGCTCGGCGCCGGGCCACGAACCTCCGAGCTCCTCGATCCGGGCGGTCGCCGCGGCGAGGTCGTCCACCGCCAGATCGAGGTGCATCCGGTTCTTCACGACCTTTGCTTCCGGCACCCGCTGAAAGCAGATCGTCGGAAGGCCCTCCCCAGCCGCGATGAAGACGAAGCGACCGTCGTCCATCGACGCTTCGACCGGCGTGCCGAGCAAGGCGGACCAGAAGTCGGCTACGACCGCCGGATCGACACAGTCCAGGGTGATGAACAGGAATCGTGCGTCGGGCATGCCCTAGGTTCCGATCAGCTCGTCGGCCGCCTGACCGAACACCTCGGTGTGCCGATCGACGTCCTCCGCGGTGGTCGCCGGGGACATCAGCGCCATGTTGTGGAACGGGGTCATGAGGATGCCTCGATTCAACAGGAACAGGTGGATGAACGGGTCGAGCTCCTCGTCCTGCCCGGCGGCGGCCTCGCTGCCGTTGCGCGCGCGCTCGGCGCGGAACAGGTACTCGACGCGACAGCCGAGGCGCACCACGTGCCAGGGCAGACCGTGCGATTCGATCACCGACTGCACGCCCAGTTCGAACCGATCGGCGAGACCGATCATCCGCTCGAACGCGTCGTCGGTCATGACCTCGCCGAGCGTGGCCCGCATCGCGGCCAGCGACAGCGCGTTGCCCGCGAGCGTTCCGCCCACCCCGCCGACGTCGGCGTTCTTCCAGTCGGTCTCGGCGTACACGCGATCGCTCAGCTCCTGCGACATCCCGTAGGCCGCGCTCGGGATGCCGGCGCCCAACGTCTTGCCGATCGTGACGATGTCGGGTTGCAGGCCCCACGCCTTGGTGCAGCCACCGGGCCCGGCGCTGATCGTGTGCGTTTCGTCGATCAACAGGAGCGTGCCGTACTTCGTGCAGAGCGCTCGCACGGCCTCGTGATACCCGGGCTCGGGCAACACGATGCCGATGTTCGTGAGCGCCGGTTCGAACATGCAGACCGCCACGTCGCCCTCGGCGAGCGCACGCTCGAGGCCGTCCAGGTCGTTGATCTCCACGACCCTGGTCGTCTCCTCGAGCGGAACGGGCTTGCCCACATTGCCCTCACGCGCCACAACCCGGTCGTCCTGCAGCGTCGCGAACGATTCGTCGACCGATCCGTGGTAGCACCAGTTGTGCACGAGCACCTTGGAGCGACCCGTGACCTGGCGGGCCCACCGGATCGCGAACCGGTTGGCGTCGGTCGCCGTGAGCGTGAAGTTCCAGTACGGCACGCCGAAGCGTCGCGCCATCTCGGTGCCGACCCACGCGGCGTCCTCGGTCGGCAGCATCAGCGTGATCCCCTTGGCTGCCTGCGTCGCGATCGCGTCGACGCTGACCTTCGGCGCATGGCCTGCCATGCCGCCGGTGTCGCCGAGACAGAAGTCGACGAACACGTTGCCGTCGACGTCCCAGAAGCGCGCACCCTCCGCGCGATCGACGAAGACCGGGTAGGCGCCCGGCCAACGAGTCATCCAGTTCATCGGCACGCCGAAGAGCAACGAGCCCTTCGCCTGCTCGGCCAACGCACCCGATCGGGAGTGGCGCTCCCGGAAGACCTCCTGCTCGCGCTCCATCAAGGTGCGTAACCGATCGCGGTCGATCTCGCTCACGATGTCCTCTCTCACAACGGCGTCGGGGCAGTCTACGCGGTTGCCCCTTCGCAGCCGAGGCCGGACGTAGGATGCGAATGCTGCTCTTGTTGGGTCGCCGGTCAACCCTGGGGGAGGCTCGCCGATAGTGGATGGGATGCCCCGACACTCCATTCCCTGGATCCGACGTGCGGTCATGCTTGTCGCGGCCGTCGTTGCGTTCGCCGCGTGCAGCGGCGGTCCGAGCCTGACGACCGGCACCGATCCCGTGCCCGCGGCGTCCAGCGTCGTGTCGACGCCTCCCGCGATGGCCAGCGGACACAACTGCGCGAATCCATCGCCTTCGGTCGCGACGAACCGGGGGTTGGAGGTGCGCGGCACGATGCGCGGCGGGAGCGAGGTCTGGGCACTGTTCGACGGTGTCGACGTGCTTCGAACGGGCGCGGCGATCACGACGTACTGGAGGATCGCCGGCAACGGCGCCCTGCAGATCACCTTGGTCGGCTCCGACGACCGGATCCAGCGGGTGCCGGGGGTCCGACCCGGGGTGCCCCCCTACGAGTGGTCACAACCCGGTGAACCGTGGCGTAGCGTGATCTCCTTTCCCCAGCCGGGGTGCTGGCGCATCTACGTGCAACGCGGCGAGGCTGACGGCGAGGTGTGGATCCGCGCGTCGTAGCCGGGTCAGGCCGGAGCGCCGTGACACGTGCCGGTGCCGCCGTCGGTGAACGACCCATTCGCGGCCGGAAGGAACCGCCATGCATACGTCCCGGCCCCCAGCACCAACCGAAGCACGCCGAACGTGGTCGTGTTGCGAACCTTGCTTCCCGGGTGCACGGCGTCGATCCCGTAGTGCTGGGCGCCGCCGGTTCCCACGACGAACGTTCGGATCCCGGTCGTCCGATCCGGTTTGCCGAACGCATCGACAGGCGTGAACCGCTCGTAGATGTGGTCGTGGCCCGTCAACGCGACATCGACGCCGGCGCGATACAGCAGCTTCCAGAG
>DATECH010000105.1:0-6540 GCA_035287005.1 Actinomycetota bacterium | reverse complement strand
CGGTAGGGCGCCGGCGGCCATCGGGGCGTAGGCGGTCGCCGCGAAGGTGAGTGCCGGGATGATCACCTCGTCTCCCCAGCCGATGCCCAGCGCCTTCAGCGCGACCTCCATCGTGACGGTGCCGTTCATCATCAAGATCCCGTGACGCGCGCCCTGATAGGCGGCGAACGCCTTCTCGAACGCGTCGCCTCGCTGGCCGGGCTCGGGGAACCCGCCCCAGTCACCGCTGCGCACGACCTCGCCGACCGCCGCCACGTACTCCTCGTCGTCGGTTGGTGGCCACGACGGATATGCGCGCGCGCGAACCGGGGTGCCTCCGTTGATCGCCAGGGTTGCCAAGGGATCTCAGCTCCTTTCGGGGCCTCGCCCGCCGGTCTCCTTGACCGCCTCCTGAACGGCAGGCTAGCATCCGGGGTGTTCGTTAGGAAAGTTTCCTGACTGACTAGTGAGGGGTGGGGAACGGGCACGCAACAGACCTTCGCCACGGGGACGCCGAGCTTGTTGCGGGCGATCAACGAGCGCACCGTGCTCGAGTGTATCCGTCGGTTGGGCCCGACCTCTCGGGCGCAGATCGCTCGGGCATCGGGGCTGTCGAAGCCGACGGTTTCCCAAGCCTTGAGCGTTCTGGAGAAGGCTCGGCTGGTCCGCGAGGCCGGACGTTCATCCGGCGGCAAGGGCCCGACCGCGGTGTTGTACGAGCTCAACCCGTCGGCGGGGCGCGTGGTCGGCGTCGATGTCGGGCGCGAGCGGATCCGTGCGGCCGTCGCCGATCTCAGCGGCTCGATCGCCGCGCGCATCGACGAACCCTCCCACCCGAAAAGCGCCAAGGCGCTGATCGCCCAGATCGGGCGCGTCGCGCGCGCGGTGGCGGAGCAGGCCGGTTTGCGCTGGCGGGACATCACGGTTGCCACGATCGGCAGCCCCGGTGTGTTCGGCGACGACGGGGACCATCCGACGCTGGCGCACAACCTGCCCGGGTGGAGTCGCACCGGGGTGCTGGATGCCGTCCGTGCCGAGCTCGGCACGCGGGTGCTCTTCGACAACGACGTCGATCTTGCCGCGTTGGGGGAGGGGGCGCTGGGGCTGGGACGTGGGGTCGAGCACTTCGTGTACCTGCACGTCGGAACGGGCGTCGGGATGGGCATCGTCCTCGGTGGCGAGCTGTATCGAGGTGCGAGCGGCGCGGCCGGGGAGGTGGGCTACCTTCCGCTGGCCGCGACCGATCCGCATGATCCCGCGAACCGGCGCCGCGGAGCGCTCGAGTCTGCGATCGGCGCCCAGGCCGTCGTCCGTGCCGCTCGAGCGGCAGGGTTGCGTCGGTCGGGATTGACCGCCGCGCAGGTGCTCGAGGCCGCGCGAGACGGCGATGCGCGAGCGCGGGGCGTGGTGGAGGCGCTCGCCGCTCGGATCGGCCTCGCGCTGGCGGCGATCGTGCCGGTGCTCGATCCGGAGCTCGTGATCATGGGCGGCGGGATCGGGCGCAACGGCGATCTCCTGCTCGACCCGGTCCGGCGCGAGCTGGCGGCGCTGTGTCCGATCCGTCCACGGATCGAGGTCTCCGAACTCGGCGAGGACGCGGAGCTGATGGGAGCGGTGTCGATGGCGCTCGGGGTTGCGCAGGACCAGCTATTCGCCCGAGCCGAGACGCGAGGCGAGATCGCGGTATGAAAGGCGGTGGCACAGGCAACCCAGTTCCGTTGGTGGTGCGTACACACGGATGACACGGATCGAGGAGGAGGCCCAGGATGCGACGGACGTTGATAGCGCTGGCGGCGGCACTGGCCGTCGTCGCGGCGGCATGCAGCTCTGACGGCGGATCGTCGAGTGCCTCGGCGGTCGACACCGCTTCGCACGACCCCGTCACCCTCACCATCACCGGTGAATGGACCGGCGAGGAATGCGACAAGTGGAAGGAGATCTTCCCGGCGTTCACCGAGGCATACCCATGGGCGACCGTGGAGCCGACCTGCAACGTGAACGACGACAAGATGATCAAGCAGATCAACGCCGGAACCGCCCCGGACGTCGCGCAGTCGTTCGGCGTGGACAATGTGGGGTCGTTCTGCAACTCGGGCGCATGGCAGGACCTGACGCCCTACATCGAGGGAGCCGACGGCACCGACATGAGCCAGTTCCCCGAAGCGGCGTTGACGTACACGGTCTTCGACGACATGCAGTGTGCGCTGCCGTTCATGACCGATACGTTCGGCATCTACTACAACACGGACTTGTTCGACGCGGCCGGTCTCTCGGAGCCGCCGGCGACAACCGATGAACTCACCGAGTACGCGAAGCAGCTCACCGAGTTCAACGCGGACGGATCGATCAAGGTGGCCGGTTTCGTCCCCGACACGCGGTACTACTGCTGCGCGTTGACGATGATCAACCTCGCCTACATGTTCGACGCGAAGTTCCTCGACGACGGCGGGCAGGCGGCCTTCGCTTCGGATCCGCAGTGGGCCGCCGCGTTCCAGTGGCAGCACGACTTCATCGCAGAGGTCTACGGTGACGGGGACTTCCAGACCGGGGCGGAGAAGCTGACCGAGTTCATCTCCGGTGCCGGCAACGAGTGGAACGCACAGCAGGATCTGGGAACGGGACGTGTCGCGATCACCGTCGACGGCGAGTGGCGCAACGCGTTCGTGCCCGACGATCTCAACTACGACACCGCGCCGCTGCCGGTGGCGCCCGGCACGGAGGACCGGTACGGCGGCGGCTCGGCCGGCGGCACGGTGCTCGCCCTGCCGAAGGGTTCGCCCCACCCGGCGGAGGCATGGCTGCTGCTGAAGTGGCTCGCCACCGACACGGCGACCCTGGTCGACGTGGCCAACCGCATCAACAACGTGCCCACGACCAACGCGGCGTTGACGTCGCCCGACCTGGACCTGCCGCTGCAGTTCCAGACCTTCATGGACATCTTCGCCAACCCGAATTCCGGATGGGCTCCGACGACGGCGATCGGACTCGAGATCAGCGACGCCCTCGGGCAGTTCGCCCAGAAATGGGAGACGGGCGCGACGACGGATCTGCAGGGAGGGCTGCAGCAGGCGCAGGATCAAACGAACGACGCGCTCGCGCAGGCCGCGATCTAGGAGGTCGACACGGCAACTTCGAGCGCCACGGTGTACGAGACGGCGGCGGCGGTTCCTCGCCGCCGCCGTCCGCGCCGCTGGCGCGAGCGAGGGGCGGTGCTGGTGTACCTGTCGCCCTGGATCATCGGATTCGGGATCTTCACCCTGGCTCCGATGATCGCGAGTCTCTACTGGTCGTTCACGAAGTACCAGCTTCCCGGAGATCCCAAGTGGATCGGCACCCTGAACTACGAGTTCATGTTCACGAAGGACCCGAACTTCTGGCTGGCGGTCCGCAACACGATCTGGATCATCGTGGTGGGCCTGCCGTTCCGGATCGTGTTCGGCGTGATCACCGCGTTGCTGCTGACCCGCAAACGGCGGGGCGTGAACGTGTACCGCACCGCCTACTTCCTGCCGACGATGGCGCCGGTCGTCGCCGCGACCCTGGCGTTCGCCTACCTGCTCAACCCGAGCTACGGGCCGGTCAACGTGGTGCTGGAGAAGCTCGGTGTGGAGAACCCGCCGCAGTGGTTCTTCTCACCCCAGTGGTCGAAGCCGGCGCTGGTGATGCTCGGCCTGTGGGGCGTGGGTGACGCGATGATCATCTTCCTGGCGGGATTCCTCGACGTGCCGAAACACCTGTACGAGGCCGCGGATCTCGAGGGCGCGAGCGGGATCGCGAAGTTCCGGCACGTCAGCCTGCCGATGGTGTCGCCGGTCGTCTTCTTCGAGGTGGTCACGGGGATCATCTTCGGGTTCCAGTACTTCGCGCAGGCGTACGTGGCCAGCTTCAACACGACCGCGGACCAGTCCATCGGTGGTCCGCAGAACTCGCTGCTCTTCTATTCGGTGCACCTGTACCAGCAGGGCTTCATCTACTTCAAGATGGGCTACGCCTCGGCGATGGCGTGGGTCCTGCTCATCATCTCGCTGCTCTGCACGATCGCGATCCTGCGGGGCTCCAGGCGGTGGGTGCACTACCAAGGGGGCGCGTTCCTGCGATGACCGCAACGCGCGCGACGCCGGGGGTTCCGTCATCGGTGGTCGCGCGGTCGGCTGCCGACGTCGTGCCTCGCCGGCTCCCCGCCCGCACGATACGCCGACGCAGGGTCCGCACCGCCACCGCGCACGCGCTTCTGATCGGGTTCGCGCTGCTGTTCATGCTGCCGATGGTGTTCGTGGTGCTCAGCTCCCTGATGTCCAACGATCAGGTGTTGTCGGCCGAGTTCTGGCCACGGCCGTTCCAGTGGGACAACTATCCGTCGGTGTGGAACACGATCCCCCTGTGGCGCTACGGGTGGAACACGGTCCAGATCGCGGTGCTGGCGACCGTCGGCATCGTCGTGTCGTCGATACCGGTCGCGTATGCGCTGGCACGGATGCGCTGGAAGGGTCGCCAGGTCGTCTTCGTGATCGTGCTGTCGACGTTGATGCTGCCGTATCAGGTGACGGTCGTGCCCCTGTACGTGTGGTTCTCGAAGATCCACTGGATCCCGTCGTTCAAGCCGCTCATCGTGCCCGCGTTCCTGGGTGATGCGTTCTCGATCTTCCTGCTGCGGCAGTTCTTCATGTCGGTGCCAGAGGATCTCGCCGACGCCGCGCGGGTGGATGGTGCGAGCCACTGGCAGATCATGACGAGGATCATGGTGCCGCTGTCGAAGTCGGCGATCGCCGCGATCGCGCTGTTCAACTTCCTCTACAACTGGAACGACTTCTTCGGGCCGCTGCTGTTTGCGGGCGACGATCCGCATCTGTGGACGCTCGCGCTCGGGTTGAACGAGTTCCGCGGTCAGCACCACGTCGAGTACAACCTGATCATGGCCGCGTCGGTGATGTTCATGATCCCGGTAATCGTGCTGTTCTTCTTGGCCCAACGCGTGTTCATCGAAGGCGTGACGCTGACCGGATCCAAGGAGTAGCGCCGATGCGGGTGGCGCTATTCGGCTGCGGATGGATCCAGGACTTCCACGCGCGCGGGGTGGTCGCCTGCGGGCATGAGCTCGTCGCGGTCGCCAACCACCGGGAGGAGTCCGGTCGCGCGTTCGCCGAGCGGCACAGCATCCCGCGGGTGACCACCGACTGGGCCTCGCTCGCACGCGACCCGGGGGTAGACGCCGCGGTCGTCGCGACGCCCAACGCCCTGCACGCCCCGCAGGCGATCGCGCTGCTCGAGGCGGGCAAACACGTGCTGGTGGAGAAACCCATGGCCATCAGCGTGGCCGAGTGCGACGCGATGATCGCGGCGGGCCAGGCGTCGGGCGCATCGATGATGGTCGCCCACTGCTGGCGCTTCCACGACGACGTGCGCGCGATGCGCGCGCGGATCGCTGCGGGTGAGCTGGGCGAGGTCGTCAAGACCCGCGGCTACGGCGTGCACGCGGGCTGGGGCCCGTCCGGATGGTTCACGGACAAGGCGCTCGCGGGCGGCGGGGCCCTGCCGGACATGGGCGTGCACGCGATCGACACCGCGCGGTTCCTGCTCGGCGACCCCACACCCGAGCGCGTGTGCGCCGCGATCGGCACCCGCTACGGAACCTACGACGTCGACGACGACGGCATCGTGCTGATCTCCTGGTCGCAGGGCACCAACTCCTTGGTCGAGTCGGGCTGGTGGCACGCGCACAAGGAGGGTCTCGAGGCGGAAACGGAGGTCTACGGGACGAAGGGCTACGCCAGGATCTTCCCGCGGGAGGAGCCGAGCGAGGACTACGAGCACTGCACACAGCCGATGTACACCGCGCAGATGCGGGAGTTCCTCACAGCGGTCGAGCAGGGGCGGCAACCCTCGCCGAGCGGCGAGGACGGGCGCGTCGTGATCGATGTCGTCGAGCGTGCATACGCGTCTGCAGCGCAGGTTTCGACGCGGGCCGACCGGCGGGACTGAGCCGGAAGCGACGGGCGGGTATCGCGCCTGCGCGGCTATTCGATGGGGGCGCCGGGTGCCACGCGGCTCCCGAGGTTCATCCAGGTCAGCAGCATGCGGTACATCGTGCGGACATCCTCGGCCTGGAACTGGACCGATCGAGGGCTCGTGCGTTCGGTGCCTGGGGCGATCGACAGCATGTCGCCGAGCGCGCTCGTCGTGAGCAGCGCCTCAAGGGTGAACGGTCCATCGGGCTTCCAGACCTGCGCCCGGTCGGCGTGCTTGACCGACTCGGCGACCAGGCGCCTCGTCGCGTCCTGCACGGTCTTCGGCGATTTCGAGCGACCCGAGCGCGACGCGAACGCGGTCTTGGTCGAGAAGGCCTTGACCCACGGCAGCGCAGCGGTCGCCTGGTTGCAGCACTCGTCGTCGCCGCTCACGAACAGCAGTGGCACGCCATAGGTACCCGCGAGCGCCGCGTTGAGGTGGGTCTCGTTCCACGACAGGCCGTTGACGCGGATGTCGGCGAACCACCCGGTGTAGGTGTGGTCCAGGATCGCGTTCGCGGTGCCCGAGCCGGCGTGGTAGCCGAGGAACACGCAG
>DATECH010000104.1:0-4567 GCA_035287005.1 Actinomycetota bacterium | reverse complement strand
GTCCGCCCCGACGCAACCGTGTGGTTCCGCCACTCCGACGGCGTCCACCGGCCCCGGGTCCTGGACGATGCTGGGAAGGAGCCGATCTCGGTCGGATCGCCCGCTCCCGAGGGCCGCCCATTCCACGAGTGGCGGTTCACGAACGATCGCGATCAGCAGGTGCACGGCTGGATCGTGGAGCCCGAGGGCGAGGGGCCACACCCGGTCATGATCTTCGTGCACGGCGGTCCGCACTGGCTCTATGAGGATCACTACATGCCCGACGTGCAGGCGTACGTCGACGCGGGGTTCCTGGTTGCGATGCCGAACTATCGGGGGTCGACCGGATACGGGCGGGCATGGCGCGACGCGCTGTCGGGCGCGCCCGGGTCCGCCGACGTGGACGACGTGACCGCGGGACTGCGCGACGTGTTGCGCCGGCCGGATGTCGACGCGTCGCGCGCGGTGATCGCGGGGTGGTCATGGGGTGGCTACGTCACCCTGATGGAGCTGGGACGCAATCCCGGCCTGTGGCGAGCGGGGATGGCAGGCGTGCCGGTGGGTGACTATGTGCGCGCCTACCACGAGGAGGCACCGGGCCTGCAGGCGATGGACCGAGCCTTGTTCGGTGGCTCGCCCGAGGACGTGCCGGATCTGTACGCGAGGGCGAACCCGATCACCTACGTGGACGCGGTCGCGGCGCCGGTGCTGTTCGTGATCGGGGAGAACGACTCGCGCTGCCCGCTGGGGCAGGCGCTCGCGTACGTGGAACGGATCGACGCCGCCGGCAAGCCGCACGAGGTCTATCGCTACACGACCGGGCACGGGTCGCTCGACAACGATGAAGAGGTGCGACAGATCCGCACGATCCTGGACTTCCTGCAGCGCGAAGTGCCGGGCTTGACCAGCGTCTAGCGCTCAGACGATGCCCTGCGCGAGCATGGCGTCGGCCACCTTGCGGAAGCCGGCGATGTTCGCCCCGTGCACGTAGTTGCCGGGGGCACCGTACTCCTCGGCGGTCGCACGGCAGTTCTCGTGGATCGCGACCATGATCGTGTGCAGCCGTCGGTCGACGGTCTCCCGCGTCCACGAGCGCCGCTCCGAGTTCTGCGACATCTCCAGGCCGCTCACGGCCACGCCGCCGGCGTTCGCCGCCTTGCCGGGTCCGTACAGGATGCGCGCCTCGACGAACCGCTCCACCCCTTCGGGAACCGTCGGCATGTTGGCGCCTTCCGCCACGATGTACACGCCGCTTGCAAGGAGGTTGCCGGCATCCTCGGCGCTGATCTCGTTCTGGGTGGCGCTGGGGAACGCGGCCTGGGCGGGGACCGACCACAGCGGGTTGTGTGCATGCCGCGGATCGACCGGTGAGAACTCGGCGTGCGGGTACTGCTCCACTTACTCCATGATCCGGCCGCGGCGTCCGTTCTTCAGGTCCATGACCCAGGCGAGCTTTTCCCGGTCGATGCCCTCTTTGTCGTAGATGAACCCGCCCGAATCGGACAGCGTCACCGGCTTCGCGCCGAGATCGAGCAGCTTCTCCACCGTGTACTGGGCCACGTTGCCTGAACCCGACACGATGCACTCTTTGTCGGCGAGTGACTCCCCGCGGGTCGAGGCCATCTCTTCGGCGAAGTACACGGTGCCGAAGCCCGTCGCTTCGGGGCGGATCAGGGAACCACCGAACGCGAGGCCCTTTCCCGTAAGGACGCCGGTGAACTCGTTGCGGATCCGTTTGTACTGACCGAAGAGGTAGCCGATCTCGCGACCTCCGACGCCGATGTCGCCGGCAGGCACGTCGGTGAACTGCCCGACGTGGCGCTGAAGCTCCGTCATGAAGGACTGGCAGAAACGCATCACCTCTCCGTCGGATCGCCCCTTCGGATCGAAGTCGGCGCCCCCCTTGCCGGCGCCCAGGGGCAGCGTCGTCAGCGAGTTCTTGAAAACCTGCTCGAACGCGAGGAACTTGAGCATGCCGAGGTAGACGGTCGGGTGGAATCGCAAGCCGCCTTTGTACGGCCCGAGCGCGGAGTTCATCTCGACGCGGATGCCCCGGTTGATCTGCACCTCGCCGGTGTCGTCGACCCACGGGACGCGGAACACCACGACGCGCTCGGGTTCGACGATGCGCTCGAAGATCTTCGCGTCGACGTAGCGGGGGTTGTGTTGCAACGCGAGCTCGACGGACTCGGCCACTTCGTGGACGGCCTGGTGGAACTCCGGCTCTCCCGGGTTCTTGGCCACGAGCTGGGACATGAACCGGTTCACATAGTCACCCAACGGGTACTCCCTCTGCACGACACCGACGCATCCATCCGGTGTCCACCCAGCGTTCGATCGGTGCCCAGCATATGCCCCGCCAGGGGTCGCACAATGGGTCTTTGGACCGGGTTCGCGCAGGCCACACGGTCCGGACCTGCTGCTACGGTGGGGCCATGCCCCTGTGGTTGCTGATCCCCGGTGCGCTCCTGCTCGGCTATGCGATCTGGCGTATCGGTATGGCCACGCTCCGCTCCCTTTCTGGGCCTGCCCCCGGTTCGCTGGACACTGAGCCACCGCCAACGGAGCCCGAGGATGTCGACGATCTCGATGTGTATCTGGTGTGCGCGGAATGCGGAACCGAGTTCAAGGTCTCGCGCCTCGGCGAGCTGCAGATCCCTCGCCACTGCGGAGAGAAGATGTCGGTCGTTCGGCGCACATCCGGTGCGTAGGAGGGACAGTGCCCGGGCGTTTTTCCACCGCGAAGCGGCTAGGTATCCACCGGGTTATCCACACCTGCCGGTATGGACCTACTTCCAGAATGAGATGCCGAAGAAGCCCGCGGCGATCAGACCGAGTCCCAGCCACATCACGCCGGGATCGAATTGCTCGTTGCCGCGCAGGAAGTTCCAGACGATGACGGCAACCCCGATGCCCATCAGAGCGAGCATCACCGGCGCGAACCACTTCGGGCTTGCCTTCGAGTGCTGTTTGCGGTGCGGGTGCAGCTGGTAACGCTGCTTGCTGGGCTTCTTTCGGCCTTTGGACTTGGGCATCGCGGGTGATGCTACCGGCTAGGCGGGCCGGATGGTCAGGGTGGTCAGGGCGTGCGTCGCGAAACCAGCGGGCTTGGCCGTTCCCGTGGCGTAGAGCTCGCTTTGATCGGCCCAGTGCGGTGACGCGGGGTTGCCGCTGATGCCGGACGGCAACACCGTGACGCTTCGCTCGAGGTCGCCAAGGTCGTAGACCGCACGCACCGAGGCGATCACGGCCGGGCGGAATCCCAGCAGTGGGTCGGATCCTGCCTGAGCGACGGTCTGGTCGTCCCCACCGATGGGGAAGGCTGCCGCGGTGAACACGACGTCGAGTCCCGGGATGCGGGCGAGCGGATGGGTGAGCGCCAGGGTGTGGAGCTCACCCCACGTTCGGTCTCCAACCTCGTCCAGCGCGTCGTCCAGCGCAGCGCGGATCGCGTCGGGATCCACTCGGTCGGTCCCGTGTTCGAGCAGCTCCGGCAGGACCAGACACAGGAAGGTCTCGCCGAACCCTCGGTAGGCGGCGAAGAGCTCTTCGCCGAGGCGGTCGGCGAGCAGCCGGCGCATGATCGAGCGCACCCACACCTCGAACACCGCCGCCTCGTGGCTCCGCGCCGTGAGATCGCCGTCCCAGGTCGCGAGGGCGGCCACGGCGTCGACCTGGCGTTGGCCGCGCGCCTCGATCTTCAGCAGGGCGGGCAAGACTGCATGCGCCGCGAGCGACACGGTGTCGATCTGGATCGCCTGCATGCTCGCGACGTCATGATGGTCGCGAGCCTCGAGCAACTCGGCGATCCGATCACGCCGGTTCGATCGATGGAAGTCTTTGGAGATCAGGTGGGGGTAGCCGGGAGGCTGGATGTCGTGGTTGGCGGTCGCGATCCATCCGCGGTCGGGGTCGCGCTCGAAGGGCAACTCGTCGTCGGGGATGAAACCCAGCCACTCGTGCTCGCCGTCCCAACCCGGCACGGGTCGTGTGCCGTCGCCGCTCGTGCGCACGGGGTGGCGACCCGTGCACTGGTAGGCCGTCGCGCCGTCGACGTCGGCGTAGACGAAGTTTTGACCGGGGCACACGATCTGCTGCACGGCGGCCCGGAACGCCTCGACGTCGGTCGCGCCCACGACCTCGAGGGCGAGCGACGGCCGCAGCGTCTCGTCGTGGCCGGTCCATCGCAACGCGTAGGTGCGGTCCAAGGCTCGATATCGCGACGTGAGCAGCCCGGTGACCCCGTGCGTCACGATCGGGCCGTGACGCGACTCGCGCACGATGACGACGCGAGGCGTCGGCTCGCCGCGAACGACGATCTGCTCCTCGTGGACCGTCAGCGGCTCCCAGCCGTCGCGGAACCGCGCGGCCGTGCCGTCGTCGTTGAGCTGCTCTTCGAACAGGTCCTGGACGTCGCCGGTCACGTTGGTGACCCCCCACGCGTGATGCGGCGTCGTGCCGAGGAAGATGCCGGGCGTGAACGGGACCGAGACGCCGCGGGCGTCGTACCCGGGCGCCCGCAGATGGAACTCGATCCAGGTGCCGGGCTGGGTGACCAGGAGGTGGGGGTCGTTGGCGAGCAGCGGCG
>DATECH010000103.1:0-21895 GCA_035287005.1 Actinomycetota bacterium | reverse complement strand
CATCGCCTGCAATGCCGCGACCCGGCCGTGGATCCGATCCGTGGTGGAGGTCACCGCGACCGCGGCGCCCTCGCGCCCGAGGGCGCAGGCCGTGGCGAAGCCGATGCCGCTGGCTGAGCCCGCGCCGGTGACCAACGCGATCCGATCGAGAGCCTCGCCGTCCACGGGTCCAGACTATCGGCGCTCAAGACCTCCTGGCTCCCAGGCCGATGAACGTGGTAAGACGGCGCGGTGGGGTCGTGCGCCCGGAGAGACGGGCGACCCCCCACGACCGGACTCGGAGGATGGGGGTGAACGTGGTGATGCGGTGCTTCGTGACGCGTGCCCACGCCTTGTTCCGTCGCCTGGGAGGGCAGGACGGAGCCACGGCCGTGGAGTACGCATTGATGCTGGCGCTGATCGCGATGGCGGTGTTCGTTGCGGTGCAGTTCCTCGGTCAGCAGACGAACAGCGGCTTCAGCAGCATGTCCTTCTCGCCGTAGGGTCGTTGTATCGCGGGTTGCCCCATGGCAGGGTTTGCGTTGACCTGCCCGGAAAGGGGGTAACGGTGCTCGCACAGACGACTACCAGCGCCGGCGGCGGCGCCGGGCTCCTGCTGTGGTACATCGTGTTCTACGTCATCTACTCGCTGGCGTTCTACGGTGTGTTCAAGAAGGCCGGCCAGGAGGCCTGGGCGGCGTTCGTCCCGATCTACAACATCTACGTGCTGATGAAGGTGGTCGGGCGGCCGGGGTGGTGGCTGCTGCTGTATTTCATCCCCTTCGTCAACTTGGTGATCCTGATCATCGTGATGATCGATCTGGCCAAGAGCTTCGGCAAGGGTGGCGGCTACGCCGTCGGACTCATCTTCCTGTTCTGGATCTTCGGCATGATCCTCGGGTTCGGCTCGGCACAGTACGTCGGGCCGGCTGCCGGCGGCGGCGGCGCGATGGCCGCGCCGCCTCCACCACCGCCTCCTGCGGGCTAGGCGTTCGCACCGTCGACGTCGCCCCCATCGGCTAGGCTTGCCGGCCGATGGGGGCGACGACGCATCTGCTGGACCTGCAACAGCTCGATCTGACGATCGATCGCCTCCGAGTTCGAAGGCACGCGCTCGAGTCCGGCGCGGAGCTGACGGCCGCGCGGGAGGTGGCGGATGCGGCGGAGGCGCGGCACGGTGAGCACAGGCTGCAGCTCGACACGCTCGACCGCGACGCGACCAAGGTGGAGCACGAGATCGAGTCTCTGACGCAGAAGGCGACGGCCGAGGAACAGCGCATGGCGAGCGGCGCCGTCGTCAACGCGCGAGAGCTCGAGGCGATCGGTCACGAGATCGCCAACCTGCGGCGCCGCATCAGCGACCGGGAGGACGAACTGCTCGCGATCATGGAACGGCGCGAGGCGGTCGAGGCCGGCGCCGGGGAGGCAGAGAAGACCGCGGCCGAGCATCGCGAGCATGCAGACCGGGTCCGGGCCTCGTCCGCCGACGAGTTCGAGACGCTCGAGGCGGAGCTCACCGCGCGCGAGGCCGAGCGCCCGTCCTTGGCCGCGACGATCGACCCCGAGACTCTGGAGCTCTACGAGGAGCTGCGGCCGCAGAAGAAGGGTGTGGGGGCCGCGGCGCTGGTCGACAACGTCTGCCAGGGGTGCCACGAGCAGTTGTCGGCGGTCGAGCTGGATCATGTCCGGCGCGCGAGCGACGTGCCCCGCTGCGAGCACTGCCGGCGGATCCTGGTCCTGTGAGCGAGACCGTCACCCGCGTCGTCGTCAACTGTGACGGGGCGGCGCGAGGCAATCCCGGCCCGGCCGGCGCCGGCGCCGTCGTCGCCGCCGAGGACGGCACCGTGCTCGCCGAGGTCGCCGAGGGGCTCGGCGAGACCACGAACAATGTCGCCGAGTACACCGCGGTGATCCGCGGCCTCGAAGAGGCGAAGGGTCTCGGAGCCCGCGAGGTGCTCCTTCGCTCCGACAGTCAGCTGCTGATCAATCAGCTGACGGGGCGCTACCGGGTCAAGGCGCCGCACCTGCAGCCCCTGCACCGGCAGGTGCGCGACCTGATGCGCTCGTTCGATCGGGTCGATCTGGAGCACGTCCCGCGCGAGCGAAACGCCGCTGCGGACAGCCTCGCGAACCTCGGCGTCGATCGCTGGCTGGCCGACGGTCGTCCCTAGCGGGTACGGTTCGCTGCGGAGGAGCCGGCCGGGCGGCCGCGGGCGATCGGCGACGATCGTTCGAGGAAAGTCCGGACTCCACAGGGCAGGACGCTGGCGAGAGCCAGGCGGGGGCGACCTCGCGAAGGGGCAACAGAAAGGAAACCGCCGCCGGCGGCAACGCCGGCGGTAAGGGTGCAACGGTGGGGTAAGAGCCCACCAGCGCGGCGGGCGACCGTCGCGGCTCGGTAACCCCCGTCCGGAGCAAGGTCGAGCAGGAAGCGTTCGAGGGCGGCCCGCCCGAGCTTCCGGGTAGACCGCAGCGACCCGGTGAACGGGTCGCCGCCGGTGCTTCGGCGCCGGCGAGACAGATGGTCGTCGGCGGGGCAACCCGCGCACAGGATCCGGCTTACAGGCCGGCTCCTCCGTTCCCTAGACCGCGGCGCGAGCCGCCAGTGCGCGGCGCAGCTGCGCGCCTGCGTGGTAGCTGGACCGAACGAGGGGTCCCGCCTCGATGTGCGGTATCCCGAGCGCCTCGCCCGCGACCTTGTGCTCGGCGAACTCCCCGGGAACGACCCAGCGGTGCACCGGCAGGTGGTGCGGCGTGGGCTGCAGGTACTGCCCCATCGTCACGATGTCGACGCCGGCATCGCGCAGGTCCTGGAGCGACGACAGCACTTCCTCCGGCGCCTCGCCCATGCCGAGGATCAGGTTCGACTTCGTGATCTGACCGGGGTGGTGTCGCGCGGCGAATCGCAGGACCTCGAGCGAGCGCTCGTAACCGAACGCGGGCCGGATCCGTTCGTGCAGGCGTGGCACCGTCTCGAGGTTGTGGGCGAAGACGGTAGGCTCGGCATCGAGCACGGTCGCGATGTCCGGCTCGCCACCCTTGAAGTCGCTCGGCAGCACCTCCATCTCGATCCCGGGGGTCGCGTCGCGGCATGCGCGGATCGCCGCCGCCCAGATCGAAGCGCCGCCGTCGGGAAGGTCGTCGCGAGCGACGCCCGTCAAGACCACGTATCGAAGGCCCATCGTGGCCACCGCACCGGCGATCCTCGCGGGTTCCTCGGGATCGACCGGGTCCGGCTTGGCGGTCATGACATCGCAGAAGCCGCATCGGCGCGTGCACCTCATGCCGAGGATCAGGAACGTGGCCTCGCGCTCCTCCCAGCATTCCCCGATGTTCGGGCACATCGCTTCCTCGCACACGGTGTGGAGATCCGCATCACGCACGAGGGACTTGAGTGCCATGTAGTTGGGTCCGCTGGCCAGTCGCACTTTCAGCCACGGCGGCTTGCGCACCCCCGTCGTGTTGACGCCGGGACCGTTCGTGACGCCGGCGATCGGCAAGTGCAGGCGGCGCCCGCTGGGGTTGTGGTCGCGTTCGGACATCGCATGCGAGTGTACGCTCGCACGATGTCCCGCACCGCCCTGGTCTCGATCCTCGTCGGGGCGCTCCTCACGCCCGCGTGCGGTCGCTCGTCCGCGGCGACGAACGCCCCCCTGTGCCAGGACCTTGCGAACCTGCAGGCGACCGTCGTCTTCTTGTCGATGCCCCCCACGACGGCGACCGTCGGCGAGGTACGGGGCGCGCTCGACAAGCTGGACTCGACATGGGCCGCGGTCCATGACGACGAGGCGGTGCCAGACGTGGAGGACGATGCGCTGCTCGGCGCGCAAGAGGACTACCGGGACGCACTCGAGGGTATCGGGGACAACGACTCGTTCGCTCCGTATGTCGCGACGACCGCCGGCACGGCGCAGGGCCTGGAGCGGTCCTTCGAGGCGGTGCGGGTTCGACTGGTGTGCCCCTCCTACCTGCAGCCGGGCTAGCGCTCAGCCGGCGTCTGCGTGGGACGCGACGTCGCGCGCGGGGTCGATCTCGACGTGTTCGAGGACCCGGCCCGGGATCACGACGTGGAACGCGGCGCCGCCGCCCTCTCGTTCGTCCACCCAGGCTCTACCGCCGTGCAGTTCGGCGAACCGGGCCACCAACGACAATCCGATCCCGGTTCCAGGGGTGTGCGGCGACTGCGTCGGTCCCTGGCGGAACGGCTCGAAGATCGCGGCCCGGATGTCGGGCGGTACCCCGGGTCCGTCGTCTTCCACGCTGATCCGCACCCCGCCGTCATAGGGGGCCACCGACAACCAGATCGTGCGGTCGCCGGTCGTGTGACGCACCGCGTTCATCAGCAGGTTCTCGACGATCCGCTCGATCTTGGGTGGGTCGATCGGGATGACCACCGGGTCTGTTTGCACGATCACCTCCCGGCCGACGAGCGCGTCGAGGTGTTCGACGGTGCGCCGCGCCAATGCGCTCACGTCCGTGACCCGGTACTGCGGCTCGACGATGCCGCGATTGAGCCGATCGATGTCCAGCAGGTCCTTGAGCAGCCGGTCGAGCTTCTTCGCGTTGGCCGCAAGTCGGGCGAGCAGGTCGGTCCGGTCCTGCCCCGCGATGTCCGGCGCCCGCTCGAGCGTCAGCGACAACCCGAGGATGGAGGTCAGCGGGCTGCGCAGTTCGTGCGACACGGCAGCGAGGAAGGTGTTCTTCATGTCGTCCAGCGCCCGGAGGCGCTCGGCGGCCTCGCGCTCTCGCTGCTCGCTCTCGCGCAGGGCCTGCTCGGCGAGCTTGCGCTCCGTGATATCGAACAGGACGCCCTGCAGGTACAGCGGATCCCCTTCGGGACCGAGGAGGAACGTCGTCTCGTCGTGGATCCATACCGTGCGCCCGTCGGGCGTGTGGATCCGGTACTCGGCACGCCAGGGCTCGCGAGCAGCGAGGGCGCGCTGATACGAGTCTTGCGTCTGCGCGCGATCGTCGGGATCTATCAGCGAGAGCCACAGCGCCGGATCCTGGATCCACTGTTCGGGCGTGACGCCGGCGATCGCGGCGATCTGCGGGCTGATGTAGACCGTGTTCATGGCACCGTCGGGGCGATCGAGGTAGATCGCTGCGGGGATGTGCTCCACGATCGCGCGGTAGCGCTGCTCGGCGTCCAGCATCGCAAGCTCGGCGAGCTTGCGCTCCGTAACGTCTTGGATGATGCCCTGGCTCGCGCGTGGCGTGCCGTCGTCGTCACGGTTGATCACCGCCTGGTCGCGGAGCCAGCGAAGCCGCCCATCCTTCGTGAAGACGCGGATCTCGATGTCGAGCGGCTCGCCGAATTCGTAGTGACGGGTGTCCGCGTCGAGCGCAGCTGCCCGGTCGTCGGGGTGGATCATCGTTCGCCAGCGTGAGGGGTCGTCGTCGAGCCACTCCTCGGGCGCATAGCCGAGGATCGTCTCGATCTGGGGGCTCACGTATCTCGTGCGCCACAGATCTCTTCCGGGTTCGTACTCGTCGAGATAGGTGATCGCCGGCATCTCCTCGACCAGCTGGCGGTAGCGCTCCTCGGCGTGCCGCAGCTGTTGCTCGGCCTCCTTCTCGGCGGTGATGTCGAAACGGACCCCCTGCCAGTACCGCGGTGTTCCATCCGGATCCCGCACCAACGTCGCGTCATCGCGCACCCATACCGTGGCACCGCCCTTCGTGATCAGGCGGTACTCGGCTCGGAACGGATCCCCGGTGCGACCGCACTCCTCGTCCTGCTCGACGATCCGATCGCGATCATCCGCATGGAGCGCAGCGATCCATTGGTCGTGCTTGCCCCACTCCTCGCCGGACGTGTAGCCGAGCAGGGTCTGCGTCTGCGGGCTGGAGTAGGTCTCGTCGCCGGTGTCGATATCCTCGATGTAGGTGACGGCCGGGAGCTGCTCGATCAGGGTGCGGTACAGCGCCTGCGCCTCGGAGAGCCGTGCCATCGCGCGCTCGCGGTCGATCGCGGCGCCAAGCGTGCTGGCGGTCACGCCCAGCGCCTCGATGTCGGCCTCCTGCCACTCCCGATCCTCGTCGGCATGATCGAAGCTGACGTAGCCCCACCATTGGCCCTCGGCGAAGATCGGGATCGCGACGAGCGATCGGATCGGCAGGCTGCCGCCGAGAAGAACCGCGCGCTCTCGCTCCGGGAATCCCGCGACCGCGCCGTGTACCGGTCGGCCCGCGCCCAGGAGCTCGACCCATCGACCGAATCCCTCGGCCTCCCATGCGTAATCTCGCCAGGTGCCGGCGTCCTCCTCCCCCCGATGGCCCTCGGTGATCCAGGCCGCCGCGAGAGAGACCCCCAGCGCGCCACTTTCCAGTGCGTGATTGCGGAACACGGCACATCGGGTGGCATCCGCGGCCGTGCCAAGGTGCTCGAGCACCTCCTGCAGGTTCTCCTGCCACGCCGACGTGCGCAGGAACTGCTCGGCGGCGAAGCTCGTTGCCTCCAGGATCGCGTCACGCCGGGCGATGGTCTGCTGGGCGAGCCGGTTCTCCGTGATGTCCTGCAAGATCCCGTGCCAGCGGGCATTGCCGCTCGGGTCGAGCACCTGCATCGCGTGATCGTGCAGCCACACCACGCGGCCGTCTGCGGCGATGATCCGGTATTCGATGTCGAACGGTTCACCGGTTTCGTTCGTGCGCGTCGACTCGGCGAGCACGCTCTCGCGGTCATCGGGGTGCAGCATGTGGACCCACAGATCCGGATCCATCAATCGTTGCTCGGGAGAGTACCCGGTCAGCCGTTCGTACTGCGGGCTGATGTAGACCGCCGTGCTGACGTCGTCGACCGCGTCCGTGTAGATGGCGACCGGCAGCTGCTCGACCAGGGTGCGGTACCGCTCTTCTGCCTCGCGGAGCCGTTCCTCGGCCCCCTTGCGTTCGGTGATGTCGTAGACGACCCCTTGCCAGTACAGCGGGGCGCCGTCTTCATCCCGGATCAGGCGCGCGTCGTTGTGCACCCACAGCGTGCGACCGTCGCGGGTGATCGAACGGTAGTCGACACTCCACTCGTCGCCGCCGTCCGAGTCGTTGGAGGCGATCACCCAATCGTGGTCGTCGGGGTGCAGACGCTGTTCCCACAGCGAGGGGTCGGCCATCCATTCCTCGGTGGTGTAGCCGTAGATAGCCTCGATCTGGGGGCTGATGTACAGGTTCGCGCCCGTGTCCACATCCTCGATGAAGGTGATCGCGGGCAGCTGCTCCACTAAGGTGCGGAAGCGATCTTCCGCAACCCCGAGGGCTGCCTCGGCGGTGCGGCGCGCGGTGACGTTCATGAACGCGCCCTCCACGACGCGCATGCCTTCGCGCGCGGTCAGCGCGGCGCGGTCGTGGACCCACACGACGACGCCCGTTCGGTCGAGCATCCGGTACTGAAGGTCGAACGGCGCCCCGGTGACCTTCATGTCCTCCCACGCGTCCAAGACGGCGTCCCGATCCTCGGGATGAATGACTCGGTCCCACGTGTCGACGTCGGAGAGCCACTCCGCTGCCGAGATACCAAGGAGACCTTCGACACCGGAGGCGACCCATCGTTCGGACGGCGTGCCGTCGGCCGCGAAGGAGATCTGATACGCCACGATCGGCAGGTTCTCCAGCAGCAGGCGCCACCGCTCCTCCGCCCCGCGCAGCGCGTCCTCGGCCGCGTGGCGCTCGCTGATGTCGACGATCACGCCCTGGTAGATCGCCGCGCCGCTCGATCCCGGCCCGACGGGGTTTGCCTCATCGCGAACCCACAGCCAACGGCCGTCTGCGGTGCGAAGCCGGTACTCCTGAGAGAACGTCTCCTCGGCGGCGGTCGTTGCGCTCCAGGCCCGAGTCACGCGGTCGAGATCGTCGGGGTGCACGTGGGTGGCCCACGCCGCCGGATCGTCGAGCCACGTGCGAGGGCTCACGCCGATGAGCCGTTCGATCTGAGGACTGATGTAGTCGGCCGGCGCGGTGCCCGGTGCATGAGCCGTGTCCCACGAGTAGGCGATCGCCGGAACCCGCTCGACCAGCGTGCGGAATCGTTCCTCGGCCGCGGCCGCGCGCGCCTCGGCCTCCTTGCGTTCCGTGATGTCGAACATGACGCCCTGCGCCAGTGTCGGGCGTCCCTGATCGTCGAAATGGTGGTAGCGGGACTCGTCGTGGATCCACCGCTCGGTGCCGTCGGGCAGGATGATCCGGTACTCGGCGAGATACGTCGTGCCCGCCAGATCGGCGCGCTCGGAGATCTCGAGCACGCGCTGGCGGTCGTCGGGATGGATCTGCGCGGACCAGTCGTCGATGTGATCCTGCACCGAGACCCCGAGCAGGGTCGTTGCCTGGGGACTCACATAGAGGTAGCGGCGTTCCCTGGGCAGCCAGCTGTACGAGACTGCCGGTGACTCTGCGATCAACGCCTGCAGTCGCTCGTCGGTGTCGCGTCGAAGCTCCATCTGCTCGCGCGCGACCCGCGCCCGACGGATCGCGACGAAGCTTGTGCCGAGCAGGAGCAACAGCAAGAGAGCCAGGACGTCGTCGCCGACCTTCGATGCGCCGATCGTCGGTTCCAGGCGATCGAAAACGCCGGCCGCCACGCCGATGCCGAACAGCACGAGGACGGCCACCAGGACGCCGACCACGTCGAGGTGGCCCGATCCGTCGGGGCTCGGGTGTGTGGGGTCTCGTTTCGGCACGTCGCAGCAAGTATCGGATCGAGATCGGCCGACTGAACCCGTGCGCGCGGTCTCAGAACCGGGCGAGTTCGCGCATGGCCACGTAGAGGTGATCGGGCGAGGGCTCGGTGTAGTAGTGCTCGAGCGCCGCCGCGTACGGCATCGCGGGGATATCCGGCCCGCCGACGCGCACGATCGGCGCGTCCAGCTCGAACATCGCCTCCTCCGCCACCGTGGCAGCGATCTCGGCTCCGGCGCCATAGGTTCTGTTGTCCTCATAGACAACCAACGCTCGCGATGTCGAGCGAACGGAGGCCAGGATCGTGGCGGTGTCCAGCGGCGCGAGGGTGCGAACGTCGACGATCTCTGCCTCGATCCCCTCGTCGGCGGCCAGTCGGTCCGCAGCCTCCAAGCACCGGTGGAGCTCGTAGCCGTACGTGATGACCGTGAGGTCAGTGCCCGCGCGCTTGATGTCCGCCACGCCGATCGGCTCGACGTGGTCGCCCTCGGGGACCTCGCCGCTGACCGCGCGGTAGCTCTTCTTGTGTTCGAGGAACAGAACCGGGTCGGGGTCCCGGATCGCCGCGCGCAGCAACCCGGCCGCATCGGCGGGGGTCGAGGGCATCACGACCTTCAGACCGGGCACGTGGGCGTAGAAGGCCTCGATCGACTGCGAGTGGTAGAGCGCGCCGTGGATCCCGCCGCCGCACGGGGCACGGATCACCATCGGGCACCCCCAGTCGCCGTTGGTCCGGTAGCGCATCCGGGCCGCCTCGGAAACGATCTGGTCGAAGGCGGGATGGATGAAGTCGGCGAACTCGATCTCGGCGATCGGGATCAGACCGTGCAGCGCCATGCCGATCGCGACTCCCACGATCCCCGATTCCGCGAGGGGGGTGTCGATGACGCGCTGCTCACCGAAGTCGTCCACGAATCCCTGTGTGACCTTGAACACACCACCGCGCGCGCCGACGTCCTCGCCGAGCAGGACCAGCCGGTCGTCCGCAGCCATCTCGCCGTGCAGCGCATCGCGGATCGCGGTGACGACGTTGGTCGCGCTCACCGGTCGTCCTGTTCCGCGAACACGTGGCGCAGCACGGTCGCGGGGTCGGGGTCAGCGGCATCCCACGCGGCTGCGATCGCCGCCTCCACCTCACCCTTGACCTCGTCGTGCATCGCCTGCATCCGCTCGTGGTCGAACAGATCGTGCTCGATCAAGTAGGTCGTGAAGCGGTCGATCGGGTCGTGATGCCGGTGCTCCGCGACCTCCTCGCGGGAGCGGTAGGTCTTATCGTCATCGTCGGACGTGTGCGGCAGGTACCGGTAGGTCTTGCACTCGATCAACGTAGGACCCTCGCCCGCGAGGGCGCGAGCCAGGGCATCCCGCATCACTTCATAGCAGGCGAGCACGTCGCTCCCGTCGACGACGACGCCGGGCATCCCGTACCCGGCGGCCCGCGTCGCGACGTCGCGCACCGCCATCTGCTTGTCTTGGGGGACGCTGATCGCATACTCGTTGTTCTCACACACGAAGATGACGGGCAGGTGATGGATCGCCGCGAAGTTCAGCCCCTCGTGCCAGTCGCCCTCGCTGGTGGCGCCCTCCCCGAACCACACCGCCGCGACGGCGTCCTCGTCGCGGTAGCGCATCGCGTAAGCGATCCCGGCCGCGTGCGGGATCTGCGTCGCGATGGGGGAGGAGTGGCTGACGATGCCCAGTTGCTTGCTGCCCCAGTGGCTCGGCATCTGGCGACCGCCGGAGCTCGGGTCGTCCGCCTTGGAAAACACCCCGAGGAAGATCTCGTAGGGGCTGAGACCGGCCACCAGCACGACCCCGAGATCGCGGTAGTAGGGGAGCCACACATCGGTGCCCGGGCGCAGTGCGCTGGCGGTGCCGATCTGGCAACCCTCGTGTCCGGAAACCGGGACGACGAACGGCGCGCGCCCCATGCGATTCTGTCGCAGGGATGCCTCGTCGATCAGACGGGCCGTCAGCATGTGCCGGTGCATGCGGAGGAGGTCGACGGGGGACAGCCCCAGCGCCTCATGCGGCGCCTCGGTCACCTGCGCGGACACCTCGAGCCTCCTCGCACCCTGCGCGGAGTCTACACCTGACGGTCACCGGTTCCGGAGGATCGCCGTCCCCGCTTGCCACCCGTACCCCCTAGGGGTATGATGCCTATCGACATCACGAGGAGGAGGATTGGCCGATGCAGACGGACCCTGTTTGTGGGATGACGGTCGAGCCCGATTCCGCCGCCGCGGCATGGGAGCACGATGGGTCTACCTACTACTTCTGCTCGGTCGGCTGTATGGAACGGTTCCGCGGGGACCCTGCGCGTTTCCTCGGAATGGATCCCACCGATCGAACGATGTGAAGATACCCCTACAGGGTAGGAGGCGGAGGCGGTGATGTACGGGTACGCATCGAAGAAGGACGATCTGCATTCGCGACTGCGCAAGATCGAGGGGCAGGTGCGGGGACTCCAGCGCATGGTCGACGAGGACCAGTACTGCCTGGACATCCTCACGCAGGTGAGTTCTGTGACCGCTGCACTTCGGGCGGTCGGCATGGGTCTGCTCGACGACCACGTCCGCCATTGCGTCGCCGACAGCATCGCCGCCGGCGACGGGGATGCCAAGGTCGAAGAGCTGATGGCTGCGGTCGCCCGTTTCGCGGGGAAGTGAGCGCCATGGCAACGAAGGAACTCGTCCTGGACATCGAGGGGATGACGTGCGCGTCGTGCGTGCAGAAGGTCGAGCGTGCGCTGGGCGGCGTCGACGGCGTCGACGCCGCCGCCGTCAACCTCGCGACACGTACGGCGACGGTGCAGGGCGACGTCGACGGACTCGACCCGCTCGTGCGCGCGGTCGTGCGAGTCGGCTACGTCGCGAAACCGCACGACGACGCCCGCGACCCTGCGCAGGAAGAGCGCAGCTACCGGCGTCGGTTGGTCGTGGCCGCGCCGCTGACCGTCCTCATCCTGGCGCTCACGTTCCTGGCGCCGCTGTGGTCCCAGGCGGCGATCTGGAGCTGGATCCTGGCGACCCCCGTCGTGTTCTGGGCGGGGTGGCCGTTCTTCCGCAACGCGGCACGTGCGGCACGCCACGCGACGACCACGATGGACACGCTGGTTGCGCTGGGCGCGCTGTCCGCGTACCTGTACTCGGCCTGGCAGGTGTGGGACGACACGTTCGGTCCGTATGCCGGGCACGGCCATGAGTCGGCGCACTACTTCGACACTGCCGCAGTGATCATCACCCTGATCCTGGTGGGCAAGATGCTGGAAGCCCGCGCCCGCGCGACGGCGGGAGACGCCTCTCGCGCACTGTTGGAGCGTGGCGCGAAGCGCGCCAGGGTGCTCGACGCCGACGGGGCCGAGCGATCGATCGCGATCGACGAATTGCGGCCCGGCATGCGTGCGGTCGTGCTTCCCGGCGAGAAGATCCCAGCCGACGGTGTCGTCAAGGAGGGCGCATCCTGGGTCGATCTATCCATGCTCACGGGGGAGTCGGTGCCCGTCGACGTGGCTCCCGGCAGCGAGGTGGTCGGCGCGTCGATCAACGGCCGCGGACGGTTGATCGTGTTCGTGACCAAGGTCGGCGCCAACACTAGGTTGGCCGAGATCGTTCGTCTGCTCCAGGCGGCACAAGGGTCCAAGGCGCCGGTCCAGCGACTGGCCGATCGCATCTCCGCCGTGTTCGTGCCGGTGGTGTTGGCGCTTGCCGCGGCCACCTTCCTCGGGTGGTGGCTGAGGGCTGGGGCGACGCCGGGTCAGGCGCTGTTGCATGCGACCGCGGTGATGCTCATCGCCTGCCCGTGCGCGCTCGGGTTGGCGACCCCGGCCGCCATCATGGCGGGGACGGGCCGCGCTGCGGAGCTCGGCGTGTTGTTCAAAGGCGGCGAGGTGTTCGAGGCGGCCCGGTCTGTGGACACGGTCCTGCTCGACAAGACCGGCACAGTGACCGAAGGATCGATGCGACTGGCGGACGTGATCACGGTCAACGGCGCGACCGAGGCGCAGGTGGTCGGGTGGGCTGCGGCTGCGGAGTCTGGCTCCGAGCATCCGATCGCACGGGCGGTCGTTGCCGGGTCGATCGATCGCGGCGTCGAGATCCCGTCCGCAACCGGGTTCGTGGTCGAACCCGGAGCCGGCGCACGCGCCAGGGTGGACGGTGCGGTCGTCCGCGTCGGCCGACCGGAGGATGTGCCTGCGCGGATGATCGAGCTGGCCGACGAGCACGCGGCCCGTGGCCTCACGCCGTTCGCGGTTTGGCATGACGGGGTGCCCTACGGGCTGGTGACGGTGGAGGATACGGTCAAGCCCGACGCCGCGGCCGCAGTTGCGCGCCTGCACGAGCTCGGACTGCGGACCGTCATGGTGAGTGGAGACCGCCGCGCGACCGCATCGGCGATCGCGCAGCGGGTCGGGATCGACACGGTCGAGGCTGAGGTGCTGCCCGACGGCAAGGTCGACACGGTGCGAAGGTTCATGGATGGCGGCAGCGCGGTCGCGTTCGTCGGCGATGGGCTGAACGACGCGCCCGCCCTCGCCGGGGCGACGGTGGGGATCGCCATGGGCACCGGAACCGATGTCGCGATCGCGGCCGCCGACGTCAGCGTGCTCGGCGGCTCGCTGGTGTCGGTCGCGACCGCGATCGACCTCGCGCGGCGCACGTACCGGATCATCCAAGAGAATCTGTTCTGGGCCTTCGCATACAACGTGGTCATGATTCCCCTGGCCGTGTTCGGCGTGCTCGACCCGATGTGGGCCGCGGCGGCGATGGCCGTGTCCAGCGTCACCGTGGTCCTGAACGCCCTGCGTCTTCGCGGCTTCGAACCGCATGGAACCCCGTAGCATGGACGGCATGACGAACGCGATCGAGGTCACCGACGAGACCTTCGAGCGGCTGGTGATCGAAGGCTCCAAGGCCGCTCCCGTCGTGGTCGATCTGTGGGCGGCCTGGTGCGGCCCGTGCCGCACGCTCGGCCCGATGCTGGAGAAGGTGGCGGCGGAGCGCGGCGGTGCCTTCACGCTCGCCAAGATCGACGTCGACGCGCAACAGGTCGGCAACGCCCTACTGTCGGCAGTGCAGTCGCAGAGCATCCCGACGGTGATCGCTTTTCGTGACGGGCAGCCCGTGAGCATGTTCATCGGCGCGTATCCCGAGGACGAGATCAACCGGTTCGTCGATTCGATCCTGCCGACCGAGGTCGAGGTCGAGGTCGAGTCGGCGACCGAGGTGCTTCAAGCGGGCGACGTCGCGGAGGCGGAGGCGGGATTCCGCGATGCCCTGGCGCTGGAATCCGGCAACCGGGACGCCGCGCTCGGGCTCGCCGCGATCCTGCTCGGCCGGGGCGCGCTCGACGAGGCCCGCCCGCTCGTGATGCAACACCTGCCCGACCCCGAGGCCGAGCATCTGCACGCGACGCTTGAGGTCGCGGAGTGGGCCGACGAGCCCCACGACGGCACGCTCGGCGCCGCCAAGCACGCGGCCGCCGCGGGGCGCTGGACCGAGGCCCTCGACGGGATGATCGCGGCGCTGGCCGACGACCGCGACGCCGCCCGGCAGGCGCTGGTCACGGCCTTCGCCGCGCTCGGCGACGACGATCCGCTCGTGCCCGCCTACCGGCGGGCGCTGGCCGCCGCGCTGTTCTGAGACGCGGTCGATGAGCGACCATGATCACATCCGCGAGTGGTGGGACGCCGACGCGCGCGTGTACGACGACGCCGCCGGACACGCGATGTCCGATCCCGTGGAGGCCGCCGCCTGGCGGCGGGTCCTGGAGCGAACGTTGCCCGCTGCACCCGGGCGCGTGCTCGATGCGGGCACCGGCACGGGTTCACTGGCGCTACTCGCCGCGGAGTTGGGCTACGACGTGACCGGGATGGACCTCTCCGAGGGCATGCTCGAACGCGCGCGCGCGAAGGCCGCCGCGCGCGGCGTCGACATCTCCTTCATCCACGGTCGGGCGGAAGAACCGCCCGGCGGGCCGTTCGATGCGGTGATCGAACGCCACGTGTTGTGGACGATCCCGGATCCCATCGAGGCGCTCGCCTCCTGGCGAGCGGTGACCGCTGCGGGCGGACGCCTTGTGCTGCTCGAGGGGTCTTGGGGCGGTGACGGTCCCTTCGTTGCCGTGACGGACGCCCTGGCGCGCGTATTCGAGCGCGCCTACGGCATCGCGGAGCACCACCACGCGACGTATCCAGAGGGCCTGAAGCTGCCGCTGCACGGGCTTCGCTCGCCGGCGCCGTTCCTGGACGCCGTTGCCGCCGCCGGGTGGAGACGTATCCGGATCGCGCGGCTGCGAGACGTGGAATGGGCGATCGCCAGGCGCGGTCGATGGCCACTGGGGTGGCTCACCCACCGACCGCGCTACGCGGTCATCGCCGACGCGTGATCCACACGTCGGTGCGGTAGGGCAGCCCGATCTCGTTGCGATTACCCACCAACGCCCGCACGCGCGCCGCGACATCGCCGCGCTCCGCCTCGTCGAGGCACGCGATGAAGCTCACCGACACCACGCGCGCGACCACACCGTCGGCGTCGAGTCGCTGCTCGTGCGGGAACGTCGCTCGTTCCGGCGGGGTGAACAGGCCGGCTCGAGCGAAGGCATCGAGCCAACGCCCCTCCCGATGGGCAGGGGTGCCCGCCCGGTAGGGCTCCATCAACGCGGTGAGGCTCGCCTGCACGGGGTCGGACTCGTCGCGGACGTTCCACACGAGGCCGAGCCCGCCGCCCTCGCGCACGACACGGTGCAGTTCGCGCATGGCCGCCTCCTCGTCGAACCAGTGGAACGCCTGCGCCACGGTGGCGGCGTCCACGCTCGCGTCGGCGATCGGCAGCGCCTCCGCCGTTCCCGCGATCACCCCGGCGGCCGGGCAGGCGAGGGTGAGCGCTGCGCGCATCGCCTCGATCGGTTCGACGGCAACGACGGACGCGCGCGTTGCAACCAGCGACCGGGTGAGGATCCCGCTGCCCGCGGCGAGGTCCAGCACGACGCGTCCCGGACCGATCCCGAGAACGCGGACGAGGTGCTCGATCCCGTCGCGCGGGTAGCCCGGCCGTCCGCGGCCGTACGCGTCGGCCGCCCGCTGGAAACCGACGGCGGCCGCTCGGTGGACGCTAGGCGACATCCGCGACCGAGTCGAACACGCGCGCGCAATCGACGGGCGCGGGCTCGAACGCGAGCCCGAAGACGTCGGCGAGGTGGCGTTCGACGATGGGACGGACCTCCCCGACCGTCACGTCGCGTCCGAGCAGGCGCGAGAGGGAGGTCACCCCGTGATCGGGGAGTCCGCAGGCGACGATGCCGTCGAACCACGCGAGGTCGGTGTCGCAGTTGAGGGCGAAGCCGTGCAGCGTCACGCGGGCCCGCAGCAGGCGCACGCCGATAGCGCAGACCTTCTCGTCGCCCGCCCACACGCCGGTCTGCACATCGTCGCGGCGAGTCACCTCCGCGCCGAGGGAAGTGCACGTGCGGATCACGGCCTCCTCGAGGCTTCGCAGGTAGGCGCCGGCGTCGGGTTTCGTACCGAGCCCGAGGATCGGGTAGCCGACCAGCTGCCCCGGGCCGTGGAACGTGAACGAGCCGCCTCGGTCGATCCGGCGCACGAGGCCGCCGCGCGCCTCGACGCTCGGTTCGTCCCAAAGGAGTTCCTCGACCCTTGCCCGGCGACCGGCGGTGAACACCGGCGGATGCTCGAGCAGGATCACGGTGTCGGGGATCTCGCCGGCGAGCCTGCGCTCGGCCAGGGTATGCATCGCCTCGTTGGCGCGATCGTAGCCAACCGGTCCCGCCGGCGTGACGAGCCAGGCGGAGCCGGCGTCGCTCACAGCCCGAGGTCCTCCGCGAAGTCCCAGGTCTCGAGGTTGTGTTTGACCCGCGCGAGGAACCGCGTGGCGAGCTCGCCGTCGATCAGCCGGTGGTCCCACGACATCGAGATGTACACCATGTGGCGCACCGCGATCGCGTCACCTTCCACGACGACCGGACGCTTGTGGATCGCGTCCAGCGACAGGATCCCCGCGTTGGGCTGGTTGATGATCGGCACGGAAATGAGGGAGCCGAACGGTCCGGGATTCGTGATCGTGAACGTGGCGCCCTGCACGTCCTCGGGCTGCAGCTGGTGTGCCCGGGCGCGCGCCGCGAGATCGGCGATCGCGCGCGCGATCCCTGCGGTGTTCATCGCGTCGACGCCTTTGATCACGGGCACGATCAGCCCGGCGTCGTAGGACACGGCGATGCCCATGTTGACGGATCGGGGCGTCACGATGTCCTCGCCCTGCATCCGCGAGTTCACGAGCGGGAACTCGCGCAGGGCATCGGCCGTGGCCCGGGTCACCATCGGCAGGTAGGTGAGCTTGACCCCGTACTTCTCCTGGAAGCCGTCCTTCGCGGCGGCACGCAGGCGCACGAGCCGTTCGACGTTCACCTCGACCATCGTCCAGGCGCGGGCGGTCTGGTTCACCGACGCGAGCATGTGCCCGGCGATCGCCCTGCGGATGTGCGACATCGGCTGCACGTCCTCGCCGGCGCCCGCCGGCACGGATGGCGGTACCGGCACCACCGGGGTCGCGGGTATCGAGGCCGGCGTCACCGCCGGCGCCGGCGGCGCGACCATGCCGAGCGGTGCCGCGGGAGTTGGCCCACCGGCCGCCGCCAGCACGTCCGCCTTCGTGATCCTGCCGCCTTCACCGGTGCCCGCCACGGTCGCGAGATCGACTCCCCGTTCCTTGGCGAGCCGCCGAACGATCGGCGACAGGATCTGCGACCGCGGCCCCCGATCCGGCACCGGCCCCGCCGGGGTCTCGGCGACGACGGCTGCTCCCATCGATCGCTCGGAAGACGCCGGCGGCGCGGACAGCCCGTCGCTGGCAGAGCCGTCGTCGATCTCCATGACCGCCGTGCCGACGGGGACGGTCGCCCCCTCGGCCACGAGCAGCTTCGTCACGGTCCCGGCGACGGGGGAGGGGACCTCCGTGTCGACTTTGTCCGTCGAGATCTCGAACAGGGGCTCGTCGGCCGCGACGGCTTCGCCCTCCTGCTTCAGCCACTTCAAGATCGTGCCCTCGACGATCGTTTCACCGAGCTGCGGCATCTGGATGGACGTCACGACGATCTCCTCACCAAGCGGACAAGCGGTCGACGGCGGCCTCGATGTCCGCCACCTGTGGCAGGAACGCGTCCTCCAACGGTGGGGAGAACGGCACGGGATGGTTCGGCGGGGCCAGCCGCATCACCGGCGCGTCCAGGTGCTCGAACGCCCGCTCGGCGATGATCGAGGCGACCTCCGAGCCGATCCCAAGGAACCGGAAGGACTCGTACAGCACGAGGGCGCGCGAGGTCTTCTCGATCGAGCGCAGCACGGCGTCCTCGTCGATCGGGTACACGGTGCGCAGGTCGACGACCTCGACGGAGACGCCTCGACCCGCGAGCGACTCCGCGGCTTCGAGCGCCTTGTGCACCATCGCGCCGTACGTGATGATCGTGACGTCGTCGCCGGCCCGCTTCACCGCGGCAGAGCCGATCGGCACGAGCGCCTCGGGGTCGTCGGACACGTGCTCTTTGATCCGGCGGTACAGGGCCTTGTGCTCCAGGAACACGCTCGGGTTGTCGTCGCGGATCGCGGATTTCAGCAACCCCTTCGCATCCGACGGAAAGGCCGGGCACATGATCTTGATCCCCCCCGTGTAGGCGAACCACGGTTCGGGGTTGATCGAGTGGAAATTGGACGCGCGAACGCCGCCGCCGCTGGGTGCCCGCAGCACCACCGGCAGCGGCACGCCCGCCCGATAGTGGTAGCGCGCGAGCACCGTCGTGATCTCGTCGAAACCGCTGGACATGAAGTCGGAGTATTGGAACTCGGCTACCGGGCGCAGGCCCTCCATCGCGGCGCCGGCCGCCATCCCGACGATCGTTTCCTCGGCGATCGGCGTGTCGACCACCCGGGTGGGGCCGAAGCGTTCGATGAATCCCTCGGTTACCTTGAAGGCGCCGCCGTAGACCCCGATGTCCTCACCCAGCATAAACACGCGCTCGTCGCGCTCCATCTCCTCCCACAGGGCCTCGGCGATCGCGACGAGGTAGGTGGCCTGCCCGTCGTCGGATCGCTTGCCGCGCGGCTCGGCGCCGTGACCGGCGGCCGCGGCCTCGACCTGTTGCGTCGCCATCAGCCCGCGTCCGTTCCGCCGCCGCGACCCGGCTCGGCGCGCCAGTACCCGTCTTCGACCCACACGCCCTTGGAGACGTCGCCGGCCTCCGGGTACGGGGAGTCGAGCGCGAACGCATGCGCCTGTTCGAACGCCTGCTCGACGCGCGACTGCATCTCGGTGATCGCGGCGTCGTCGACGACGCCGCGATCGCGCAGATGCGCTTCGAAGTTCTTCACGGGATCCTTGGACAGCATGTAGTGCTCGAGCAGCTCGCGTGGCACGTACTTGGCCGGGTCGTGACCCGCATGGCCGCGCCAGCGAAGCGACACGGACTCGATCAGGGAGGGTCCGCCGCCGGAGCGCGCTCGCTCGAGGGCCTCGCTCGCCGCCGCGTACACCTCGAGCACCTCGGTACCGTCCACGCGAACGCCGGGGATCCCGTACGCAGTGGCGCGCTCGGCGATCGTCGGCACTGCGAATTCCTTCTCGTTGGGCGTGGAGTAAGCGAACTGGTTGTTGTTCACGACCCACACGACCGGCAGCCGCATGATCGCGGAGGTGTTGATGGACTCGTGCCAACGACCGTTGGACGTGGCGCCGTCACCGCAGATCGCCATCGCGACACGGCCGTCGCCGGCGCGCTGGTACGCCCATGCCGCGCCGACGGCGACGGGGTAGGCGATGGGCAGGTGCGACATCACCGCGAAGGTGCGGTTGCCGTCCCAGTCGCCGATATGACTGTTGCCGTCTCGCCCACGCAGGTAGCCGTCGATCCGACCCCAGTACTGGGCGAGCACGCGGTTCAGGTCGAGCCCCTTGGTCAGCTGCGCGGTCAGATCGCGGTGCGTCGGGAACAGCGAGTCGCGGGCCTCGAGCGCGTAGGCGACGCCGACATGCGTGCCCTCCTGCCCGCGACCCGAGTAGAGCGCGCCGGGCAGACGCCCCTGCCGGTACAACGCCTCGAGGCGCTCATCCAGGTAGCGCGACAGCTTCAGCAGGTACAGGATCTCGCGCAGGCGCTCGTCGGGCAGGGTCCGGTCGTTCGCCGCGGGGTCGGTTTCGACTGTCGTGTCCACGGTTCTCCTCACGCCGAGTGCAACGCCTTACCGGCGAGCGCAAGCATCGCCTCGCCCAAACCTTCGGACAACGATGGATGCGGATGGATGTGGGCGGCGACGTCGGTGGGCGAGGCCTCCCACGACGTGATCAGCATCGCCTCGGCGATCAGGTCCGTGGCGTGGGGACCGATCATGTGCACGCCGAGGACCGGACCGTCGCCCGCGACCGCCACCACCTTCACGAAGCCGCCCTCCCCGAGGATGTTCGCCTTGCCGATGGCTCGGAAGTCGAGCTTCTCGGTCACGATGTCGAGGCCGGCCGCACGCGTTTCCTGTTCGGTGAGGCCCACGCTCGCGACCTCCGGCGAGCCGTAGGTGACGCGCGGGATCTGGACGTAGTCGATCGGGGGGACGTCGAGGCCGGCGATGCGCTCGGCTACGGCGATGCCTTCGGTGAACGCCACGTGCGCCAGCTGCAGCGGTGTGGACGCGACGTCGCCGACGGCCCACACATGTGGCGCGCTCGTGCGGAGCCGGTCATCCACCTCGACGAAACCCTTGGGATGCACGCGCACCCCGGCGTCCTCCAGACCGAGGCCCTCGGTGACCGGGCCCCGGCCGACCGCGATCAGACACAGGTCGGCGGATACGGACGTCGGCGTGTCGCCGACCTGATAGGTGATCGTCGCGTCGGCGTCGCTCTCGACGATCGACGTGACCGAGGCGCCGACCGCCGTCGTGATCCCCCGCTTGCGGAACACCCGCGCGAGCTCCTTGGAGATGTCCTCGTCTTCCAGCGGCGCCAGCCGGGGCAGCGCCTCGACGAGGGTGACCTCGGCGCCGAAGGACCGGTACATCGACGCGAACTCCAGTCCGACGGCGCCCGCACCGATCACCACCGCCGACGATGGGATGCGGTCGTAGCGCAGGGCTTGGTCGCTGGTGATCACCCGGCGACCCACGGCAAGACCCGGGAGCATCCTGGGCGCGGAGCCCGTGGCGATCACGATGTCGGTGGCGTCGATCGAGCGCCCGTCGACCTGGAGCGCCTGGCCCGCACGCAGCGTCGCGGAGCCCGCCAGCACCTCGATCCCACGCTGCCGGACCAGCCCGGTGACGCCTTTGACCAGCTTGTCGACGACCGCGTCTTGGAAGGCGAGGATCGCCGACCAGTCCGGCTCCCCGGCGGCCTTCACGCCCCACTCAGAGGCGCGGTCGACCGTATCGAGGACCTCCGCCGAACGAAGGAGCGCCTTCGTCGGGATGCAACCGCGGAGCAGGCAGGTGCCACCCAGGCGCTGATCCCGCTCGACGATGGCGACGCGCTTGCCCAGCTGCGCGGCGCGCAAGGCGGCTGAGTACCCACCCGTGCCGGCGCCGATCACGACTACGTCGTAGGTGTCGCCCATGCGGACAGCAAGTCTACCGCCGTTCTCCGCTCCGACAGGGTGGCCGGTGGCCGGGATGCGTACCATCGCCGTCATGGATGAGCCGCTGGAGCTGAGGCACTCGCCGTTGGAAGCCGTTCACGACGCCCTTGGAGCCAAGCTGGCGCCCTTCGGCGGGTGGAACATGCCGATCGAATACGAGGGTGCGATCGCGGAACACCGGGCGGTGCGCGAGCGGGTCGGCCTCTTCGATCTCACACACCTCGGCAAGGTCGAACTCGAGGGGCCCGGGGCGGTTTCGCTGCTGCAGGGAGTGGTCACCAATGACGTACGGGCGATCGCGGTCGGCGAGGCCCAGTACAACCTCGTGCTCAACGAGGGGGGCGGGGTGATCGAGGATCTGATCGTCTACCGGATGCAGGAGGAGCGCTACTTCGTCGTGCCCAACGCGGCGAACACCCACCGCGTGCTGCAGATCCTCGGCGAAGCGGACACGCCCGACCGGGTGCACCTGATGTACCACCAGGACTGGTGCTTCCTCGCGGTGCAGGGGCCCGATGCGACGGCGGTGGTGGGCTCGTTGTTCCCTGAGACGGTCGACCTCGCGTTCATGCAGTGCACCGAGTCTGCATACCGGCGCCGACCGGTGATCGTGACG
>DATECH010000102.1:0-8109 GCA_035287005.1 Actinomycetota bacterium | reverse complement strand
CCCGCGCGAGTGCTACCCGTTGCTGTTGCCCTCCCGACAGCTGATTGGGCCGCCGATCTTGAAGGCCTTCGAGTTGCACGGTCCGGATCACCTCGGCCAGACGCGACGCGATCTCAGCGCGGCCGAGCTTCTTGATCTTGGGTCCGAAGGCGATGTTTTCTGCGACCGTCATGTGCGGGAACAGGCCGTAGGCCTGGAACACCATGTTCACGTTGCGCTTGGCCGGCGGCACGTAGGTCACGTCGTTGCCCTGCAGCAAGATCCGGCCCGCGTCGGGGGTCTCGAAGCCGGCGATCATCCGCAGCGTCGTGGTCTTGCCGCACCCGCTCGGCCCGAGCATCGAGAAGAACTCGGCGCCGGGGATCGTGATCGACACGTCGTTGACGGCAACGACGTCGTCGAATCGCTTCGTCACCGCCTCGACGACGATCTCGCCCACGTGGGCGGGCGCGTGGGAGCTCGAGGCGACGGGTATCGGGTCGGTCGCGCTCATGTCTGGATCCTGTTCAGTCGGGCGAGCCGGTACGCGAGCAACGAGAAGACCACCGACAGCGTCAGCAGCACGAGGTTGAGCGCGGAGCCGGCACCCCAATCGCCCGCGCCGAGGATCAGGTCGCGCACGCGCTGCCCCATCATGTAACTGCCGGTACCGCCCACGATGTCGGCGGTGACGAAGTCGGTGAGCATGGGGATGTACACCAGGATCATCGCGATGAAGATGCCCGGCGCCGCGAGCGGGATCAGGATGCGCCGTGCCTGCACCCACCAGCCGGCACCCAGGTCGACCGCGGATTCGAACATCGAGGCATCGATCGCCTTCATCGCGGCGTAGATCGGGATCGTGGTGTACGTGATGTATGTAGCAGCCAGGGTCACGATCACGGCGAACGAGCTGAATAGCAACCACGACTTCGGCGGCCCGGGGATCAACCAGTTGAGGATGCCGTTGCGGCCCAGGATCACCTGCCACGCGTAGACCTTCACCACCGGGGCCAGCTCGTCGGCCAGCACCAGCGACAGCAGCACGAACAGCTCCCATCTCCCGGCCCGAAACACCATGTAGTAGGCGAGCGGGATCGCGATGGCCAGCATGATGAGCATCGCGGTCGTGCCGATCCACAACGTGGTCCAGGCGATCTTCCAGTTGAGCGGATTCGTCAGGACGTCCGCGTAGTGGTCGAGCGTGCGCCCGCTCGACGTGTTCGGCGGGAACTTCAGCACGCTCATCGACGCCATGATCACCATGGGAGCGAGGAACAGCACCACCAACAGCGTGACCGGCGCGAACAGGATGCCCATGGCGCCACGGGTCGACCCCGGCCTGCGGGGGACACGAGTCTCCGCCACGGCGCCGCCGACCGCCGCCATCGCCTAGCTCCTCGCCGCCGCGGCCACGGCCTCGGTTCCCGCCACGATGCCGCGCGTCGCATCGTCGCCGCTGCGCACCCGCAGCAGTATCAGCGCCAGCGAGATCAAGGCGACCTGCACCACGGAGATCACCGCCGAGATGGCGTTGACCACGGCCGTGTGATCCGGGTTGCGAACGTTGGAGTACACCCAGACCGGGAACGTCTGTTGGAACCCGATCGTGAACGCGCTGATCTCGTAGTTGTTGAACGACCAGGTGAACGCGAAGATCGCGCTGGCGGCGAGCGCCGGCGCGATGTGCGGCAGGATGATGTAGCGCAACACCTGCATCCTCGAGCAGCCGAGGTCGATCGCCGCCTCTTCCTGCACCCGCTGGAACCGGAACAGCTGCGCGGCCACGATCGCCGTCACCAGCGGAAAGGTGCAGACGATCTGGGTCCCGACCACCGTCTTCAACGACAGATCGACGTCGAAACGCACGTAGAACATCAGCGCGGCGATGCCGATGATCAGCCAGGGGAGGATCAAGGGCGCGCCGACCAACCCGCCCACCGCCGAGCGCCCCTTGAACCGGAACCTCGTGAGCCCGAACGCGGTCAACGTGCCGAGCACGAGGCACACCGGTGCCACGATGGCCGCGACGACGATCGAGTTCACCAGCGCTTCGCGAAGGAGAGAATCCCGGAACGCGTCGGTGTACCAATGGAGGGTCACGCCCTCCAGCGGGAACGCGAGGATGTTCGAGTCGTTGACGCTGAACATGATCAGGATCAGCAGCGGGCCGAACAGGATCAGATAGACCGTCGCGAGGAAGACGCGCCAACCCCAGGCGACGCCCGCCGCACGCGCGCGGATCCGGGCGGGCGTCGGGACGACCGAACCACCGGCGGCGGCCGTTCGCTCCGCCACCCCGGTTGCCATCAGCGCGCTGCCCGGTCCACTAGCTCGCCTTCACCTCGGTCCAGGCCGCCACCCACGCCGCGCGGTTCGCGGGCGGGCTCGCCGGGATCGCGTTCTCCAGGTTGAAGGGCGCGTCGAGCGAGGCCTCTTCGATGAGCTCCGGCGAGGCGATGTCGAGCGTCTTCGCGTTCGCGACCTGATAGTTCCAGTTCTCGGCCTCGTACAGCTCGGCCTCGGGACTAGTGTAGTAGTTGAGCAACGCGTACGCCGCGTCGAGGTTCTCGGGAGCGATGTCGGGGGTGACGCCGTACCCGCATGCCCACAGGAATTGGCCTTCGCTCGCGACCGCGAACTCCGCGTTGATGCCTTCCTTCGTCAGCGCCTTGGCTGTGTCGGGATAGCCCGAGCTGATGACGATCTCGCCCGACTTGAACAACGCCTTCACCGCGGCATCGCCCTTCCAGAACGTGCGGAACTGCGACTTGTTGTCGATCAGGTACTGCTTCACCTGGTCGATCTGTGCCTGGTCCATGTTGATCGGATCGTCGATCCCGTTCGCCAGCGCCCCGATCATGAACGCGGTGACCGCGATGTCCTCCATGCCCGCGCGCCCGGCCCATTGGGGATCGAACAGATCGGTCCACGAGTCGGGCGGCGTCGTGACGACGTCGGCGTCGTAGACGATGCCCGACGTGCCCGCGTCCACCGGCACCATGTAGATCTGCCCATCGACCTGCACGCCGGGCAACGACTGCATCGACGGGAACAGGTCGTTCCAGTGCACCAGCCGGTTCGCCTCGAGCGGCGTGTAGATGCCCTTCTCGACCATCTCGAGGGTGGCTTCGTCGACGCAGCTGTTGACGACGTCGGCGTCGAACCCGGCCTGGATCTTCGCGATCGCCTCTTCGTTCGACCCCATGGAGGAGGACTCGATCGTGATGTTCGGATACATCTGCTCGAACGGCGCGAGATAGCCGGGGTCGAACCCGTCGGAGTAGCTCAGCAGCCGGATCGTCCCCGTGATCGAGGCGGGATCGACCGACGCGCCCGCGCTGGTCGAGGACGATGTGGTCGTTGCGTCGGCGCACCCAATGGCCGCAAGGGTGAAGGCGAAGCCGATCGCTGCACCGCGGATCAACGGTCTCATCGCGAAGCCCTCCCTCTCGAACCGATCACCTCGGAAGCCGACCGGGCGAACCTAGGTCACGGAAGGTAGATTGTCAACCGTCAACAACATGACCATCCTTCGAGGCGTCGGGGGAGCGCTCGTTCGCCGCCACGACGCCGGCGATCAGCTCGCCGGCCTGTTCGGAATGCTCCGACAGCAGGCGGGCCGCCCGGTCCTCGTCACCTGCCTCGATCGCCTCGACCAGCGGCCGATGCTGCAGCGAAACCTCGCCGAGGGACCGCAGCACGAGCTCGTCGAGGCGAAGGAGGGCCCGCAACGTCGGGACGTACCTGTCGAAGACCTCGAGGATGCGCGAGTTACCGCACAGCGCACACAATCCCTGATGGAACGCGAGATCGGCCCGGGATACGGCCGCGGAGTCGCCGGCCTCGACGGCGGCGTCGATCTGGTCGGCGAACGCGCGAAGCTGCGCGAGCGCCTGCGGGTCTCGGGCGCGAGCGAGCATCCGCGCGGCACGCCCCTCGAGCGCCGCGCGAAGTCCGTAGATCTCCCGCACGTCTTCGGCCGCGAGACTCACGACGAACGTGCCTCTGCGCGGTTCCTCGTTCAACAGCCCTTCTGCCCGCAGGAGCTTGAACGCCTCGCGCACGGGGCCGCGGCTGATCGCGAGCTGCTCGGCGATCTTGGCCTCGACGAGGTGCTCGCCCTGACCGAACCCTCCCGACAGGATCTGCTCGCGGATCCGGTCGGCGGCGTCCTCGGCCAGCGATCGCGGGGCCGCCAAGGGCGCCAATGGGGCCTGGCTGCTCATGTCGTATAACCTAACACGGTGCTGTCGACAGTCGACCGACGACCACGTCCCGCAGGATAGGAGGGCGCGCAGTGCGATTCGACGGTGCTCGGGTGATCGTGACGGGTGGCGCACGCGGGATCGGGCGCGGGATCGTCGATGCGTTCCTCGCCGAGGGAGCGCACGTTCTCGCGACCGACCGCCAGGCTGACGCGCTCGCGGCGCTCCGAGCCTCCCACGCACACCCCGATCGCCTGTCGGTCCACGCCGCGGACCTCGCAGACATCGAGCAGGTCGGCTCGATCGTGCCCTCGACGGTCGCGCTGATCGGCGGCGTCGACGTGCTCGTCAACAACGCCGGTGTGCAGCCCGACGGCGCGTTCATCGACATGGGCGCGTCGGACATCGACCAGTGCTTCGCGGTGAACGTGCGTGCCCCGATGCTGTTGATGCGCGACGTGTGCCGGCATCTGATCGATCGCGGCGCCACGGGCTCGATCGTGAACATCGCGAGCGCGAACGCCTTCCACAACGAGTCGCCGGAGGCGATCTACAACGCGTCGAAGGCCGCGCTGGTCGCGTTGACGAAGGCGGTCGCACACGAGATGGGACACCACGGCATCCGCGCCAACTGCGTCGCCCCCGGAGAGACGATCACCCCCGAGGCACTACGTGAGCTGGAGCAGGATCCTCGCGAGCAAGAGGTCGTGCGTCGCTACCTGTCCCGCATCCCGCTGCAACACGCCGGCACGCCGCGCGACCAGGCCATGGCGGCGCTGTTCCTCGCGAGCGAGGATGCCCGCTTCATCTCGGCCCAGACCATCGTGGTCGACGGCGGTGAGATAGGGGGCGGCAGGTGGTACGACGAGGAGGACGCTCCCCCGCCGCCGCCTCCGGCTCGCCCGATCACCGGGTGACATTACGTCTCACCGCGAGCGCGGCGCATGGCCTCCTTCACCTCGTCCGCGTCCAACGTCATCTCGAAGAAACCGATCTGCTCCTCATAGACCGCGCGATCCGACTGCGCCTTGACCTCGTCCTCGAACACGTGCACCACGGGGAGTCCCAACTGGACTCCCGCCAATGGACCCACCCACGCAGGATCGCCGTCGCGCACGGTCTCGGCGGCCACCTCGACCGCCTCCGCGTCGCCGGCACCGAGCATCACGACGATGTCATCGGCGCCGAACCGCTCGACGATCCCCTTGATCAGGGCTTGGTTCTCCGGGTCCATCGCGCCCGACGCCGTTCAGACGAAGCACTCGGTGCGGATCTCGATCACGTCGGCGCCGGCGCTGCGTGCGACCTCGGCGATCGCCTCGCCGGGCACGCTGTCGCGCTCGCCGAGCGCGATGACCTTCTTGCCTTGGAGCCTCATGGGTGGGTTCACCCCCTTCCATCGATACGCAGGTGTTCGGGAACCGGCGGGCCCACCGCGGGTGCGCCGTTGAGCAGGCGGATGATCGCCTGCTCGATCTGTTCGGGCGTGGTGCCGTTGCTCGTCAGCCGCTCGACCTCGACGCCGTCGCGCATCGTCAGGTACGCCGGCAGGCCCGCCACGCGAAGATCGCGGCAGACCTTGCGGTTCTCGGGCGCGTTGACCGTCAGGAACCGCACACGGTCGCCGTAGGTCTCCGCCAACGCCTCGACCGCGGGCATCAGGGCGAGACACGGTTGGCATTGCGGTCCCCAGATGTCGACGAGCACCGCCCCGTCCTGACTGAGCTGCGTGAACGTCTCGATCGTCGCCTCGATCATCCGCTGTCTCCTTCATGCCTCGAGGGTCACGGACACGCCGTCCCACAGTCGCGTCAGCCTGCCGAGGAACAGCGAGCCCTTGGCCAGCAGCATCGTGCGGTGCAGGTCGCCGTCGCGCATGCGCGCGAGCGCGTGTGGGAGCCACGGCACCGCGCTCGCGATGTGTCCCTGTGTCGGCGCGAATCCAGGCAGGCCGTGCGCACGCGCGAACCCCGGGATGTCGTCGCGTGTGAGCTCGTCGCGCAGCACGCCCAGTCCCGCGAGCATCTTGTAGTTGCGATCGGCCACGTCGCCTCCGCCCTGCGGCTCGGTGATCTCGGGGTTGTGGATCTCCGTCGCATAGGTGCCGACGTCGGTGATGCCGATGCCGAGCGCGTCGAGGGGGGTGCCGACGAGCGCGCCGAGCTGCGCCTGCGGCGTCGTTCCCGCCTCGATCGGCATGCGACCGACGGCGTCGGTGCGCAGGACCGGTCCGTTCGACCCGTCGGCTGGCTCGAGCACGACCGCCATGCCCGCGAGGACGTCCTCGAGGATCGGGAACCCCTTGGCGAGCGCGCCCTCGAACTTCATGCCGAGCTTCGCAAGCGAGCCGCCCGAGACGACCACCACACGCTGCTCGATGCCTGCCTCGATCAGCGCCGCCGCGATCACCAGCGCGTGCACTGGCGCCGCGCAGAACGATTTCACGTCGAGCGCGCTCGCGCGCGCAAGGCCGCCCTCCTCGGCGATCGCCTTGGCCATGTTGCCGCCGCCGCGCTGATACCGGTCGCCGACGGCTTCCTCTCCGCAGCCGATCGCGTGCGTGATGGAGGCGGGGTCGATGCCGCTGCGCGCCAGCAGATCGCGCAGCGCGTGAACGCCGCTCGCCTTGATCGCCAGGTTCTCGAGCAGCACGTGCGCGCTGAGCGACTCGTCGAGGTCGTGATCGCCGACCAGCGTTCCCACGACCTTGTCACCGTCGTACAGGGCGAGCGTGCCGGGACCCGGGTCGGTCGTGGCCTGCACGAGGCCGAACCCGTCCACCTCGGCGAGCAGCTCGTAGAAGGCGGGCTGCGGCAGGATGTCGCCGGTCGTGCCGTGCGCCGACGCGCCCTCGACCGGATGCTGCCACCAGGTGCGTGGGCGTTCCCAGAGATCTTCGGGCGGCAGGTTGCCGACGAACACCTGGTTCGGCGCGTACGCGACCGCTTCCTCGAACGGACGAAGCGCGGCCTGCAACGCGTCGATCTTCGCGGGCTCACGGCTCGGCTTGGAGCCGTACCGCACGAGGTCCGGCACATGCTCGAGCACGAGCGAGGCTCGTGTCACGGCGGCTCGTCTCACGCCGCTCACGACTCGAGCTCCCACACGGTGGCGGGCTCAACCTCGACCGTCAGCATCTCGAGGGCGCGGCGCGCGACGGCGACGCGCAGGTCGTGCTCGTCGCCGGCGGCCAACGAGGGGTCGCCCGTCGGATGCGTGATCGATACGCCGCGCAGGATGCGGTTCGCCCCCACCATCTGCGCGATCGTCGGGAGTGCGGTGATGAACACGGTCGGGATGCCCTCTCGTTCGAACTCCTTCGCCAGCGTTGCCCCGCAACGCGTTCCTGTGCCTCAGGTGCCGGTGAGGATCACCGCTCCCACCTGCGACTCACGCAGATCGGCCGCGATCTCCTGCCCATGCCGTGCGGCGACGGCGACGGGCGTGTCGACGCCGCTCGTCGTGTAGAAGACGTCGTGCAACGCCCCGAACGCGTGCGCGCGTTCGAGCTCGCGCGCCGCGTCGAGCGGGACCAGGCGGTTCGGATCCGCGTTCGCGAACGTGGTGTCGAATCCGGCGTGCACCGACTCGTAGGCGTCGGCGGTGAGCGAATCGACGTCGACGATCGGGTAGCGCAGCCACACGTTCGCGTGGCGGGTGGGCAGGCGGTCGGGGTTGCCCTGCGGCACGCAGCCCGCCTCGGTCACGAGCGCGATCTTCACCGACGTCAAATCGGCGACCGGCGATGGAGGCGCGACGCGGTCGCCCCGCGGCTCCACCTCCGTGCGCACGTCGCCCGCGAGCTTGGCGAGCAGCAGATCGATCGCGCGGGCCGCCCCGGTCCGGTCGGATAGCACGTTCACGCGGAGACCCCTCGGCAGGTATCCCTCTGCCGTGGCGTCACCGATGAGATCGCCTGCCG
>DATECH010000101.1:0-5641 GCA_035287005.1 Actinomycetota bacterium | reverse complement strand
GACTGGCGCGACCAACTGCCCTACACCTCCCCCGACGAGGTCGCGCACCTCACGCTCGCCGGTCGGATCGCCGTCGATCGCTCCGAGCCGGGGACACCGCTGGTGTTCGTCGCCGACTCGCCCGACACCGACGAAGCGATGTTCCTGCTCATCCACGCGGCCACGGTCGCCCGCGCCTCGGTACCGCCCGATCGGGTCGACGACGTGTACGTCTTCCTGGGATCTCCCGCGGATCTCGCGGCAGGCCACTCCAGCTCGAACGGCGATCCTCGCTACGACCTGGCGTCGGCGGCAACGTTCAGCCGGCTTCCGCCGGGCGACCGCCTGACGTTCGTGATCGGCGAGGAGATCCGCGATCCCTCCCAGCTGGATACCCCGGGACTCACCCGCTGGGATCCGTGGGTCGCGAGCAGCGAAGGCGCGCCCGAGCCGCTGCCACCCGGTGAGGGCGAACTCACGGCGGTGGAGCCCCGCAAGATCCTGGAGGCAACGTGGCGCACCTTCTTGCTGCTGGTCGTGCTCGGACTCGGCTGGTCGTGGTGGGCGCTCGGCGATGTCGCCTCCGGCGTGGCGGCCGCGCCGGCCTTCGCCGCGCCGCTGCTGGCGCTCAGCGCCTTCGTGCTCGAGCGACTCGGCCTGCCGCTCGGGACGGTCGGGACCTCAACCCTCGCGTGCGCCCTCGCGGGCGGCTGCGGCTACGGACTGCTCAGCCTGCGTCTCGTCCGGCAGCGGCGGCGCCGGCTCTTCGAGGCCGACCTCGTCTTCGAACAGCAGCCCACCGTCGATCCGTGATCGCAAGTCGCGAAGGAGCACGACGAGCAGCCACACGATCACCGGCACCACGAGCCAGTTGCCCACGAGCACGTTCAGCGAGAACGCGCCCGGGTACCGGCCCGCCTCGGTGGACCACAGGGTCGTCGCGAGCAGCGCGCCGATCGCGATCAATGCGTTCCGCGGCGCCTTGGGCAGCACCCAAGCCAGCGGCAGCACCCACACGACATACCACGGCAGGAGCACGGGGCCGAGCAGCATCAGCAGCATTAGGGCCCATCCCCAGGTCGCCGCCTGCTCGCGCGGACTCATGCGCGGCGCGCCGGCCACGTCGCTGCCGGTCGTGCGTCGCCACACCGCCCTTGACAGGCGCCAGATCGCAAGCAGCATCACCACCGAGGCCACGACGCGTACCGACCAGCCGAGCGTATGGAACGTCACCACGTCCAGCATGCGCGCCCCAACCGCGGCCGGGGCGAACCACCCCTCGTGACCGGCGAGCTCGAGCATGCCGAGCGTGGGATCGCTCAGCTGGAAGAACGGCACGGCGAAGACGAGGGTGATGACCGCCGCGAGCCCGACGTGAGACAGCCCGGTTCGCCAGCGCTGCTGCGGATCACGCCGCGCGATGCACCACACGATCAGCAACAACAGCGGAAGCCCGGCGGTGACCTTCACCAGCGCGCCGAGCGTGAGGACGGCGATCGCGGGCATCTCCCGATGCGAGACCACCAACGCGAATGCACCGGCGATAGCGAGCGCCACCAGGAGATCGTTGTGCCCGCTCGCCACCGAGTGGAAGATGACGACCGGGTTGGCGCCAAACGCGACGAGCGCGAACGCCGTTCGCTCCGGCCACAGTCGGCGGACGGTCCACACGATCACCGCGCAGGTCGCGAGACTGGCGATCATGGCGAGCATCCGATAGGCATCGACCTGCGCGGCGGGGCGCGCGGGGAACACGGTCGACAGCCAGCCCGACAGCGACGACCACGCAGGACCGTAGACGGCGGGCGTGTCGACCCAGATGGACCCGACGAAGTTCCAGAGCCCATCGGTGGAGTGATCCAGCGGCGTCTGGACGTAGGGATTCCCTCCGTAGACCCCCAGGATGCGGCCGTAGAACGCGTAGGAGTAGACGTCGCGCGAGAACAGCAACGGCAGCTGCAGCACCAGCGCATGGCCGGCGATCACCAGGGCGGCGACGGGGCCGAGGCCGACGCGGCCGCGGAACGCCGCGCGCAACAGCACGAGGAACCCGCCGACGGCGAACAGGGACACCAGTGCTCCGACCACCACGATCGGGTTGCCCGGGATCGAGGACAGCCCGAGCCGGTGCGCGAGGTCGGTGAGCAGACCGTGCGGCTGTCCGCTGGGCGTCAGCAGGGGTTGGAACGGCGAGCCCGGCGCGGCGCCGACCACGGCCATAGCGAACAGCCCGGCGACGGCCAGCGCGAGCGCGCGGACCCCCTCGGCGGTCGTCGACGACCTTTGGGCGCGTTGCACGGTCCGACGAAGGTAGCACCGCGACGGCAGATGCGTATGTGCAGGTCAGTGGGCGGGCGCGCGGGGTCGCTCGAACCGTCCGAACACGGCGATCAGCCCCAGGAGGAACAACCCCGAAACGGCCAGGATGACCGGACGTTGCAGCCACCATGCGGCTGTGGAGTCGTGCTCACGCGCGAGTCCGACCGGCCACAATACGAGCACCGCGCCGAGGAACGCCGTCATGTGCCACAGGAACAGGGTCACGATGATGGCGTTGACCGAGATCGTCGCCTTCCAGGGTCCGCGGCGCTGCAACCATCGCTGCAGCCGCGGGCGCAGGAGCATCGCAGCGCCGATCGTCCAGATCCCTCCGAGCATGAAGCACACGGTCGGGGGATAGGCGTTGGACACCGCCTCCACGTCGGTGCCGAGCAGGCTCTTGGGATAGTGGCCGATGCCCGGGAACCACGTGAACCGCGCGTCCCCGAGCAGCCGCCACGCCGGCGGGTTCGTCAGCAGCACCAGCCCACCGAGGCCAACCGCGACCATGCTCCACAGCGCGGCTCTCGACGCCCGCTGGAACGTCCCGTCGGCGTAGAAGAACCCGAGCTGATGGGGCAGCAACAGTACGAATGCGACGTTGCACCACCGCAGGGCCGACACCCCGCCGATGAAGCCGACGCCGTCGGCGACGACGGCCCCGAGCACCATCGCCGCCGGCACCCACCAGCGGAACCGGCGATGCAGCTCGATCATCCACGGCGCGATCGCGACGATGAGCAGGTACACGCCCAGGAACCACAGCGGCCCGAAGGGCAACGTCGCTCCCGGCGGCAGGAACAGGCGAAGCAGCGTCGTGTCGCCCCACAGGCGAGGACCCGTCGGCGCTCCGACGTCGAGTAGATGCATCCCGACATCGATCACGCCCCACACCGCGAAGAACACGAGCGACGGCCGCAGCAGCCGCATCGCACGCGTCCGCACGAAGGACCAGGTCGATCCCCCGCGACGCCGCGACGCATCCCACGACACCAGGTTGGAGAAACCGCCGACGAAGAAGAAGACCGGCATCACCTGCAGCGCCCACGTCGCGAGCCACATCCATGAGGTCACACCGATCGCGCTCGTCGTGCGCAGCACGCCGTCTTGCCACCACACGATCGCGATCGTCCAGTGACCGACCACGACCACGCAGATGCTCGCTGCACGCAGGAAGTCGACCACCCGATCGCGCGACGCGGGCGTCGCGTCGACCATCGCCTCGAGGGATGCCCCACTCACGCCTGAGGCCTACGCCTCGCGCGCGTCCAGGTCAAGGGCTTGCTTCGCTCCGCGCCGGGAGCTCCTGTCAGGATGGTGACGTGAGACGGCGGGGTCTGATGGTCACCGGGGTCTGCCTCCTGCTGCTGGGGCTGTTCGCCTCGGTGGCGGGCATCGCGATCGTCCTGCTGGTCGGCCCGGACGGCTCGGTCGGGCTCGCTGAAACGCGGCTCCTGAGCGACGGCCATGCGGTCACGCTTCCACAGCTCGACATCCCCACCCTGCCCGCGGGCCAGGCGGTGACGCTCGACGTCGCGGTTAGCCCCGCGGACCGGGGGACCCCGATATTCATCGGCGTCGGTTCCGCGGCAGCCGTCGACGCCTACCTCCAGGGCGTGGAGATCGACGTCATCCAACAGATCGACTGGCCCGGGGCCGCCCGCACCGAGGTGGTCGAGGGGTCGAGCGACCCTGCGCCCCCCGCCGAGCAACCGTTCTGGGTCGCGGCAACGAGCGGCGCGGCGCCGACCCTGCATTGGCAAGGGGCACCCGGCGACTGGACGCTGGTGATCATGCGGACGGACGGGCACGCACCGATCGACGTGACCGCATCCGGATCCGTCACCGTCCCGGCGCTCGGTCCCCTCGGGATCCTCGTGGTGCTCGCGGCGGTCGCGCTGCTCGCCACCGGCACGTGGATCACGATTCGTGCCGCGATTGCTTCCACCACCCGGGTCTCGACGCCGCCGGTCCCCGCCGCGAACTAGCTGATCTTCTCGGCCGCCTGATCGATCCGACCGGCCCGGCCGCTGCGCGCGTCCAGCGCGATCACGGCCATCGTCGCGCCCACCACGACGGCGCCGCCCAGGATCGCTGCCGGTGGGATCGCCTCCCCCAGCACGAGCCACGCGAGCACGACGGTGATCACCGGCGACACCTGCGTGATCAGGGCGGACAGCCACGACGCGACGTGCCGGTGCGACCAGATCACGAGGGTGTGACCCACGAAACCCGGCAGCAGCGCCACGGCGACGACGGCGAACGCGTCGCTCGCCGACACTGCATTCGGGACCCCGTTGGCCACGAGCGCCACGGGCGTCATCGTCAGCGCGCCCGCCAGCATCACGCAGGCGAAATAGATGATCGGGTCGTAGCGCTCCCGCACGTGACGAGAGAAGAACCAGTAGATCGTCCACGTCGCCACGCCCACCAACGCCATCACGTCGCCCGCCAGGCTCCAGCTCGGCAGCCCCGCTGACGCCAGCGCGACGATCACCACGCCGGAGAACGACGCGCCGACCAGAGCCCACGAACGCATCGTGATCCGCTCGTGTAGACGTCGCGCAGACACCAGCACGATGACGACGGGTGCCAGCGCTCCGATCAGCGCCACGTCGGCGACGGTCGTGATCTTCACGGCGGTGAACCCGAGCCCGATGTCCGCCGCGAACAACACGCCACCGATCCCGCACGCCCGGAACGCGGTCCAGGTGAATCGACGCCCGGTGGCCGCGATGGCGACGAAGGACACGAGGACGCCGACCCACAGTCGCAGCATGGCGAAGGTTGGACCGGGCAGGCTGCTCCACTTCACCAGGACGGGTCCCCACGCCCACAGGAACGTGGCGAGCCACACAGCCGCGATCCCGCGGCGCCGCAGTCGATCGTCCTCGCGCACGAGCCCATCCTCCCAGCGCATCGCGGCAGACGCCCGGGAGCGTTGCTAGGCTGACGATCGATGCGGGAACACACCGGCCGTTCGATCGCGATCGCCCTGATCGCCACGACGTCCTACGTGCTGTGGGCGGCGGTGATCGTGGTCGTGATGTGGCTGTCGCTCACGATCTACGCGATCGTCAAGTGGATCGGCGAGCCCGCCCACCACGCAAGCCCGCTCACGGTGCTGCTGATCATGGTCGGCACGATCACGGTGTTCCTCTTGCTGTCGACCGTGGCGATCTATGCCCTGGGCAAACCGATGCGGTACAGCAAGCGCACGCGGCTCGAGGCCGAGCAACTCGCCCTGGCGTTCGCCGACGACGACTGATCACCGGCGCGTCCGCCGCGCGCTCCAGCGCCCGTCCCGTTGCTCCACCGCGATCGGCATCTCGAAGCATGCCGA